>JBLMYC010000024.1:0-27649 GCA_050258075.1 Acidobacteriota bacterium
TCGCGCGGGTCGGTCCAACCCTCGCGACGGTGCTGATCAGCGGCGAGACCGGGACCGGCAAGGAGATGGTGGCGCGCGCCCTGCACGCGGCGAGCCCGCGGGCGGATCGGCCGTTCCTGGCCGTCAACTGCGCGGCCTTCACCGAGACCCTGCTGGCGAGCGAGCTCTTCGGTCACGAGCGCGGCGCCTTCACCGGCGCCGATCGGACCCGGCAGGGGGTCTTCGAGGCGGCCCACCACGGCACGCTGTTCCTCGACGAGGCCGGCGAGATGACGGCGTCGCTCCAGGCCAAGCTGCTGCGCGTCCTCACCGACCGAGAGATCGTGCGGGTCGGCTCGACGACGCCGCGCCGGGTCGACGTCCGCCTGCTGGTCGCCACTCACCGCGATCTCGCCCGCGAGGTGCGGGAGGGGCGCTTCCGCGACGACCTGTACTACCGGCTGGCAGTGGTGCCGATCCACGTGCCGCCGCTGCGCGAACGCCGCGCCGACATCCCCGCCCTCGCCCAGCACCTCGCCGACGAGGTGGCGCGCGAGCTGAAGCTCCCCCGCCGTCCGATCAGCGCCGCGGCTCTGGCGCGGCTCCAGCGCTACGACTTCCCGGGCAACGTGCGCGAGCTGCGCAACCTGCTCGAGCGCGCCTCGATCCTGACCGCCGGCGACGCGATCTCTCCCGGCGATCTGCTGCCGGCCGACGGTGAGGCCCAGGCCGAGAGCGCCCCGCTCGCCGCCTGGGTGGCCGCGCTCCCCGGCCATCTCGATCTGCGCGCCGCGCTGCGCGAGGTCGAGCGCGCCCTGGTCGAGCGCGCCCTCGCGGCGAGCGACGGCGTCCAGGCGGAGGCGGCACGTCGGCTCGGCCTGTCGCGCAGCGATCTCACCTACAAGCTGCGCCGGCTGGCGGGCGGCAGGGCAACGGATCGGGACGCTTGATTCCTCGAACTCCGGGGCCCTCGCCGTTCGAGATTTCGTACCAGATCGCTTTCCCCGCCGCCTCGCGGTGATGCTCGCAAGCCGCTCTCCTCGCAGGACTTGAGCCGGTTCCGGCCGCCCGGCATGCAGTTTGCCCTGGCCATCAGGTGGGCGCCGGGATGACTCCGGCGCGCCGTTCAAGGGAGAGTCTTCCATGTCCAAGTCGGTTCGCAACGCCGCGCTCCTCCTCGCTGCGGTCGGCATCCTCCTCGCCGTCGCACCGCTGGCGGCCAAACCGGTCGTCTCCACGACCACCAAGACGCTCGACAATCTCCAGGCCGCGTACAACGGCGAGAGCAACGCCCACGCGCGCTACCTCGCCTTCGCCCAGAAGGCTGACGAAGAGGGCTATGGCAAGGCCGCGACCCTGTTCCGCGCCGCCGCCCGGGCCGAAGAGATCCACGCCCAGAATCACGCCGTCGTGATCCGCGACCTGGGCGGCGAGCCCAAGGCCGTGATCGAGCCCGCGGTCGTCAAGAGCACCCGCGAGAACCTGCAGGCCGCGATCGCCGGCGAAACCTACGAGCGCGACACGATGTACCCCGACTTCCTGGCCGCGGCCAAGGCCGAGGGCGTGCGCAGCGCCCTGCAGACCTTGAACTACGCCAAGACCGCGGAGGCCGAGCACGCCAAGCTCTACCAGGCGGCGCTCGACAAGCTCGACGAGATGAAGGGCAAAGGCGACAACTACTACGTCTGCACCGTGTGCGGCATGACCGTGAAGGTCGTCGACTTCGCGAAGTGCCCGTCCTGCTTCAATCCCAAGGACAAGTACGTGGCGGTTGCCTGAACCCGGACCGGCCGCCGCTCGCGCCCGCGGCGGCGGCCCGCTCCTGGCCCAGCCACGAGGAGACATCCAGATGATCGAGTTCCCGCCGCTGCCGACCTTCGACGCCCTCCATCCCCTGGTGATCCACTTCCCGATCGCGCTGCTGCTGGTGGCGCCGCTGTTCGTGCTGGTCGGGGCTCTGCTGCCGCGCGAGCGCGGACGCGCCTACCAGATCACGGCGCTCGTGCTCATGTTGTGCGGAACGCTGGGCGCCTTCCTGGCGGTGGCGAGCGGCGAGGCCGCCGCCCGCATCGCGGAGCGCTCGGAGAGCGTCAACCCCGTGCTCGAGCGGCACCAGGAGCTCGCCGAGACGACGCGCGCCGTGTTCGCGGTGCTCACCGTCGCCTTCGCCGCCTTGCTCTTCGCGCCACGCTGGCTGAAGCGCATTCCGGCGCCGGCGATGAGCGGCGTGCTCACCGCCGTGTTCCTGGTCTTCTATGCGGCGGGCGCCGTGGTGCTGGCCAACACCGCCCACAACGGCGGGCGGCTGGTCCACGAGCTCGGCGTGACCTCGGCGATGTCCCCGCCGGCGCCGGTCGCGGCCGCTCCCGCGACCGCCGAGAGCGAGCGCGACTGAGCCGCGCTCCGTGCCCGGACGGAGCAGGTGACCGGGCGCACGGACGCGCGGCCGTGCCCGGGCCGGCGCCGCACCCTGCTACGCTCCGCGCGTGCCCGGCATCCTGCCGCTCGCGATCTTCGTCCTGACCTATGTCGGCATGGCGCTCGGCCGCATCCCCGGCCTGGCGCTCGACCGCACCGGCTGCGCGCTGCTCGGGGCGGTCGCCTTCCTGGCCAGCGGCGAGATCTCCCTCGCCCAGGCCAAGCAGGCGATCGACGCGCCGACCCTGGCGGTGCTGTTCGGGATGATGATCCTGTCGGCGCAGTACCAGCTCTCCGGCCTCTACGGCGCGATCGGCGGGCGCTTGGCAGCGACCGCCGGGCCGCGCCGCCTGCTCCTCCTGACGGTCGTGGTCGCGGCTCTCCTCGCCGCGGTGCTCACCAACGACGTCATCTGCTTCACACTGACCCCGCTGCTCGGCGCGGCGCTCCTCGCCGGCGGGCTCGACCCGCTGCCCTTCCTGCTGGCACTTGCCTGCGCCGCCAACATCGGCAGTGCGCTGACTCCGATCGGCAACCCGCAGAACATCCTGATCGCGCAGCGCCTGGGCTTGCGCTTCCTCCCCTTCGTCGTCGCCTGCGCGCTGCCGGTCGCGGTCGGGCTCGGGGTCACCTACCTGTTGCTCGCCCGGCGCGTTCCCCGGCGGCGCCCGGCCGCCCCGGAGCAGGCGCCGCGGGCCGCCGCGCCGCCGCTCGACCGCTGGCAGGCGCAGAAGGCGGTCTTCCTCACCGCCGGCGCGATCGCGCTCTTCCTGTCGCCGATCCCCGCCGGCGTCACCGCGCTCGCCGTCGCCGGCGTCGTCCTGACGAGTCGCCGCATGCACACCCGCGACATGCTGGCGCTGGTCGACTGGCAGCTCCTGGCGCTGTTCTGCGGGCTGTTCGTCGTCAACCACGGCCTCGAGGTCTCGGGCTGGACCCAGGCCGGACAGCGCTGGCTGCAGGGCCTCGGCGCCGACCTCGCCCATCCGATCGTCCTGCTGCCGGTCGTCGTGCTGCTCGGCAACTTCGTCGGCAACGTCCCGGCGGTCATGCTGCTGCTGCCCTTCGTCCCGCAGCACCAGGAGGTCGGCTGGGCGATCGCGCTGTCGAGCACTTTCGCCGGCAACGCCGTGCTGCCGGGCAGCATCGCCAACCTGATCGTCGCCGAGCAGGCGCGGCGCCTCGGCCTGCGCTTCGGCTTCCGCGAGCACCTGCGAGTCGGGCTGCCGGTGACCCTCGTCTCACTGCTCGCGGCGGGGCTGGCGATCTACCTCTGGTGAGCCGCGCCGGGATCAACGCCCGCCCGCCATCGCCGCACGAGCTTCGTCACCTCGATCCACGCCACGCACGCCAGCCCCGCCAGCAGGCTGAAGCCGAGATCTCTGCCATGCAGCGGCGCGAAATGGAACAGCCGTCGCGGTCCGGGCACCAGCAGGACCGCGGCGAGGAGACCCGTGGTCACCCCGAGCACCCACCACAGCGCGGCGTTGCGACGCCGGAACGTGCCGACGATCGACACCCGCCAGGAGCGGTTGGCGAGGATCGTACCCAGAAAAGCCACCACCAGGGTCGCGAAGGTCAGGGCCCGCGCCGCTTCCGGCGGATGCCCGCGCCGCGCCATCAGGAACACCGCCGCCGAGACCGCCAGCATGACCGCGCCCTGCAGCACGGCCAGCGCGATCGCGCCCGCCCCGAACAGCGGACGGGCGGGGTCGCGCGGCGGCCGGTGCATGACGTCGGACTCGGCCTCCTCGGCCTCGAAGATCAGCGAGCAGGTCGGATCGATCACCAGCTCGAGGAAGACGATGTGCACCGGCAGGAGGAGCAGCGGCATGTCGGCGAAGAACACCGGTAGCAGTGAGAGCCCGGCGATCGGCACGTGCACCGCGAAGACGAACGACACCGCCTTCTGGATGTTGTCGAAGATCCGACGCCCGAGCCGCACCGCCGTGACGATCGAGGAGAAGTCGTCGTCGAGCAGGACCAGACCCGCCGCCTCGCGGGCCACGTCCGTGCCGCGGCCGCCCATGGCGATGCCGATGTGCGCCGCCTTGAGCGCCGGCGCGTCGTTCACGCCGTCGCCGGTCATCGCCACGATCTCGCCGCGCGCCTTCAGCGCCTCGACGATGCGCAGCTTCTGCTCCGGGACGACGCGGGCGAAGACGCGAGCGGCGCCCACCTTCTCGCGCAGCGCGGCGTCATCCAGGGTATCGAGCTCGCTCCCGGTCACCAGCGCCCCGTCCATGTCGATGCCGGCCTGACGCGCGATGCTGCGCGCCGTCTCCGGGTAGTCACCGGTGATCATCACCACCCGGATTCCCGCCGCCCGGCACTCCGCGACCGCCGCCGGCACGGTCGGTCGCAGGGGATCCTCGACCGCCAGCAGGCCGAGCAGGTCGAGATCGAAGTCGTGCATCGCGTCCGGCAGCGCCGCCGCATCGATCTCGCCGCGCGCCACGCCCAGCACTCGCAGGCCCTGGCCCGCCAACTCCCCCACCTGGCGGGACAGCGTGGCACGAGCGCCCCGCTCGAGGTGGCAGAGGTCGGCGATTGCTTCCGGGGCACCCTTGGCCGCCACCGTGAGGCGATGCGCGCCGGGACGCCGCCAGACGTTGGTGACCGCCAGGAGCCGCGCCGTCAGCGGATACTCCCGCACCGTCGACCAGCCGCGCAGCTCACGCGCTCGTTCACCCAGCACGCGATCGGCGGCCGCGTGGACCGCGCGCTCCAGGGGATCGAATGGATCCTGCCGGCTGGCGAGCAGCGCGCCGGTCAGCAGGTCGAGCACCGGCCCGCTCGGCGGCCGGGCCGGGACGCGCAGATCCACCTCCTCTTCACCGGCACGCAGCTCGACCAGGGTCATCTGATTGAGCGTCAGCGTGCCGGTCTTGTCCACGCACAGCACGGTCGCCGCCCCCAGGGTCTCGATCGCCGGCATGCGCCGCGTCAGCACCCGGTGGCGCGAGATGCGCCAGGCACCGAGGGCGAGGAACACGGTGAGGATGACCGGGAACTCCTCGGGCAGCGCCGACATCGCCATCGCGATCCCGGCCAGAGCGCCCTCGCGCCAGACCCGAGGCGAACCGCCGCGCGACAGCGGGTAGGCGATGGCGACCACCAGGCAGGTCGTGAGACCGACCGCGGCCAGGGTCCGCGTCAAGCGGCGGGTCTCGGCCTGCAGCAGGGTCGCCTCCGTGGTGATGCGCTCGAGGGCCTTGCCGATCCGGCCGAGCTCGGTCGCCGCTCCGGTGGCCACGACCTCCGCGAGCCCCTGGCCCGCCGTCACCAGGGTCCCGGAGAACAGCGACGCCAGACCGTCGCCGCCCGGCCGCTCGATCTCGCGCGCGGTCGCCGACGCGAGCTTCACGACCGGCACCGACTCGCCGCTGAGCAGCGACTCGTCGATCGCCAGATGCGTGGCCTGGCGCAGCAGCGCATCCGCCGGCACACGGTCGCCTTCCGCGAGGACCAGGAGATCGCCCCGCACCACCTCGCGCCCGGCGATGCGTCGCTCGACGCCGTCCCGCACCACCAGAGCGCGCGGGCTCGACAGGTCGCGCAGGGCCTCGAGCGCGCGCTCCGAGCGCACCTCCTGGACGACGGTGATCGCCACCACCACGACGACCGAGCCCAGCAGCATGGCGGCGTCGGCGGTCTCGCCGGCGAAAAGGTACAGCCCGGCGGCGATCGCCAGGAGAACGAACATCGGCTCGCGCAGCACCTCGAGCACGATCGCGCCGAGCGGCCGCTGGCGCTGCGACGGCAGCTCGTTCGGGCCTTCCTGCTGGAGGCGGCGCCAGGCCTCATCCTCGCTCAGTCCGCGGCGGCCGTCGGCGCTCGCCACGTCTGCTCCTAGGCGGCGCGCGGGATCCGGCGCAGGAGCGGCGCGAGCGTGAAGTAGATGGCGGCCACCGCCAGCGGCGCCACCGGCAGCCAGCCGACGATGGCGCGCACCTCGGCGCGCGCAAAGACGATGATGGCTCCCCAGGTGTCGGTGGCGAGCTGGTGTTTGACCGCGGCCAGATGAATCGGGATCGGATCCAGACGCAGGATGCGTTCCCCGAGCCGCAGGAACGGGACCAGCAGCGCGATGTGCAGCGGATACGCCAGGTAGTTCGCGAGCTCCATCACCACGACGTTCAGACGCAGGCCGAACGCGGCGATCAGGCACAGCACGGTGGTGATGCCGAACACCGGGAAGACTCCCAGCACCAGGCCGATGGCGATCGACAGCGCGATCTTCTCCGGCGTGACCCCGATGCGCAGCACCGCCAGCACCGGATCGGCCACCCGGCGGCGCACCCAGTCACGGGTCAGACGGTACATCGATTCATCCGTGACACAACTCGCTGCCCCCCTCGATTTCGACCTACTTCTTGGTCCACCGATCGAGCCAGCCGATCACCGTGTCGTGCCACTGGATGCTGTTCTGCGGCTTGAGGACGAAATGGTTCTCGTCCGGGAAGACGAGCAGCTTGCTCGGAATCCCCTTCCTCTGCAGCGCCGTGAACACCGCCAGGCCGTGGGTGTACGGCAGGCGGAAGTCCTGCTCGCCGTGCACCACCAGGGTCGGGGTCCTCCAGTTCTTCACCAGATCGATCGGGCTGTACTTGACGGCGCCAGCCGGGTTGTTCCACGGCGCGCCGCCGTGCTCCCACTCCGGGAACCACAACTCGTCGGTGTCGAAGTACGAGTAGCGGGTGTCGATCTCGCCGTCGTGCACCACCAGGCAGCGGAAGCGATCCGGCCAGGCGCCGGCGATGTAGTTGACCATGTAGCCGCCGTACGACGCGCCGAGCGCGCACACCCGGTCGCCGTCCAGCCACTTGTTCTTGGCGAGCGCCGCGGCGAGACCGAGCTTCAGGTCCTCGAGCGGCTTGCCGCCCCAGTCGCCGGAGATCGCGTCGGTGAACTTCTGGCCGTAGCCGGTCGAGCCGTGGAAGTCCACCATCACCACCCCGTACCCGGCGCCGGCATACGTCTGGGGGTTCCAGCGGTAGTGGAACTGATTGCCGAACGAGCCCTGCGGGCCGCCGTGGATGAGGAACGCCACCGGGTACTTCTTCGCCGGGTCGAAGTCCGCCGGCTTCATGACGAAGGCGTAGACCGTGTCGCCGCCGGCGCCCTTGAAGGTCATCGTCTCCGCCTCGCCCATGCGCACCGCCGCCAGGCGCTGGGCGTTGACCTCGGTCAACCGCGTCCCGCCGCGGCCGTCGCGGTCGATGACGTACAGGTCGGCCGGGGAGCGGAAGTGGGCCAGGGAGTAGACGATGCGGTCGCCCGCCGCGGCCTCGGCTTCCACGTGCCCCTCGGGGACCAGGGTGCGTACCTTGCCGCTCGAAACATCGATCGCGAACAGGGAGTGCTGACCGAGATTGTCGGCCGAGGTGTAGATCTCCTTGCCGTCGCGAGACCACACGATCTCGCCCGGCGAGCGGTCCCAGGCTTCGGTCAGCACGCGCTCGGCGCCGTCCGGCCAGGCGCGCAGCACGATCCTCTGGCGGTCGGACTCGAAGCCGGGGCGCTTCATCGCCAGCCAGGCGAGCGTCGTGCCGTCCGGCGAGAAGGCCGGTTGCGTGTCGGTGGCCGGATTCCCAGCCGTCAGGTCGCGCGGCGCCGTGCTGCCATCTGCCGGCGCGTAGAACAGGTCGAAGTTGGTCGACCAGGCCTCCTCGCTCAGGCGCAGGTTCTTGGTGGTGAAGACGACGCCCTTGCCGTCGGGCGTGAAGGTGTACTCCTCGCTGCCGCCGAACGGTTTCGAGGGCGCATCGGCCTCCATGCCCTTCATGAGATCGACCGCCGCCCCGCCGGCGACCGGTACCACGAACACGTGGTTGCGGCGACCGTCCTCCCAGGTATCCCAGTGACGGACGAATAGGTGTTCGTAGATCCGACCGGTCGCCTTGCTGGCGGCTCGCTCATCGAGCCGCGCCTTGGTGCAGGCGAGATCAACACAGTCGGAGAAGACCGCCATGCTCACCGCCAGCAGCTTCCCGTCGCGCGAGATCTGGAAGGAATCGACGTCGAGCGGCAGCCGGGTGACCTGCTCGGCCTCGCCGCCGCCGAGCGGCAGGCGCCAGACCTGCGAGGAGCCCGACCGTGCGCTCAGGAAGTACACGCCGGCGCCGTCCGGGGAGTAGGCCGGCGAGCTGTCGCTCGCGGTGGCGGTCGTGAGCTGGCGCAGCCCCGAGCCATCACTGCCCACCGCCCACAGGTGGGTGCGGCCCTTGTTGGCTTCGAGGTCGGTCGTGCGCAGGACGAAGACCACGGTCTTGCCGTCGGGCGACACGACCGGCGCCGAGACCCGGTCCATCATGACCAGATCGCGGACCGAGAACGGATGGGTGGCGCTGGCGGCTGCAGCGGCGGTGGCGAGGCAGACGGCCGCCGCGCAGAGCGCAGAGGCCAGCCAGGATCGAAGCGAGCGAGCCATTGGTGGTTATCCTCCCCAGGACGTTTCTTGCTGCGGAACGGTTCGGCCTACCTCCTCATCGTACCGCACCGTTTGACGGCGGCGCCGCCCTGTCGCTAAGGTTTCCCTACCTTGACGCGCTGGCTCCGTCCTTCGCTCAACTGGCTCCTCGTCCTGGTGCCCGCCGCGGTGCTCGCCGAACGCCTGCAGCCGCAGGCCCACGGCACCATCTTCTTGCTCGCCTGTGGAGCGGTCGTCCCCCTCGCCGGCTGGATGGGCAAGGCGACCGAGCATCTCGCCGACCGCGGCGGCGCCGGCCTCGGCGGCCTCCTGAACGCCACGTTCGGCAACGCCGCCGAGCTGATCATCGCGCTCGTCGCCCTGCAGCGCGGGCTGACCGAGGTGGTGAAGGCGTCGCTCACCGGCTCGATCCTCGGCAACCTGCTGCTGGTGCTCGGCGCCTCGACCCTGGCCGGCGGCTTGAAGCACCCGCAGCTCAGGTTCAATCCCGCCGGGGCGCGCTCGCAGGCGACCATGCTGACTCTGGCGGCGATCGCGTTGATCGCTCCCGCCGGCTACCACTACCTGGTGGGCCCGGGGCAGGCGCCGCGCGAGAACAGCCTCAGCCTGGAGATCTCCGGGGTCCTGCTGGTGACCTACGCGGCGAGCCTGGTCTTCGCCCTGCGCACCCACCGCCGGCTGTTCCAGGAGCCCGCCGCCGAGGCGGCGGCGATCGAGAGCCACGGTCCGGCGTGGAGCGTGCGGCGCTCGGTCCTGGTGCTGCTGGGAGCGACCGCTCTCATTGCCTGGATGAGCGAGATCCTGGTCGGCTCGGTCGAACCAGCAGCGCGCGACTTCGGCATGACCAGCCTGTTCGTCGGCGTGGTCGTCGTGGCGATCATCGGCAACGCCGCCGAGCACTCGACCGCGATCGTGATGGCGCGCAAGAACCGCATGGACCTCTCGCTCGGCATCGCGATCGGCTCGAGCATCCAGATCGCCCTGTTCGTCGCTCCGGTTCTGGTCCTGCTCAGCCACGTCCTCGGACCGGCGCCGATGGACCTGGTCTTCACGCCCGCCGAGGTGATCGCCCTGGCGCTCGCCATCGCCATCACCGGCCAGGTGGCCGGCGACGGCGAGTCGCACTGGCTCGAGGGCGTGCAGCTCCTCGCGGTGTACGCGATCCTGGCGTTGGTCTTCTTTTTCCTGCCCGAGCCCGGTCTGTCAGTCGTCCGGCCCTAATCCGGCTCCGGCGGCGGGCAGTGCAGGTCGCGGCGACGCTCCATGTCGGCCTTGACCAGGGCCTTCCACTCCGCCGGATCGCGCTCGCCAAGCACCGCACGGCGGTAGTCGGCGATCTCCACCACCTCGAGGTTGATGCGCACCGTCTTGAAGACCCGCGGCAAGAGCTCGCCGGGCGCCTGCACGTGATGGAGGCCGCCGCTGTAAGCGAGCAGCATGCGGCCCTGGGGGATCGCCTCCAGGATGTCGGCGATGCCGCCGCGTACCGTCATCGGCTGGCCATGCGAGTCGAGTCCGTTGCGGCGCTTCATGCGGCCTTCGGGGGTGATCGCCACCATGGAGTCGGGCTCGATCGACGCCAGCACCTCCGCCCAGGTGTGGTCACGCTCGCGGGAGATCGACACCACGTTGCGCGCGATCAGCTTGAAGAACAGCCCGACGATCGGCCGCTTCGTCGTCTTCGACGCCGCCGGCACCACGCCATGCCGGGCCACCCGCCAGACGAAGCTCAGGGGCACGACGCCGAGCAGGATCGGCTCGTACAGGCTGGTGTGATTGAGCAGCGCCACCACCCGGATCCCTTTCCAGCGATCCGCCGGGGGAACGCCGATCCAGCGGCTCTCGAACCGGTAGAACACCCGGCTCAGGAACCGCACCGCTCCCAGCAGGAGGAAGACGACAAACGAGCGCACGCGTGGAGCGAGAGCTTAGCATCGCTCGCCGACCGTCCTGCGCGAAGCGTCACGATTCTGGTAGAAAGCCCCCGTGCCGAAGCACCCGGAGACCGTCGCTCGCCTGCAGATCGTCGGCGCCGCCCTGCTGTTCTCGACCGGCGGCGTGGCGATCAAGGCCTGCGGCCTGAACGCCTGGCAGGTGGCGTGCTTCCGCTCCGGGGTGGCGGCCCTGGCGCTGCTGGTCGCTCTGCCCGAGGCGCGGCGCCGCTGGCCGCCGGCGATGCTCGCCCGCATCCTCGCGGTCGGCGCCTGCTACGGGGCGACGATGATCTGCTTCGTGAACGCCAACAAGCTCACCACCGCCGCCAACACGATCTACCTGCAGGCGACCTCGCCGCTCTACCTGCTGGTCCTGGCGCCGCTTCTGTTGCGCGAGCGGCTGCGGCGCCACGACCTCCTGTTCATGGGCGCCATGGCGGTCGGCATGCTGTTCCTGCTCTCCGGCGACACCGCCAGCTCGGCGACCGCTCCCGATCCCGCCCGCGGCAACCTGTTCGCCTTCGCCTCCGGGGTGCTGTGGGCGTTCACGGTCGTCGGCCTGCGCGGCATGAGCCGGCTGGGCCCCGGCGGCGCCGAGGCGACCGCGATCGCCGGCAACGTCATCGCCTGCCTCGCCTGCCTGCCTCTGGCGCTGCCGGTCCACGGCACCCGGCCGGCCGACTGGGCGGTCATCGCCTACCTCGGCGTCTTCCAGATCGGGCTCGCCTACGGCTGGCTGACCCGCGCCCTGCGCCACGTGCCGGCGTTCGAGGCCTCGCTCCTGCTCCTGGTCGAGCCGGTCTTCAACCCGCTCTGGGTGTGGCTGGTGCAGGGCGAAAGGCCCGGGCACCTGGCGCTCGCCGGCGGACTGGTGATCCTGATCGCAACCGGCCTGCACGCCTGGCAGACGCAGCGCGTCGGCACCCCCGGCTGAGCGCCTACCGCGCCGCGTTGGTGATCAGGCGCTCGTAGAACCGCACCATCTCGCCGACCGCGACGACCGAGATCCGCTCGTCGCGCCCATGGAAGCGCTCGAGGTCGGCGCGCTCCAGACGGACCGGTGTGAAGCGATAGACGTTGGCGGAGATGCCATAGAAGCGCCGGGCGTCGGTCGCGCCCGGAGTCAAGCTCGGCGCCACCACGGCATCGGGGAAGACCTCGGCGATCGTCCGCTGCAGGAGCCCGAAGGGCTCGGCGTCGAGCGGCGACACCGGCGACGGCTCGCTTGCCATGTCACGGCGCAGGGTCACCTTGACCCGCGGGTCGCGGATCGTCCGCTCGACGTGCTCGACGACCGCGGCCACCGTGTCGCCGGGCAGGATGCGGAAGTTGACCGTCGCCGTGGCACGCTCCGCCAGAACGTTGTCCTTCACCCCGGCGCGCAGCAGGGTTGGCGCCGTGGTCGTGCGGATGCTGGCGCTGCCGGCGGCGGTCGCCGACAGGGACCGCAGCACCAGCGGCTCGGTCAGCCACAGGTTGGCGAGCAGCAGGCGGCGGTCGAAGCCGAGCTCCGGCGCCAGGTAGGCGAGCATCGCCCGCTCGGGCGGGCAGAGACGGGCCGGCATCGGGTGGCGTTCTAGTCGATCGACAGCCCGGGCCAGGATGCCGATCGCGGTCTCCGCCGGCGGCATCGAGGAGTGCCCACCCTCCCCCTCGACCTCGAGGTCGACGGTCGCGAACCCCTTCTCCGCCATCGCCACCAGCGCCACCGGTCGGGCGATGCCGGGCACGATGCCCTGGGTGACCGCCGAGCCCTCGTCGAGCACGATCTCGGCATGCACTCCCTCGCGCCCGAGTTCCGCCGCCAGGCGGGCGGCGCCGTCCCTCCCACCGATCTCCTCGTCGTCGCCGAAGGCCAGGATGACGGTGCGCCGAGGCGCGCCGCCCGCCGCCGCCAGGCGGTCGATCGCGGCGAGGATCGCGACCAGCGAGCCCTTGTCGTCGAGCGCGCCGCGGCCCCAGACGAACCCCTGATCGATGACGCCCGAGAACGGCGGGTGTTGCCAGCGGCTGACGTCGTCGTCGGGCACCGGCACCACGTCCTGGTGGGCCAGGAGAACCAGCGGGCGCAACGCGGGGTCGCTTCCCGGCCAGCGCAAGAGCAGGCCATGGCCTTCGACGGGTGTCCGCTGCAGGTGGGCGAAAGCCTGTGGGAACGAGCGCTCGAGCAGCGCCTGAAAAGCTTCGAGGTCCCTCGCAGCCGGCGGGCCCGCCTCGGTCGAGACGGTCGGGATGCGCAGCGCTTCGGCCAGACTGGCCGCGACGCTCTCGTCCAGACGAGTGTCCACCGGGGCCGCCGGCGCCGGGTGCACCTGGCGCGACCGCAACGTCGCCGCCCGGACGGTCATCACCGCCAGGACCGCCACCATGACCACTCCGCCGAGCCTGAGAATGCTGCGCACCATACCCTCCGAATCCGATCAGATCGAGATCGAGCCCTTGCGGAACTCCGTCCGGCCGAGGTGGACGTTGACGAGCACCGGATGCCCCGCCGCCGCCAGGCGCTTCGCCTCGGCGAGCGCTTCCGGCAGCTCCTCACGCCGCTCCACCCGCAGGCCCTCGCCGCCGTAGCCCTCCGCCACGCGCTCGTAGTCGGTGCGCCGCAGGGTCACCGCCACGTCGTCGCCGAGCATCGGCACCTGCTCCCGGGCGATCTGCGTCCAGGCGGCGTCGTTGCCCACCACCGCGATCACCGGCAGGCCATGCCGCACCATGGTGTCGACCTCCGCCAGGCTGTAGGCCGCCGAGCCGTCGCCCCACAGCAGCCAGACCTCGCTCTGCGGGCGGCAGAGCTTGGCGCCGAGCGCGAAGCCGCCGCCGACGCCCAGGGTGCCGAACACGCCGGGATCGAGCCAGGACAGCGGGCCGCGCGGGCGGATCGAGTACGCCGCGGTGGCGACGAAATCGCCGCCGTCGGCGACCAGCACGCTGTCGTCGGCGAGCGCGCGGTCGATCTCGCGGCACACCCGGAGCGGATTGACGCCGTCGAGATCGATCGCCGACTCACGCTCGATCTCGGCCTCGCGCTCCTCGTCGCGGCTGCGCAGCGCCTTCATCCACGGAGCGATCCGGGTCGCATCGAGCGGCGCACGGTCGCCAAGCTCGATCAGGAATCGCCCGGCGTCACCGACGGCCCCGACCGTCGGTCGTCGGTTCTGGCGCAGGTCGCGCGCGCTGCGGTTGGCGGCGAGCACGACGGCGCGGCGCGCGATCTGGCGGCCGTAGTCGAGCCGGAAGTCGGCCGGCACGCCGGCCAGCACCACGCAGTCCGCTTCGCGCAAGGCGCGGCGCCGGTGGTGGCGCATCTGCAGCGGATGACGCGGCCCGAGCAGGCCGCGCGCCATCCCCGCCAGGTAGACCGGGGCGCCGAGGGCGGCGACGGCCGCCGCGAGCTGCGCCGCCGAACGCGGGTCCGCGAGGGCCTGGCTGCCGACCACGACGACCGGGCGCTCGGCTCGCTGCAGGCGCTCCGCCATCCGCGCCAGGGTCGAGGACGGGACTTCCGGCACCGCCACCGGCGCAACAGCCGCACCGTCTCCACCCGGCGCGAACAGCCGTCGCGCGTGGCGCTCGAGGTAGCCGCGGGCCACGCGGTCGCCGAGCCCTTTGCCCTTCGGCTGCGCATCGCGATACCAGCCGAGCACCGTCGCTTCCTCGTACAGCAGGTCGACGGGACACTCGACGAAGACCGGCCCGGGCACACCGCCCGCCGCCGCGGCGAAGGCGCGCTCGAGCGCCGGCTCGAGATCGCGAACCCGCTCGACCGTCGCCAGCCACTTCACGTGCGGCGCGACCAGCGCCCGCTGGTCGATGTCCTGCAGCGCGCCCCGCCCTTTGAGCAGCGTGGCGGTGGCACCGCCGAGCACGACCAGGGGCGACTGGGCCAGCGCCGCGTTCTTGATCGCGGTGATCGCGTTGGTGACCCCCGGCCCGGCGGTGACCGCGGCCACACCGGGAACTCCGCCGAGCCGCGACACCGCGTCGGCCGCGAATGTCGCGCTCACCTCGTGTCGAGTGTCGACAACGCGGATGCCGCGCCGCTTCGCCGCCACCAGGATCGGCGAGATATGGCCACCGCAGAGCGTGAACAGGAAGCGTACGCCGTGCGCCGCGAGGACGCGTGCGACGCGATCGCCACCGGAAAGAGCTTCGCTCATGCGGGAACGAGACTATCGAAAAAGCCGCTCGCCAAAGGTGACGGCAGCGCGCGCGGGGCCGCCCCCTAGCGCTTCTCGATGAAGCTCACCAGATCGTTCGACAGCGCCTCTTCCGAGGGCTGGTACAAATACATCATGTGGCCGCCGTCGTAGAGCTTGATCGTCATCCGCGCCGGGTCGATGCCGCTGTGGCGCAGCATGTACTCGGTGGCGAAGTACGAGGTCGTCAGATCGTGGTACCCGGCGGCGCAGAAGATGCGCAACGCCGAGTTGTCCTTGGTGCCCTGCGCCAGCCGCCCGGTCACGTCGACGTAGCCAGAGAAGGCACCATCCTCGCGCCGGGGTCTCTTCCAGTTGCGATTGGCCTGGTCGCTGCTGCCGATGTAGCGGCGCTCGAAGTCGACCTTGAGGTCGTTGCGCAGGTAGCTCTGGAAGAGCGCGATGTAGATCGGCGAGGTCTTGGCGTCGAACGGGTCGCTTTCGGGGAATTCGGCGACCCCGTCGAGCTCGTCCTGCGAGTAGCGTCCGTCGAGCAGCCCCAGCGACTTGCCCTCGTCGCGCAGCAGCTCCTTGGTGAAGCGCTGCGCGTAGATCCGCAGGTTGCTGTGCAGGATGTAGGTCTTGGAGAGACCGGTGTAGCGGTGCAGCCGCTCCGCCACCTGGTCTCTCTCCGCGCTCGTCAACGTGTCGCCCTTGAACAGCGCCTGCAGGTACTCGCCGCCGGCGTAGGCCTCGACCTCGTCGAGCAGCGCCCGCTGGCTGGGCCAGGCGTCGGGCAGCTTCTTGTGGTAGTACGCGGTCGCGGCCAGCGCCGGCAGATGGGTGGCATAGGTGAGGTCGTTGCCGTTGACGGCGAAAGGCAGGGTCGCCAAGTTGAGCGCCGGCGAGATGAGCATTACGCCGTTGAGACCAATCGCCAGGCGCTGCTGCAGCCGCTCGACGAGCAGCGCGCTGCGGATGCCGCCGTAGCTCTCGCCGAGCAGGAACTTGGGCGAGTTCCAACGGTTGTGAGTGGTGATGAAGGTGCGGATGAACTCGGCCACCGAATCGGCATCCTCGTCGTAGCCCCAGAAGTCCTTGTCCTTCTTCTCGCCGAGCGCGTGGCTGTAGCCGGTGCCGACCGGGTCGACGAACACCAGGTCGGTGGCGCGCAGGATCGTCCATGGGTTGTCCTTCAGCCGATAGGGCGGCGCGCCGGGGTCCTGCGCGTCGCTCGGGATGTCGATGCGCTGCGGTCCCACCAGCCCGAGGTGCAGCCACACCGAGCCCGATCCCGGGCCACCGTTGTACACGAACGTGATCGGCCGGTCCTCCGGCCGCGCCACCCCCTTCTTCGCATACGAGAGGGTGAAGAAGGTCGCGGTCGGCTTGCCCTCGGGGTCATGCAGGTAGACGTCCTCCGCCGTGGCCGTGTAGCTCAGGTCGGTCGACCCGCTCTGCAGCCGGTGCTCGGTCACGAACTTCTGCGGCGCCGGCGGCGCCTTCGCCTCGGCGGCCGGCTTGTCGGCCTTGCCGGGCCCGGCGGGCTTGTCGTCGGCGGCTGCGATCCGGCCCCAGCCGAGTACGAGGAGGAACGTCAGGAGCGTGGCGGTCTTGCGCATGTCGTCGGTCTCCGGTCCAGGTAGAAGGTGGCGCGGCTTCCTATCCGGGTCGCTCGCGTCATGAACCTCCGCGAGTCGAGATGCGGAGTCTAGCTGGGTTAGAAGGGATCTGCTGCCGCGACATCCGGCGCGACCAGCGTCAGCCTCAGTAGCCTACCCCGCGGGGGCGTGAAAGTCCGAGGCCAAGGCGCCAAATGTGAATTTGGAGCTCCTGCAACGAGAGCCCTCCGTCGCCACGGAAAACGGGAGGAACAGCCATGAGAGCAACATTTCGCCAGGTCGCCGCGGCGGGCGCGGTGGTCGTGTCGCTGGGCGTCGCGCCGGCCCTCGCCCAGAGCTTCGTCTTCAACCTCGATGGCCGCCAGGAGGTGCCGCCGGTCGGCACCAACGCGACGGGAATCTGCGCCGCGGTCTTCCAGGAGTCGCAGCTCCACTTGACCTGCACCCTGGGCATGAGCAGTCAACCCACCGGCGCCGCCATCCACCACGGCGGCCCGGGCGAGCTGGGCCCCACACTGCACGTGATCAGTGATGTGGGCCAGGATTTCAATACCACGTGGAGCCTGACGCCGGATCAGCAAGCGCATCTGCTGACGCAGGACCTGTATGTCAACGTCTCGACCGCCGCTCATCCCAGCGGCGAGATCCGCGGCCAGATCCGCCTCCAGACCTTCATGATGACCAACGGTACCCGCATCGCTTCGCTGGAAGGAAGCCAGGTCCTGCCCCCGGTCTCCACGACCGCGGACGGCCGCTGCCTGGCGGCCTTCGTGCGCAGCGACCCGGCGAAGTTCACCGTGATCTGCAACCACACGGCGTTGGGCGCGACCTCGGCCCATTTGCATGTCTCTAGTGATTCCGGAGTGACCGGCCTGATCGCGACGTTCAGCAGCGGGTCGAGCCCGTTGCAGAAGGAGATCGGCGAAGGGGACCCGGGCTTCCCCGACCTGATTCGCCTTTTCGCCCTCGGGCGGCTCTACGTGGACGTCCACACGCCGACGCATCCGGATGGCGAGCTCCGCGGTCAGCTGGCCGGTTGCGTGAACAGCCCGATGGCTCTGTGCCTGAACGGCGGACGGTTCCAGGTCTGGATCGAATGGCGGACCTTGAGCAATCACGGCGACGGTGTCGCGGTCTCGGAGTCCGCGGACAGCGGCATGTTCTGGTTCTTCGGGCCCGACAATACCGAGGTCCTGATCAAGGTCCTGAACGCGTGCTCGGCGCCCTACAACCGGTACTGGGTGTTCTTCGCGCCGACCACCAACGTCGGCTTCACCCTCCACGTGCTGGACACCAAAATGGCGACCGAGAAGACCTACCAGAACGCGCTCGGGCACCAGGCCCAGACGGTGCTGGACACCGACGCTTTCGCGACCTGTCCGTGAGAGGCGCGGGGAGGAAACGCCGCACGCCGAACGTGGCACATACCTTGCGCTGGGGACCGCCGACGGAGCTAGAGTCGAGGTCCGGAATGGGAGGGCGCGCGGTGAGCGATCCTCGGGCTGCCTTGCCGGCGCAGGCACGCGGTCGGGACTTCCTGGACGCGGCGGCGTTCGTGCGCGAGACCTACGGTGCCGAGGCGCACGATCGGGTCCTCGCCGCCCTCGACCCGCACCACCGGGCGTTGTTCCAGCAGTCGATCCGCGACGTGGACTGGTATCCGCTCGACGCGCTCGTCGTGTACCTGCGGGCGGCGCAGGCGATCCTCGACCCCGACTCCGCGGACTTCTTCCGCCGCCAGGGCTTCTTCGCCGCACAGCGCCAGCGCGCGGTGCTGCTCGCCAACGCCATGGCGACGCCGGAGTCCCGCGCCCGCCTGGCGCCAACCACCTGGCGGATGTTCTACAGCGTCGGCCGCTTGGAGGTGGTGGGCGACTCGCCTGGCGACGCCCGCGGGCGCATCCACGACTTCCCGGCGACCGCCGAGCTGTGCGAGCGCTTCTGCGGCATCTGGGAAGGGATGGTCTCGACGCCGGAGCGCCGCGTCCGCGCCGAGGAGACGCGCTGCGTGCGCCGCGGCGACCCGTACTGTGAGATCCGGATCGCCCCCACGCCTGCCGCCGAGCCCTCGCGGCCAGGCGATCGCGAACCCGGTTGACACGCCGCGCGCCGGGGCTCAGAGTAGCGGGAGGCCCAACCTCCGAGGCGAGACCCATGCGCAAGCGAATTCGTCTGTGCGTCACCGCGACCCTCGCCGGTGCGCTGCTGGCGGCAGCGTCGCCGGCGAATGCGGCGGGAACGCTCTATTCCGTCCTCCACGACAACTCGACACTGGCGGAGCGGCTGGTCAGCGTCGACCCCGCGACGGCCGTGCTCACGGCCTTGGGGGCCGGCGTCTCCGCCTGTTGCGGCGTCGGCTCCGCCACCACCATCGACCCGACCGGGCACGTGTTCTACTTCGTCGGCACGACCACGGCCGATCCGAGCACCCCGCGCCTGTTCCAATTCGACACTCAGACGGGTGCCCAGCTCCCGAGCTCCGGGGTGGCCCTCTCATCCAGCAATAGCTACAACTTCATCGAGTTCTCCGGTGGCTCGCTGTACGGGCTCGTCCGGCCGGGCCTGACCAGCACCGAGCAGCTGGTCACCATCAACCCGACGACCGGAGCGCTGACCAACATCGGCTCCGCGATCAGCAACTGCTGTTCACTGCAGAGCGCGTCCTCGGCGCTCGGCAACGGCCAGCTGTACTTCGTGGGGTCGCTCACCACGGATGCCGTCGGCGTGGTGCGACTCTTCGCGATCGGCCTCGCAACCGGGGCGATCACCAGCAACCCCACGCTCGATTCGAGCAACAGCTACATCCACCTCGGCTTCGATCCCGACACCAACACCGTTTACGCGATGCTCCACGACACCAGCCCGGCAGAGAAGGTGGCGAGCATCGACCCCTCGACCGGCACCCTGACGCTCATCGGCTCGGCGACTGCCAACTGCTGCTCGACCTCTGGCACCGCCGCCTATGATCCGACGAGCAACGTCTTCTACCTCACCGGCGGCTTCAGCACCGATAGCGGGGCGATCCGCCTGCTCGGCTTCAGCACGGCGACGGGCGCGAACGTCTCCTCGCCGCTGTGGCCCACCGGCAACAACTACAATCTCCTGGAGTTCGCTCCTGCGCCCGCTGCTGCCCCCAGCGTCACCGGCAACAAGACGGTAAGCGGCTCCTTCCACGAGGGTGGGACCGTCGTCTATTCCGTCACCCTGAACAACGGCGGAACGGCCGCTCAGGGCGACAATCCCGGCAACGAGTTCACCGACACGCTCCCGGCCGACCTCACTCTGACGAGCGCCACGGCAACCAGCGGCATCGCCACCACGGTAGCCAACACCGTGACGTGGAACGGCACGATCGGGGTCGGCGGCTCGGTGACGTTGACGATTCAGGCGACGGTCAACGTCGGCACGCTGGGCCACACGATCTCGAATCAGGGGGGCATCGCCTTCGACTCCGACGGCAACGGCACCAACGACGCCGCGGCCGTGACCGACGATCCTTCGATCGCCGGCGCCGCCGACCCGACGAGCTTCGTGGTCGCAGCCCTGCCGGTGTCCGCGATTCCGACCCTGTCCACCACCGCGTTGGCCCTGCTCGCGCTGCTGCTGACCGGGGCGGCGCTGAACGCGCTGCCGCACCGCCTGAGACGGTGAAGCAGCAACAACCGCCTCTCGTCCGACCTGGCGCCCGCAGGGACCGAACGCTGCCGGCGCAAAGGGAGATCCCAGCGGGTGCTCTCCCCAGAGGCGGCATTGCCGTGCGGCTAGCCGCCTAGCCCCCGGCTCGCCGCATCGCCATCCCAGCAGCCACGAGCAGACAGGCACCGAGAACCGCCAACCCGATCGGGCTCGCCGCGGGGATCGCCTGGGCGAGCAGCGCCGACGCGTTGGTGACGACGACGAAGTGGCCGTCTCCGGCGCGGGTGCTCATGTACAGGATGCGCTGACCGCCCGCCACCGCCACTTCGGGGTGCGAGAACAGCTCCTGGTTCGGCGCGCCGTCGACGGTGACCAGGTTGCCGTCCGCGAAGAGCCCCACCGGGCTTCCCCAGGTGGCCCCGCCGTCGCTCGACTCGGCGTAGTAGATCTGCTTGTTCACCCGCGCGCCGGTCTGCCAGAAGCGCAGCGCGTAGTAGGTACCGAGGGTGCCGTCCGGCTGGACGATCGTCCGCCCGACGTTGTGCGGGTAGACGGCCAGCGGATCGGACGGATTCGAGAGACCGTACACGAACCCGGTGCCGGCGATCAGGTCCCGCGCCGCCACCGCGCCGCTCACCGACGGCGGCGCGCCGTCCGCGTACGCGAAGCGGCCGACGCCGCCGACGTTGTCCCACTCGAAGAAGAGCGACGTTCCGATCAGGCCCCAGGCGCCGTTCACCTGGCCGGCAACGCCGCCCGAGATCGGTTGCACCGGGCCCTCATGGGTGACGCTCAGGTTCCCTGGGTTGGTGCCGATGTCGTTCACGCTGATGTTGTAGTTGTACTGTCCGAACGCGCCACTCGGGTCGTTGTAGGTCCACATCAGCAGCTTCCAGTCGCTCCCCACCCGCGCGGCGCGCACGAACTCCATCGCCGGCTCGGTCGCTGCGCCATAGGCGGGGAACGGCGAGCCGCCGGCGTAGGACAGGTTGCCGGTCGAGACGAAGTGGACGCCGTCCGTCGACGTCCCATGACGCAGCGCTGAGAGCTGGAAGCCGCTGCCGTCGAAGACCCAGATGTGGAAGAGGCCCGATCCCGGATCGAAGACGATGGTCGGGAACAGCGAGAAGAAGTTCGGGGTGAAGTCCTCACCGAGCCGCACCCCGTCGAGCGTCACCGAGGTGAATGCGGTGCCGGGCGCGGGCGGCGCCGCCAACGCGGCGGGAGCCGTGACCATGAGCCCGACGATGCACGCTACGAGGACGAACCGGACACCACCCGAGACAGCTCTGCCACCCATCTCAACCTCCCTTGGAGCTGTTCAAACCTCTCCCCGGCCGCTCAGCCCAGGACGTGCCGGGGCAGGACGAAGCAGGTGCAAACGGCGGTCGAGACGACGTCGTCGCCGCGCCGCACCTCGACGTCGACCATTCTCTTCTTGCCTTCCGCGTAACGAACGCTGGCGACCGCCAGCAGGTGATCGCCAACCACGACCGGCTTCAGGAACTTCGCCTCCGCCGATCCCAGAACGACGTGGGGCTCGTTCACCGCCAGCATCGCCGCCATGTCGGCGAGTCCGAACGTGAAGCTGCCGTGCACGAGACCGCGATCGTCGCTCGCCATCTCGGGCACGGTCTCGAGCTCGACCTCGGCCGCGCCCGCCGCCAGCTTGCGCGGCCGGCCGACCAGCCGGGGGTCGAGTCGAAAATGGGTGCGCTGCTCCACGCCCGTAGTGCCCACCCGTTCCTACTCCTCGGCCTGATGCGGATAGCGGAAATCGGTCGGCGGCACGAAGTTCTCCTTGATCGCGCGCAGCGACGCCCAGCGCAGCAGGTTCACCGACGATCCCGCCTTGTCGTTGGTGCCCGAGCCGCGCGCCCCGCCGAACGGCTGCTGACCCACCACCGCGCCGGTCGGCTTGTCGTTGACATAGAAGTTGCCGGCGGCGTGGCGCAGGCCGCGCATCAGCTCGAGGATGGCGCCGCGGTCCTGCGCGAACACCGCGCCGGTGAGGGCATAACTGGTCGAGGTGTCGCACAGCCCGACCGTCTCGTCGAGGTCTCTGTCCTTGTACACGTAGACCGTCAGCACCGGGCCGAAGATCTCCTCGGTCATCGACTTGAACTTCGGGTTGGTCGTCTGGATGACCGTAGGCTCGATGAAGAAGCCCTTCGCGCGGTCACCGTTGCCGCCGTGGACGATCTCGGCCTGGCTCGAGCGCCTGGCGGCCTGGATGTAGCCCATGATGTTGTCGAACGACGAGCGATCGATGACCGCGGCCATGAAGTTCCGGAAATCGGTCGGCGTGCCCATCTTCACCTGCTGGAGCTGCTCGCGCAGGCCGCGCCGCACCGCCGGCCACAGCGAGGCCGGAATGTAGGCCCGCGACGCCGCCGAGCACTTCTGGCCCTGGTACTCGAACGCGCCGCGCACCAGCGCCGTCGTCAGGGCGCGAACGTCGGCCGAGGGGTGGGCAAACACGAAGTCCTTGCCGCCGGTCTCGCCGACGATGCGCGGATAGCTGCGGTAGTGCGGCAGGTTGGACGCCATGGTCAGCCACATGGCGTTGAAGGTCGAGGTCGACCCCGTGAAGTGGATGCCGGCGAAGTCACGGTGCGCCAGGATCGGATCGCCCACCTCGCCCCCGCGGCCGGGCAGGAAGTTGATCACCCCCGGCGGCAAGCCGGCCGCCTCGAGGATCTTCAGGATGTAATAGCCGGACAAGACCGCCGTCGAGGCCGGCTTCCACAGCACGACGTTGCCCATCATCGCCGGCGAAGTCGGCAGGTTGCCGCCGATCGAGGTGAAGTTGAACGGCGTGACCGCGAACACGAAGCCCTCGAGCGGCCGGTAGTCGACCATGTCCCAGATGCCGCGCACCGACAGCGGCTGCTGGGTGTAGATCTCGCGCATGTAGTGCGGATTGAAGCGCCAGAAGTCGACGAGCTCGGCGGCCGAGTCGATCTCCGCCTGGTACACGGTCTTCGACTGGTTCAGCATGGTGGCGGCATTCAGCGTGTCGCGCCACGGGCCGGCGAGCAGGTCGGCAGCTTTCAGGAAGACCGCGGCGCGCGCCTCCCACGGCCACTCCGACCACTCCTTCCACGCCTCGCGCGCGGCTGCCGCCGCCTTGTCCACTTCCTTGGGACCGGCGTGATGGAAAGTGGCGAGCACGTGGCGGTGGTCGTGCGGGCAGATGACGGTCGAAGTGCGGCCGGTGCGCACGTCCTTGCCGCCGATCCTGAGCGGGATCTCGATCGTCTCGTTCTGCATCTCGTGCAGGCGCTTCTTGATCGACTCGCGCTCGGCGGATCCCGGGGCGTAGGAATGAACCGGCTCGTTCGACGGAGCCGGAATCGGGGCGATGCCGTTCAGCATGTCGTTCTCCCTGGAAAGGACGGATCGAAAAGGCGGCGGGCCGAGGCGCGCCACCGACCGGACATGCTACCGCGAGAGGAGGGCCGGGCAACCGGCCGGCCGGGTGGGCGGCTCCCGCCGGCCCTCGATCTGCGAGAATCCTCCCGGGAGCTCCACCTGCACCACCTCGAGGAGGGAACATGCGATTCAAGACAAGCGCAGTCGCCCTGGCGCTGGCGCTCGGCCTGGCCGCGGGCCCGTCGCGCGCGGCGGCAGCCGAGGTCTCCGGCCAGCTGGTCGTCGGCGGCAAGACGGTGAAGATCACCCACGCCTACGCCTACGCGACCAAGGGCTTCTTCGATCCCAAGAAGCAGGACGTGGTCCTGGTGCTGTGCAGCGCGGAGGTCCCCGCCGACGTGGTGCGCGACTCGATGGAGCGCAGCGACCTGGCCAAGGACGGCAAGCTCGCCTGCATCGAGCAGACGATCAACGCCGAGAAGCAGGTCATCAACTACAAAGTGCAGCACCAGAGCTTCGGCATGCCCGAGAGCGGTGGCTCCACCGAGCACGTCTTCGAGGCCAAGACCTTCGACGGAAAGACGATCGCCGGCCGCAGCCGCACGAAGTCGCCGCAGAAGTCCTTCGATGACGTGCCGTACAGCTACGACGTGACGTTCAGCGTGCCGATCGCGCCGCTGGAGTGACGACGGCCGATCAGTGCATCATCTTCCACCCCACCAGCAGCAGGATGGCGAAGATGATCGACATGAAGAAGCCCGCCGGGTGGAACTTCGACCCCTCGGCGGGCCGGCTGAAGATGCGCGCCACGAGCCCGC
Source organism: Acidobacteriota bacterium (assembly GCA_050258075.1). GTDB lineage: Bacteria > Acidobacteriota > Thermoanaerobaculia > Multivoradales > JAGPDF01 > JBLMYC01. Next base: position 24,352 of record JBLMYC010000024.1, read on the forward strand.
CGACGATCGAGCCGCCCACCCCGAGCCCCGTCGTCATCCAGAAGCCCATCGCGTCGACGCCCGGCACCACGGCGCGCGCGATCCAGCCCACCACAAAGCCGACCACGATCGACCACAGAATGTGGAGCATGCGAGCCTCCCTTGGTTTGATGGCGTTGCGCGAACCATCCTAGCCGAAATCCGGCGACGGGTCCGCCGCCGGCTACCCGCTACCCGTGGGCCAAGGCCCAGGCGAAAACGAGGAAGGCGGTGATCATCAGCACGCCGCCGAGCGGCGTGACCGCACCCAGCCAGCGCGGGGCGCCCAGCGCCAGGGCGCCGACCGTGAGGCTGAAAACGAGCGCTCCGACGAGCAGGAGCTGCGCCCCGAGGCGCAGGCCAGGGCGCGGGAGCTGGCGCTCGGCGAGGCCGAAGACGAGCAGCGCGAGTCCCGCGTACATCAGGTAACGGGCCGCCGTCTCCCACAGCTCGAGCTCGCGCGGCTCGAGCCGGCCCCGCAGGGCGTGGGCACCGAACGCGCCACCGGCGACCGCCGCCGCGCAGAGCAGGGACCCGGCCACCAGACCGAGCATCGCTAGAAGCTGCCCAGCGGGCGCACCGAAATGATGCGCTGCGGTGGGATCAAGACCTGGGGATGCCGTGGCCAGACGCCGAAGGCGGCGGCGCGCTCGAGGTACTCCTCGCGCGAGCGCCCGCCTTCGCCGCCCTCCTGGTGCAGGTCGGCGTCGAGCAGCAGGATGCCGCGGCCGTCACAGGTGTCGCAACGGCCCACCCACAGCTCGCCGCCCGCCGCCTCGACGACCACGGTGACGCCGTGCAGCTCGCCGCGGTCCTGATGGAAGGTGCCCATCGACGACCTAGCGCGCCGCGACCGCGCAGAAGCGATCGAAGGCGCCGCGCAGGTCCTCCGCCACCTGCTCCGGGCTGCGTCCTTCGATGCGATGGCGGGGGACGAAGTACACCAGCTCGCCGTCCTTGAACAGGGCGATCGACGGGCTGCTCGGCGGGATGTCGGCGAACGCGGCGCGGGCGCGGGCGGTCGCATCGAGGTCCTGGCCGGCGAAGACGGTGGCGCAGCGATCCGGACGGACCTCGCCGTTCAGGGCCTGGCGGATGCCCGGTCGGGCGCTGCCTGCCGCACAGCCGCACACCGAGTTGATGACCAACAGAGCGCTGCCGCTCTTCTGCGCCAGCCAGGCGTCGACGTCGGCGGGAGTCTGCAGTTCCTGGAAGCCGATCGAAGTCAGCTCCTCACGCATCGGACGAACCATCAAGGGACTGTAGGGCACTCTGGGGATCCTCCTTGGATGATGTCTCGCCGGACCTCCGGCGGGCCGATTCTACCCGCAGAGGGTTGCGCCTGCGGGATGTCAGCCCTGGAGCTTCTGAGCCAGCGGTGCGAGCGCCCGGGCTGCCGCTTTCGGATCGAGGAACGCGACCGCTACGCCGGCGGGGCGCTCCGGTGGGCCGGACTCCGCTGCGGTCCGGCACATGACGACCGTCGCCAGGATGCGGACCGGCTTCTCGCCGGACAGGGGCGGGACGATCTCCACCACGATCCGCGCATGCACCGGCGGCGGGCTCGAGGTGGGCACGAACACCCCGCCGGTCAGCATGTCGCGCCGCAGCACGTCGGCGAAGTGGTCGAGATCGCGGAAGGTGACCCGGAACGCACCGTTCGCCGCCGCATCCGCTGCGCCGGCCGCCGGCCGCAGCGGGGCGGTCACCTCGGGGGCATCGGGCGCCTGGGCACCGCGCGCGTCGAACACCACCGGTCGTGGGCGCGGCGTCGCGGGGGGCGCGGGGCTCTCCGCCTGCCCCGCCTCGTCGGCCGCCACCGGCGCCCTCGCACCCTCCTCCACGAACAAGCTCGCCACCAGCTCCTCCGCCGACAGAAAGCGCACGCCCATGCCTGACAGCCCCGTGACCTGGAAATTCGCCGGCATCTTGACCGCCCGCGCGACCACCGCCTCGATCACGAAGGAGCTCTGTGCGTGATTCACCTCGATTCGCACCCGGGTTCCGCGCGGCAGGGGGCTGGTCGTCCCGATGTACATCCCGCTCCGCGAGAAGTTCGTCGAGTAGCCGTTGTAGACGTGCTCGTCGCCGGGGCGCCGGAAGGAGACCTGGACTCGGCGCGTCCGCCGCGGGTTGTGTCGACGTTCCACTGACGCGGAATTGTAACAGCCGGGCAGCGCCGTCCCGGTGCCTACTTGCCGACCAGCTGGATGCGCAGGACGTTGCCCTGGGGCTCGACGCTGACCGCCTTCGCGGCGGAGCTCGCGAGGTCGAGGACGACGTACAGCTCGGCCCGCGCACCGGCGTGATATCCGATGCGGATCTGCTTGAGCGGACCGACGCCCACCGCGATTCGGGTCTGGTCGAACGGGCGCCGGACACCCAGCAGTCGTACGAGCTGGCGCGGCTCGGTGCCCTCGAGGCGGGTGGTGTCGAAACGTGACGAATTCAGAGGTCCGTCGCACTCGAGCAGCACCAGGAGGCCTTCGGCATTCGCCTGCCAGCGCACCCGCACCAGACCGCCAAAGTCAGACGGGCTTGCGGCTTGACGAGCGACGAGCGGACTCGGGGGTGGACTGGCCGTGGGGCCGGGTGCTGCCGCCGACATGGCCGCGTCCGCCGCGGGCCCGGTCGGCGCCCGGGACGCCTGGGGTGCAGCCGGCACGGCGCCCGCCACTTCGTCGTGCAGGGTCCCGGCGCTCTGGCCGACCGGCACCGGGCTCGGAGAACCGGCGGGCGTCGTGGCCACCTCCGGAGCTGGTTTCGGCGCCGCCGCCGGCGGCGGGCCCGACGCACCCCTTCCCACCAGCGCCAGCAGCGGACCCCGGAAGTAGTATCCCGCACCGCCGAGGACGGCAACGACCAGCACCACCACCAACAGCCCGATCCGACGTCCGGAACGCCCGACCGGTTCGGCTACGCTGAATGGCTTGCGGTCGGGGATGGCGGGAGGTGTCCACCGCTGCGGTTCGGGGCTCGAGAGTACTTCGGCGGCCGCAGCAGGCGGCTCCGGCGGCGTCAGCACGTCGGACGGCGGGGCCGCCTCGGGCTCGGTCCACAGCGTCGGCCAGGGCGCCGTCGGGCGCCGGCCGGGGCTCGCTTCGCGGCTCTCGCCGGTCCCCGGTCCGGACTCGCTCTCGGGCGCCGCGACGCCGAGCGCCACCACCTCGGTGGCCGACGGCAAGCCGGCTTGAGACGGAGTGCCCTCCTCGGGCCGTTCGGGCTGGCCGCCGCCCGTCCCGCCCGCCGAGGACGCCGGCGCCCCCCGCTCGAACCCCGG
>JBLMYC010000025.1:0-26112 GCA_050258075.1 Acidobacteriota bacterium
GAGGGCCACGACGGTGTTGGCGACCCCGCCTTGCCGCCCCAGCACGAGGCGCGGCGAGGGCTGGCTCGATCCGCACACCGCGGCGTCCTTGCCGACCGGGAGCGGCGGCAGCTCGGGCGGCGTAACGGCGAGGCGTACCACTCCGATTATCCGTCCAGAGCCCGCAAGGGCGCCGGCCGGATCGGCGGCGACCGCAGGCGCCCCGCCGGCAAGACAACCGGCGAGGGCGCCCACGGCGAACGCGAGCCGGGCGCTCGAGCGTCGCAGACGACCGGCGCTCAATGCGCTCCGGCCGGGGCGGCCGGCGGCTGCGGCTCGGGTACCGCGTTCTTGATCGGCGGGATCGAGCGCAGGTACGCCCAGATCGCCTTGAGGTCGGCGTCGGTCATGTGCCCGACCTCCGGCCAGGGCATCGGCGGCAAAACGTCGCGGCCGACGCCGAGGTGCTTGCCGGTGCGCAGGGTGGAGACGAAGATCTCCTCGGTCCAGCTTCCCAGGCCGGTGTCCTGGTCGGGCGTGAGGTTGGCGGCGTAGGAGATGCCCCAGGGTCCCGCCCAGGCCGTGAAGCTGCTGCTGGTCGAGGCTACCCAGCCGCCCGGGGCGAGGCCGGCGGGCGGCGGCGGCAGCTTCTCGTCCGCCCGGTGTCCGGAGAGCAGGAGGGCCGGATCGGGCTCCGGTCCTTGCGGGCCCATCTTCTTCGGCGTGTGGCAGTCGTTGCAATGGCCGGCCATGACCAGGTACTTGCCGCGCTCGACCACGGCGGACACCTTGGCCGGCGCCGCGCCAGGCCTCGCCGCCGGTGCGGCAGCCGCGCTCGCGATCGGAGCCAGCCCGAGCGCGACGAGCGCGCCGACCCCGGCGATTCCCAATCTCCATCTCAACATGAGGTTCCCCCCCTCGCCCGGAAACGATTCCATGGCCGGCGTCCAGGCGACGCGCTCGGCGCAGGATCCAGCACTCTGAGATCTGGCGGCGCATGGTAACCCAGAGTGAACCGCCGCGGCTACACCAACCCACCAGTTGCTAAGCTCGCCCGGTGCCGCTGCCGCTCTATCGGCTGTCGACCGGTATCGCCCTGCGCGCCGCGGGGGCCCACCCGCGTCGCCTCGAGATCGCCAACTCCGGTCGCATCTCGCTGCGCTACTGGAGCCACCCGGCACGCACGCGCACCGAGGAGTCGCCGCCACCGGCGGTCTTCCTTCACGGCATGGGCTCGACCGTCCTCTCGTGGCTGCCGGTGCTGCGCCGTCTCGCTCCCGATTCGAGCTGGCTCGCTCCCGAGCTCTCGGCGCTCGGCGGCACGCGCGCGCCGGCCCGCGGTCTGTCGATCCCGCAGGCCGTCGCGGCGACCGCAGCGCTGCTCGACCGCGAAGGCGTCACGCGCGCCTGTCTGGTGGGCAGCAGCCTCGGCGGCTGGATGGCGGTGCGCTTCGCCCTCGCCCATCCACAGCGCGTCGCTCGGCTCGTGCTGGTGAACGCCGGCGGCTACTTCGATCAGGATTGGGACGCGGTCAGCCGGCTGGTCGCGCCGCGCACCCGGCGCGACGTCGCAGCATTCACCCGCGCCCTGTTCTTCCACCCTCCGTGGTACGAGCCGGTGGCGCGGGACGTGCTCTACGCAGTGCTGCGCTCACGCGTCGTCACCGACGTCATTGACACGATCGGCGCCGCCGACACGTACGATGCCGCCGACCTGCGGCGGCTCCAGCTGCCGGCCTTGCTGCTCTGGGGAGAGCGCGACGGTATCTTTCCGCCCGAGATCGGCCGCCGCATCGCCGACGCCCTGCCCGACTCCCGCTTCGAGATCGTCGCCGGCACCGCCCACGCCTGCCAGTGGGAGCGGCCGGACGAGGTGGCGCGGCAGATCGAGAGCTTCGCCGAGGTCTGTCGGGCGCCGGGCTGAGCGATACTAGAGTCCTACGGCAAGGAGGCGCCCATGGCCGAGCCCGAGTTCCTCATCTGCCTGAACTGCGAGACGCCCAGCTACACCTTCGAGTGGGCCAACGAGCAGATCACCGACGCCTACTGCGAGTCGTGTGGCAACGACGACCCCGAGCAGTTCGCGACCGAGGAGGACTACGAGTCGATGAGTGGCGGCGAGAAGATCGAGCAGTGAGCGCCGGCGCTCAGGAGCCGCGGCCGGAACCCTGCAGAGAGAGTGCCCGCGCGCCGCGCAGCAGACGGGGCGGCCGACCTTCGACCTCCGCCGGCGGCAGCAGCACGCGGAATGTCGTGCCGATGCCGAGCGCGCTCTCCACCTCGACGCTGCCGCCGTGGGCGCGCGCGATGCGGTCGACGATCGCCAGGCCCAGCCCGGTGCCGCCCTTGCGGGTCGAGTAGAAGAGATCGAAGATGTGCGGCCGCACCTCGGCCGGAATCCCCTCGCCGTTGTCACCGACCTCGAGCGTCACCTTCTCGCCGCCGCGGCGCTCCTCTCTGCCGGCCACCAGGCGCAGCACCGGAGGCCGACCGGCGAGCTCCATCGCGGCCAGCGCGTTGCGCACCAGGTTGAGCAGCAGCTGTCCGATCTGCGCCTTGTCGACGCGCACCGCGGCGCCGCCGCTGCGGTCCTGGATCTCTACCCGCACGCGCCGCGCCTGCAACTCGCCCGCGAGCACCTCCAGGGTGTGTTCGAGCAGCGCGATCGCGGTCGTCGGCTCGAGATCGAGCGGCCGCGGCCGGGCGTAGGACAGGAAGTCGGTCACCAGCCGCTCCAGCCGGCTGAGCTCGGTGCGGGTGATCGACATCAGGCGGCGGCTCCCGACCGGCGCCGCGGCCTGCGCGACCTCCTCCTCGAGCAGCTGCAGATTCAGATTGAGCGAGTTCAGCGGATTGCGGATCTCGTGTGCCAGGCCCGAGGCGAGCGTGCCGACGTAGGCCAGCCGCTCGGCTTCCTGGGCCTTCTCCTCCAGCCGTCGGCCGCGCCGCCAGGCCCACAGCAGACCGGTCGAGGCAGTGAGCAGGAGGCCGAGGGTCAACGCGCCGAGGAAGCTCGCCTGGCGAACCAGATCGTGACGCAGGATCGCGATGCGCTGCTCGAGCTCGGCGGGGCTGATGCCGACGTAGAGCTGCCCGAGGTCGCCGATCGGCACGGTGACGTCGTACGTCGAGCGCTGCTCGAAGATGCGTCGTTCAACCGCCGGCGGTACCTCGCGTGGCCGCGGCGCTGAGGGTGCTGCGCCAGGCAGCGGCACCGACGCCTCTTTGCGACCGCGGAACACCACCCGCCCGTCGCGGTCGCGGATCTCGACCGTCTGCACGATGTCGCGCTGACTGAGGATCGAGTCGATGTAGGTCTGGGTCTCGTGCTCGAGGGCGATCGCGGTGAAGAGGTCCTTGCCCTCCTCGCGCGCCCGGCCGGCGATGCGGTCGGCGAGCCCCTGGGCCTCGTGGCGAGTCTCGAGCAGGATCTTCTCCATCTCGTGCTGGGAGAGGGAGCGCACGATCAGCCAGCCGAACAGCGCCAGATCGGCGAACAGGAAAAGCGCGAACACCACGGCGCCCCAGAGCAGGCGGCGGGAAACCGGGGTGTGCACCGTCTTGGCCATTGAGATTCAAGAGGATAGCACTCTCCGTGCCAGGTCTAGGATGAGCCCCCAGCGGGTCGCAAGTACAGAATATGAGTCCGCAATACTAAATTACTTGACAGCGCTCGGAATTCTTGGCAGGATTTTAGCGTTCGGATGTCATGGGTGGCTAAGTGCTGGCCGCCGCGAACCTGATCCAAAGGAGGAAGACAACATGACCACCACCCTTGCCCGCTGGATGCCCGCCGACCTGTTCCGGGAGCGCTTCGATCGCATGCTGAACCAATCGTTCAACGAGTTCCTCGCCCCCCTCGGCGCCACCGAGGACGTGACGAATCGGCGCTGGATGCCGGCGGTGGACATCCGCGAGAGCGACGAGGCACTGACCCTGGTTGCCGAGCTGCCCGGCCTGACCAAGAACGACGTCCACATCACGATGGAGAACAACGTCCTGACGCTCTCCGGTGAGCGCAAGTTCGAGACCGAGGAGAAGGAGGAGAGCTACCATCGGATCGAGCGTGCCTACGGCAGCTTCTCGCGCAGCTTCACCCTGCCGGCCAACGTCAAGACCGACAAGGTGGAGGCGCTGTTCAAGGACGGCCTGCTGAGCGTGACCCTGCCCAAGGTCGAAGAGGCGAAGCCGCGCAAGATCGAGATCCGCTGAGCGCCGAAGCGCTCGATCGGCCCGGTGAGAGCCCCGCTCCGGCGGGGCTCTTTCCTTTTTCGCCCGCTGCCTCACCCATCTCGCCGGTTTGACCCCTGCCCGGCGGCGATCTAGCATCGCCTTCGGTTCAACGATGCCAGACCATCCCGTCTCGCGCCGCCCGCTCGCCGTCGCCGCCCTGGCCCTCGCTCTGCTCGCGGGATGCCGGCGCCAGGCGGAAGCGCCGCCGGCTCCGGCGCCCGGCGACGCCGCCCCGCGCCGCGGCGGCACGGCGGTGATCGCGGTCGGCTCCGACCTGCAGAGCGTGAACCCACTGCTCGGCAACACGCAGCTCATCGCCGACGTCACCTCGCGCGCCCTCTTTCTCACCCTGCTCGAGGAGCAACCCGACTTCACCGAGCATCCGCCGACCTTCGCGCCTCGCCTGGCGGAGCGCTACGAGTGGTCGCCGGACCATCGCACGCTGACCTTCCATCTGCGCTCGGACGTCGTGTGGAGCGACGGCGTGCCGGTCGACGCCGAGGACGTGGCGTGGACCTTCGCCGCCGAAAGAGACCCCGACGTCGCCTGGGGCGGCTCCTACACCAAGGAGCAGATCGACCGGCTCGAAGTCGTCGACCCGCACACCGTGCGCTTCCACTTCACCCAGGCCTACCTGGCGCAGCTCGCTGACGCCAATGAAGGCGTCATCCTCCCCAAGCACGTCTGGGCCGCGCTGCCGTTCAAGCAGTGGCGCTCGGGCGGCGCCTGGTTCCGCGACCATCTGGTGGTCGACGGCCCGTTCGAGGTCGAGTCGTGGACGCCGCAGCAGGAGCTGGTGCTGCGCCGCAACCCGCGCTACTTCGAGGTCGGCCAGCCGCGCCTCGATCGCGTGGTGGTGCGCGTGCTGCCCGACCCGACGACCATGGTGACCCAGCTGCTCGCCGGCACCGTCGACTACGTCGAGCAGCTCACCCCGACCTCGGCCGCCCAGGTTCGCGGCTCGACGAGCGCCCGCGTGCTCGCTTACCCCAGCCGGCAGTTCACCGCCATCGCCTGGAACACCAAGCGGCCGCTGTTCGCCGACGCCGCGCTGCGCCGCGCTTTGACGCTGGCGATCGACCGCCAGGAGCTGGTCGACACCATCTGGCGCGGCGCCGCCGCCGTCTCGTGCTCGCCGCTGATCAGCTCGGTGTGGGCGCACGACCGCACTCTCGCGCCCTGGCCGTACGACCCCGAACAGGCGAAGAAGATCCTCGCCGAGCACGGCTGGAGCGATCACGACGGCGACGGCATCGCCGACCGCAGCGGCCGCAAGTTCAGCTTCGAGCTGACCTACAACGCCGGCAATCGAATCCGCGCCGACGCCGCGGTGCTGATCCAGAACCAGCTTCGCCGCGCCGGTATCGAAGCCCGGCCGCGCGCCCTCGACCACAACGAGATGGTCGCCGAGAACGAGGCGCACCGTTTCGACTCCTCGATCGTGGCGTGGACGATCGATACCTCGCTCGACATGTCGTACGCCTTCGCGACCGAGGCGATCGCCGAGGGTACCAACTTCGGCTCCTACTCGAACCCCGAGCTCGATCGCCTGTTCGCGACCGCCCGCCTGCAGACCGACGCCGAGCGCGCCAAGGCGGCGTTGGTCGAGGCGCAGCGCATCCTCCACCGCGACCAGCCGTACACCCTGCTCTGGGAGCCCCAGCGCCTCGACGGCGTCGCCGCCCGCCTGCGCGACGTCCAGCCCAACGCGCTCAGCGCCTACTTCAACCTGCGCCAGTGGTGGATCGCCGAGCCGGCGCGCTGAGGCGCGCATGAGGCGCTACCTCCTCACCCGCCTCGGCTCAGCGCTGCTCCTGCTGCTGCTGGTGGTGAGCGCCACCTTCGTGCTGCTGCACGCGCTGCCTGGCGATCCGGTGCAGGCGCTGGACAACCCGCGTCTGACGCTCGCCCAACGCGAGCAGCTGCGCCGCGCCTTCGGGCTCGACCGCCCGCTCGCCGTCCAGTACCTCGCCTGGATCCGCTCGGCGCTGCTGCATTTCGACTGGGGCGTGTCCTTCGTCCAGCAGCGCCCGGTCAGCGAGGTGCTCGGCCAGGCGCTGCCCAACACGCTGCTGCTGGCGGCCGCCGCCCTGCCGCTCGAGTACGGGCTGGGGCTGCTGCTCGGCGTCGCCGCGGCGCGCCGCGCCGGGCGCGCCGCCGATCACTGGATCCGCGGCGGGGCGCTGCTGCTCTACTCGCTGCCGGTCTTCTGGCTGGCGTTGATGGCGATCCTGGCGCTGTGCCTGAAGCTGCCGCTGTTCCCGCCCAGCCACATGTACTCACCCGCCGCCCAGGATCTGCCGCCGTTCGCGCGGCTGCTCGACCTGCTCCACCATCTGGCGCTGCCGGCGATCGTGCTGGCGCTCGCCTCGGCCGGCGGCATCGCGCGCTTCGTGCGCGCCAACCTGCTCGACGCCATGGGCCAGGAGTACCTGCGCGCGGCGCGCGCCAAGGGGCTCTCCGAGCGCCGCGTGCTGTGGACGCACGGCATGCGCAACGCGCTGCCGCCGCTCCTCCAGGTGTTCGGCGTCCATTTGCCGGCGATGCTCGCCGGCTCCCTGGTCGTCGAGGTGGTGTTCTCGTGGCCGGGCATGGGGCGTCTGACCTACGATGCCGTCCTGGCCCGTGACTTCCCGGTGGTTCTCGCCTGCACCGCCTGGCACGGCCTGCTGGTGGTGACCGGTGGGCTGCTCGCCGATCTGCTCCATGCTGCGGTCGACCCGCGGGTGCGCGATGCCTGAGCGACGCTCGCCGCTGCTCGTGGTCGGTGCCGTCGCCATCGCGGGGCTGGCGTTCCTGGCGCTGTTCGCGCCGCTGCTCGCACCCTACGACCCCGACGAGCAGCTCGATCCGGCGTCGGCACAGCTGCGGCCTCCCGGCACCCGCCTCGCGGCGGTGCACCTGGCGGAGGGCCGCTGGCTGCTCGCCGACCGCATCCGCCGCGACGGCGACGCGCTGGTCGTCGAGCGGCTGGGCCTGGCGCAGCGCCTGCCACTCGCCAGCGTCACCAACTGGCGCGGCGACGGCGTCGCCGACCAGCGGCGCTTCCTGCTCGGCAGCGATCGCTTCGGCCGCGACGTGCTGATCCGCGTCATCCACGGCGCGCGCATCTCGCTGACCGTCGCGGCGCTGGCGCTCGCCCTCGCCCTGGCGCTCGGGATCGTGGTCGGCGGCGTGGCCGGCGCCGGCGGCGCGGTCCTCGACGCGGTGCTGATGCGCGGCGTCGACGCGCTGCTCTGCTTCCCTGCCCTGCTGCTGGCACTCGCCGCCGCCGCCTTCTTGCAGCCGTCGACCGGGGTGGTCGTTCTGCTGCTCGGCTCGACCGGCTGGATGACGCTCGCCCGCCTGGTGCGCAGCGAGGTCCGCGCCCTGCGCCAGCGCGAGTTCGTGGTCGCGGCGCGCTCGATCGGCGTGCATCCCGCCGCGATCCTCGCCCGCCACCTGCTGCCCAACGCGCTCACCCCGGTGATCGCCGACGCCGCGCTGCGGATCGGCGACCTGATCCTGGCCGAGGCGGCGCTGTCCTTCCTCGGCATGGGCGTGCAGGCACCGGTGCCGAGCTGGGGCAACATGATCGCCGACGGGCGCGACGTGCTGAGCAGCGCCTGGTGGGCGTCGGCGTTCCCGGGCCTGGCGATCGTCCTGACCGTGGTCGCCTTCAACCTGCTCGGCGACGGGCTGCGCGACCGCCTGGATCCTCACCGGGCGCGCTCGGCAAGGTCGGCGCCCGCCGGTTGATAAGCTGTTTCGGATGAGCCCGACTCCCCCCGTCACGACGGGCAGCCACAAGGCCCGCTTCGGAGTGGTGTTCTTCACCATCTTCCTCGATCTGTTCGGCTTCGGGATGATCATCCCGCTGCTGCCGTTCTACGGCGAGCGGTTCGGAGCCAACGCCTTCCAGATCGGGCTCCTGTTCGCAAGCTACAGCCTGGCGCAGTTGGTCTGCGCCCCGCTGTGGGGCCGGCTGTCCGATCGGGTCGGGCGGCGCCCGGTACTGCTCGTCTCGATCCTCGGCAGCGCGGTGGCCTACGCCATATTCGCCGCCGCGCCAACGCTCGCGATCCTCTTCGTGGCGCGCACCGTCGCGGGCGTCATGGCCGCCAACTACTCGATCGCGCAGGCCTACGTGGCCGACATCACGACGCCGGCGGAGCGCGCCAAGGGCATGGGCTGGGTGGGCGCCGCATTCGGTATGGGGTTCGTGCTCGGCCCCGCCGCCGGCGGCCTGATCGGTCACCTGGGCTTTGCGGCGGTACCCGCCGCGGCGAGCGCCCTGGCACTTGTCAACCTCGGGCTGGCGTTCATCCTGCTGCCCGAATCGTTGCCGCCCGAGGCGCGTCGGCGCCGAGCGGCGTGGCGCGGCCTCGAGATCTTCCTGCCGCTCAGCGTCGTGCGCGGGCGTCCCATCCTCTCGCGCCTGCTCGTCCTGTATTTCGTGGTGATCTTCAGCTTCGCGGTCATGGAGACGACGCTGGCGCTGTTCTGCGAGCGCCGCTTCGGCTTCGGCCACCGCGAGACCGCCTACCTGCTGACCTACGTCGGCCTGCTGATGGCGACGATCCAGGCCAGCCTGCTCGGCCGGCTCGTCCACCGCTTCGGGGAGCGGCCCCTGGCGGCAGTGGGCATGGCCGGCATCGCGCTCGGACTGCTGGTCCTACCCGTCCATTCGATGACGGCGCTCCTCGCCGGCGCCACCCTGTTGGCGATCGGCAACAGCCTCTACAACCCAACCGCCCTCGGCCTGATCAGCCGCTGGGCCGACCCGGGCCAGCAAGGCACCACCATGGGCCTGTCGCGCTCGCTCGGCGCCCTCGGACGCGTGCTGGGCCCGGTGTGCGGCGGCTGGACGTTCTACCACCTGGGACCGGCCTGGCCGTTCTGGGGCGCCGGAGGCCTGCTGGCGCTGGCCCTGCCGCCCGCCGTCGTCGTGCTGCGCCGAGCGCGGCCGCCGGCCTGAGCCCGCGTCGACGGCTCCGGAGAACGCGGTGCTCACCCGCGACTTCGACTTCGACCTTCCCGACGACCGCATCGCGCAGCACGCCGTGCCGCGCGGCGAGAGCCGGCTGCTGGTGCTCGACGCTCCAGGCGAGGCGCGTCACCGTCGGATCGCCGACCTGCCCGGGCTGCTGCGCCCCGGCGACCTCCTGGTGGTCAACAACACCCGCGTCATCCCGGCCCGCCTCTTCGCGCGTCGCGCCGCGACCGGTGGCGAGGTCGAGATCCTGCTGGTCGAGCGCATCGCGGCGCAGGAATGGGACGCGCTGGTCAAGCCCGGGCGCCGGGCCCGCCCGGGCACTCGGCTGCGCTTCGGTGACGAGCTCGAGGCAGAGGTGATCGCCAAGCGCGAGGACGGGCGGCACCGGCTGCGCTTCTCGCGGCCGGTCGAGGGGCTTCTCGATCGACTCGGCCACGTGCCGCTGCCCCCCTACATCCGGCGCGCCGACGAGGCGGCCGACCGCGAGCGCTATCAGACCGTGTTCGCCTCCCGTCCCGGCGCGATCGCGGCGCCCACCGCCGGCCTGCACTTCAGCGCGGAGCTGCTCGCCGCTGTCGTCGCGCGCGGGATCGAGCGCGCCGAGGTCACGCTGCACGTCGGGATCGGCACCTTCAAGCCGGTCACCGCCGAGCTGGTGCACGAGCACCACATGGAGACGGAGCGCTACGAGGTTCCGGCGGCGACCGCCACCGCGGTGCGCCGCGCGCGCGCGCGCGGCGGCCGGGTGGTGGCGGTCGGCACCACGGTGGTGCGCACGCTGGAAGCCGCGGCCCGGGAGGGCGGCGGCCAGGTCGCGGCCGGCAGCGGCACGACCGATCTCTTCATCACGCCGGGCTTCCGCTTCCAGGCGGTCGACGTCCTGCTGACCAACTTCCATCTGCCGCGCTCGACCCTGCTGATGCTGGTCTGCGCTTTCGCCGGTCGCGAGCGGGTGCTGGAGGCCTACCGCGAAGCGATCGCGCGCCGCTATCGCTTCTACTCCTACGGCGACGCCATGCTGGCCGAGCGCCACACCGCCGACGGCTAGACGCGAACCGCGCCGCGTCTCACAGGACTTCAACCAGGATCTTCGAGGCGGCTCGCGAGCCGAGGCTCAGGTGCGCCGAGCCACGCAGGCGGATCTCCACGGTGTCGGCCGAAGGGTCGCGCTTCGCCACCCGCACGACGCTCCCGGGCATCAGGCCTGCGCGCTCGACCAGGCGCAGGAACTCGGTGCTCTGATCGGTGACCCGGGCGACCCGCACCCGCTGGCCCTGCGGACAGGAGAGCAGGGTGACCAGCTCGGGCTCGGCGACGATGCCCCGGGCATCGGGAATCGGATCACCGTGCGGATCGACCGCCGGGCGGTCGAGAATGGCGTCCATGCGCTCGAGCAGGCGGTCCGAGATCACGTGCTCGAGACGCTCCGCCTCGTCATGCACCTCGCTCCAGTCCATGCCCATCACGCGCACCAGGAAGAGCTCGACCAGGCGATGGCGGCGCAGCACGTGGGTCGCGAGCTGACGTCCCGCCGGGGTGAGCGCCACGCCGCTGTAAGGTTCGTAGCGCAGCAGACCGCTGTCGGCGAGGGTCTTGACCATCGCGGTCACCGTCCCCGGCGCCACGTCGAGCGCGGCGCCGATCTCGCCCATCCCGACGAGATCCCCCGGGCTGCGCTGCTCGGCGAGCAGGATGACCTTGAGATAGTCCTCGACCGTGCTGGTCGGCATACCGGGAGCGTATCGCGCCAGCGAGCCGACGACGACCGCCGCAGGCGGACAGAGTTGACGGCCGGACCGGCGGCGCGACATCCTCGGCGCGCATGCTCGGAGATCGCTGCTCGGCCCTGGCGGCCTCCTTCGCCGCCGCGATCGCTCTCGCCGGCGCCGCGGCCGCGGCGGCCGACGAGGTCCCCCCAATCCAAGACAATAGCTTCCTCGTCGAGGAGGCCTACAACCAGAACCCTGGCGTCGTGCAGCACATCCAGACCTTCCAGCGCGGGCGCGACGGCGACTGGCTGTACTCGTTCACCCAGGAATGGCCAGCCCCCGGTATGACGCATCAGCTGAGCTACAGCCTGAGCTACCTGCACACCGCCGGCGACGGCGCCGCGACTGGCATCGGCGACGCCGCGCTCAACTACCGCTACCAGCTCCTCGGCGGACCCGATGCGAAGGTCAGCATGGCGCCCCGGTTCTCGCTCATCCTGCCCAGCGGCAGCGCACGCCGCGAGCTCGGTTTCGGCCACGCGGGGTTTCAGGTCAACGTACCGCTGTCGGTCGTCCTGGCGCCGAGCTGGGTCAGCCACTCGAACGCCGGCGTGACCTACGTGCCGAGGGCCGCGGACGCCGCCGGCGACCGTGCCGACCTGCGCCTCGTGAATCTCGGCCAGAGCCTGATCTGGCTCCTGCGCCCGCGGGTCAACCTGATGCTCGAGGCCACCTGGACGCGCAGCCAGAACGTCATCGGCGAGAGCCGCGTCGCGGACGACACCCTCGTCCTCGTCAGCCCTGGTGTGCGCTGGTCCTACAACCTCTCCAGCGGCCTGCAGATCGTCCCCGGCGTCGCGGTGCCAATCGGCGTCGGCCCCAGCCGCGGCAGTCGGAGCATCTTCTTCTACCTGAGCTTCGAGCACCCGTTCCGCTGACGCCGCGCCGCAGCGAGGCGCCGGCGCGATCAGCCGGCGGACTGCGCGGGCTGAGCGGTGGCGATGCGGCGCGCCAGGACGGCGGCGCCGTAGCCGTTGTCGATGTTGACCACCGCGACGCCGGGGGCGCAGGCGTTCAGCATGGTGAGCAGCGCCGCCAGGCCGCCGAAGCTGGCGCCGTAGCCGACGCTGGTCGGGACCGCGATGACCGGCGAGGCGACCAGGCCGGCGACGAGCGTCGGCAGCGCGCCGTCCATGCCGGCGACCGCGATGACCACGGTCGCGCGGCGGATCGCCGAGAGCCGGCCGAGCAGGCGGTGGACTCCCGCCACGCCGACGTCGAAGTGGCGCTCGACCTCGAGCCCGAACCACGCGGCGCAGACAGCGGCCTCCTCGGCGACCGCGAGGTCGGAGGTGCCAGCGGCGAGCACCGCCACCTGCGCTCCGACCGCCGGGTGCGGCTCGCCGCAGGTGAGAAGGCCGGCGCGCTCGTGGTACACGGCGCCGGGGAGCGCTTCGCGCAGGCGCGCCCCCGCGCCCGGCTCGAGGCGCGTCGCCAGAACCCGCCCGTGCGCCTGGAGCAGGCGGGTGGCGATCGCCACCAGGTCTTCGCTCCGCTTGCCGGCGCCGTAGATCGCTTCCGGGAGACCGCTGCGCAGCTCGCGGTGCAGGTCGAGCTTCGCCACCTCGAGATCGGCGAACGGCAGCTCGGCCAGGCGCTCGAGAGCGATCGCGGGCGATACCTCGCCCGCCGCGACCGCGGCGAGCAGCTGGTGGAGCACGTCGCGATTCACGGCTGGGACAATGCGTGAGAATCGGCGCCGCCGCGCCGGTAGCCGGCGACGTCGAGGGCCGCGGCGCCGAAGCCGAGCGCCCGCAGCCGCGGCTCGACCTCGGGCCACAGCGCGCGCAGACGGTCGACCTCGGCCGGGTCGACCTCGACCCGGGCGCGCTCGTCCTCGTGGCGCACCCGCACCACGCGGAAGCCGAGCTCGAGCAACAGATCCTCGGCCGCTTCGATGCGGCGCAGCTTGCCGAGCGTCACCACCTGGCCGTGCGGGATGCGCGAGGACAGGCAGGCGTTGGCCGGCCGCTCGGCGACCGACAATCCGAGCTGACGGGCAATCTCCCGCACCGCGGCCTTGTCGACGCCGTGCTCGAGGAGCGGGCTCCACACGCCGCGCTCGCGCAGCGCGCGCTGGCCGGGGCGATCGGGCCCCGGATCGGAGGCGTTGGTGCCATCGCACACGACGGCGCAGCCGCGCTCGCGGGCGAGGCGCAGCATGCCGTCCATGCGCATGCCCTGGCAGACGTAGCAGCGCCAGGCGGGATTGCGCACGTACTCGGGATCGTCGAGCTCGGAGTAAGTGATGACCTCGTGGCGAATGCCGATCTCGCGCGCCAGGCGGCGGGCGTGATCGAGCTCGCGCCCGGTCAGCGTCTCGGCGGCGGCGGTAACCGCCAGAGCGCGCTCGCCCAGTGCCCGGTGAGCCAGCGCCGCGACCACCGCCGAATCGACGCCGCCCGAGAAGGCGACCAGCGCCGAGCCGCGCTCGCGGAAGGCGCTCTCGAGCGCCGCAATCGGGGAGACCGTTCCGTCCATGCCCGACGGCATGGTAGCAAAGTGGAGTCTGCGGCCCGTCAGCGGCGGTTGCCGGGCGGCAAGGGCCGGCGCATGGTGAGCGGGACGATGGTGAAGATCGCGAACACCAGCACCGCCCACAGCGGCACCAGCGGCGCCGCCGATTGCACTTCTTCGCTGGCCAGCGAGCGGAGCAGGACGAGCAGCGCCGGCGGGCCGGCGAAGTAGACCAGCAGCAGCCGGCGGCGCAGCGCCCGATCGGCCCTGCGGGCGCGGAAGACGAACGTGTGCCCGGCCACCGAGCCGAGCAGCGCGGCGATCGCGTACAGCGGATAGAGACCGAGGTCGAGGCGGCCGGCGATCGGCACCAGCTCGACGAGATCGAGCGCCACCACCACCCAGCAGGCCAGGAAGAGCGCGATCAGGATCAGCTCGAAGCGGTGGATCCCGTCGCCGGCCAGTGCTCGCCGCTCCCCGCTCAGACCGCGTATTCCTCGATCGGTGGGCAAGCGCATACCAGGTTGCGATCGCCGTACACGTTGTCGATCCGGCCGACCGCCGGCCAGAACTTGCTCTCCCGCACCCACAGCGCCGGGAACGCGGCCAGCTCGCGGCTGTAGGCATGCGGCCACTCGTCGCCGGCGACCGCCTCCGCGGTGTGCGGCGCGTGCTTCAGAGGGTTGTCGGCGCGATCCATGCGGCCGTCGGCGATCGCCTGGATCTCGCCGCGGATCGCGATCAGCGCGTCGCAGAGTCGGTCCAGCTCCGCCTTCGACTCGCTCTCCGTGGGCTCGATCATCAGCGTGCCGACCACCGGGAACGACATGGTCGGGGCGTGGAAGCCATAGTCCATCAGCCGCTTGGCGACGTCCTCGGCCTCGACACCGGCCGACGCCTTGAACGGCCGCAGGTCGATGATGAACTCGTGCGCCACCCGGCCGCGGGCGCCGGTGTAGACGATCGGATAGTGCGGCTGGAGGCGCTTGGCCATGTAGTTGGCGTTGAGGATGGCGTAGCGCGTGGCGTCGGTGAGCCCCGCCCCGCCCATCAACGCGATGTACACCCACGAGATCGGCAGGATGCCGGCGCTGCCCCACGGCGCCGCCGCGACCGGTCCGATCGCCTGGTCGCCGCCGACCTGGACCAGCGGATGGCCGGGCAGGAACGGCGCCAGGTGCGCGGCGACACAGATCGGGCCCATGCCCGGGCCGCCGCCGCCATGCGGGATGCAGAAGGTCTTGTGCAGGTTCAGGTGGCAGACGTCGGCGCCGATGTCGCCCGGCCGGCAGAGGCCGACCTGGGCGTTCATGTTGGCGCCGTCCATGTAGACCTGGCCGCCGTGGCCGTGGACAATCGCGCAGATCTCCTTGATCTCCTCCTCGAACACGCCGTGCGTCGAGGGATAGGTGACCATCAGCGCCGCCAGCCGCTCGGCGTGCTCCCCCGCCTTCTGGCGCAGATCGCCGACGTCGATGTTGCCGCGCTCGTCGCACTCCACCACCACCACCTTCATGCCCGCCATCACCGCCGATGCCGGGTTGGTGCCGTGCGCCGAGACCGGGATCAGGCAGACGTCGCGGTGCCCGGCGCCGCGCGAGCGGTGGTACGCACGGATGACCAGCAGCCCGGTGTACTCGCCCTGCGAGCCGGCGTTGGGCTGCAGCGACACGCTCGCGAAACCGGTGATCTCGCACAGCCAGCGGCCGAGCGTGTCGAACAGCTCCTGGTAGCCGCGCGCCTGCTCCAGCGGCGCGAACGGATGCACCGAGCCGAACTCGCTCCAGGTCACCGGCACCATCTCGGAGGTGGCGTTGAGCTTCATCGTGCACGAGCCGAGCGGGATCATCGAGCGGGTCAGCGACAGGTCGCGCGCCTCCAGCCGCTTGATGTAGCGCAGCATCTCGTGCTCGGTGTGGTGGCGATGGAAGACCGCGTGCTGCATGAACTCGGAGGTGCGCCGGTGCGGCGCCGGGATCTCCACCGTCGCGGCGGCGGCGAGCTCCGCGAGCTTGGGCGTCGCGGCACCGAACGCGAACGCGGCGAGCAGCGCCTCGAGGTCCTCGCGGGTCGTCGCCTCGTCGAGTGCCACGCCGACCGCCCGTTCGTCGAGCCGGCGCAGGTTCAGGCGCCGGGCGCGCGCCGCGGCGACCACCTCGTCCGCCGTGCGCTTTCCGGTGCCGACCCGCAGGGTGTCGAAGAACGTCCCGGGAGCCATCTCGTAGCCCAGGCGGCGCAGGCCCTCGGCGAGGGTGGCGGCCAGGGCGCGCACGCGCTGCGCGATGCGCCGCAGCCCGTCGGGTCCGTGATACACGCCGTACATGCCGGCCATGATCGCCAGCAGCACCTGCGCGGTGCAGATATTGGAGGTCGCTTTCTCGCGCCGGATGTGCTGCTCGCGGGTCTGCAGGGCCATGCGCAAGGCCGGCTTGCCGTGGCTGTCGCGCGACACGCCGATGATGCGCCCCGGCATCTGCCGCGTGTGCTCGTCGCGGCAGGCGAGGAATGCGGCGTGCGGCCCGCCGTAGCCCATCGGCACGCCGAAGCGCTGCGCCGAGCCGATCGCGACGTCGGCGCCGAACTCGCCGGGCGGCCGCAGCAGGGCGAGTGCCAGGAGGTCGGCGGCCACCACCACCAGCGTACCGGCGGCGCGGGCACGCTGGCAGAGGCCGGCGTAGTCGCGCACCACGCCGTCGGTCGTCGGGTACTGCACCAGGACGCCGAACAGGTCCTCGGCCGCGAAGTCGATCGTCTCGGGGTCACCGACCCGCACCTCGATCCCCACCGCTTCGGCGCGCGTGCGGACCACCGCGATCGTCTGCGGATGGCAGTCGGCGGCGACGAAGAAGGCGTCGCGGTCCTTCACCACCGCGGCGCACATGTGCATCGCCTCGGCGGCCGCGGTCGCCTCGTCGAGCAGCGATGCGTTGGCGATCGGCAGCGCAGTCAGATCCTCGACCATGGTCTGGAAGTCGAGCAGCGCCTCGAGCCGTCCCTGCGAGATCTCCGCCTGGTACGGCGTGTACTGCGTGTACCAGCCGGGGTTCTCCAGGATGTTGCGCTGGATGACGCCGGGCACGATCGTGTCGTGGTAGCCGGTGCCGAGGAACGAGCGGTAGGGCTCGTTCTTGTGCGCCATGGCGCGCAAGAGGCCGAGCAGCTCGCGCTCACCGAGCGGCCGCCCGCCGCCCGGCACGTCGAGCTGGAGCGGCCGTGCCATGCGGATCGACGCCGGCACCGTCTCGGCGACCAGCTGGTCGAGCGAGTCGACGCCGATCGTCTTCAGCATGGCGCGGGTTTCGGCGTCGCCCGAGCCGAGGTGGCGGCGGGCGAAGGTGTCGAGGGGGTCGAGGAGAGCGGCAGCGGCCGGAGCGGCGCCGGCGGCGCCGCCCGCGGCTGCCCCCGCCTTCGGATCGTTGCTCAAGGTTCTACTCCTTGCTGGCGACGTACGCCGTGTACTGCTCGGCGTTCATCAGGCTCTTCAGGTCGGCCGCCGAGGAGAAGCGGATCTTCACCAGCCACCCGTCGCTGTGCGGATCCTCGTTGACCAGCTCGGGGTCGTCGACCAGCGCCTCGTTGACCTCGATCACCTCGCCGGCGAGCGGCGTGTAGACCTCGGCCACCGCCTTCACCGACTCGATGGTGCCGATCTCGTCGCCGGCGTCGAACACCTGGCCGACCTCGGGCAGCTCGACGAACACCACCTCGCCGAGCTCCTTCTGCGCGAAGTCGGTGATGCCGAGAACGCAGACGTCCTCCTCGACCCGGACCCACTCGTGCTCCCTGGAGTAGAGGTACTCGCTCGGATACATGCGGACTCTCCCTTGGATTTGTGTCGGACGCGCCAAGCCGCGCGCAGCTGGCCGGCGCTGCACCGGCGCGCGGCGCCCGCGCCGTCCATTTATACCATCGGCCAAGCGCCCGGTCAGCTTGGCCCACCGCCTCGCACCAACGCGCCGCCTTTCCGGGCAGGCCGCCGGGCGTGCAACTCGATTCACTTCGGACGCCGATAGAAAGGCAGCGGCACGGTCCGCGCCTCGACCCGCTTGCCGCGCACCTCGATCTCGATCGCCGCGCCGCTCGGCTCCACGGCGCGCTCGACCAGCGCCATGCCGAGCGCCTTCTCGAAGGTCGGACTGAAGGTGCCGCTGGTGACCACTCCGACCTGCCGCCCGCCGGCGTGCACCGGGTAGCCCTGGCGACCGATACCGCGCCCGACGACCTCGAACCCCACCAGCCGCCGCGGCACGCCGGTCTCGCGCTGGCGAATCAACGCGTCGCGGCCCATGAACTCGCCCTTGTCGAGCCGGATCGTCCAGTCGAGCCCGGCCTCCCAGGGCGTCGTCTGGTCGTTGATCTCGTGGCCGTAGAGCGCCATCGCCGCCTCCAGGCGAAGCGTGTCGCGCGCCCCGAGGCCGGTGGGGACCAGTCCGTCCGGCGCCCCCGCTTCGAGCAAGGCATCCCACACCGGGCCGCAGTCCTCCGGCGAAAGGTAGAGCTCAAAGCCGTCCTCGCCGGTGTAGCCGGTGCGCGACAGGATCGCGGTGCGGCCGGCGACCGCGCCATGCACGAAGCGGTAGTACTTCACCGCATCGAGATCCGCCGTCGTCAGGCGGCGCAGGATCCCCACCGCCCTGGGCCCCTGCAGCGCCAGCAGTCCGTAGCGCTCCGAGACATTCTCGACCACCGCGCCGTCGTGCGGCTGCGCCGCCACCCAGGCGAAGTCGGCGTCGGCATTCGAGGCGTTGACCACGACCAGGAACTCCTGCCGGTCCATGCGGTAGATGAGCAGATCGTCGAGGTACGTGCCACGCTCGCAGAGCAGCCCGCTGTAGTGCGCCCGCCCGGGCTCGAGCTTGGCAACGTCGTTGGGCGTGAGCCGCTGCAGAAAGCTCTCGGCCCCCGGACCGGCCACCCGGATCTCGCCCATGTGCGAAACGTCGAACAGGCCGGCCGCGCCGCGCACCGCGCGATGCTCCTCGATCACGCCTGAGTACTGCACCGGCATGTCCCAGCCGGCGAACTCCACCATCTTCGCTCCCGCCCGCAAGTGGCGCTCGTAGAGCGGAGTGCGCTTCAAGGTTGCGATTTCGGTCATGACAGTAGGACTCCTCGCGGAAAAGGTATCACCATCTTTCTGCGCTCCGGGCCGCAGTGACATGCCCGCTCGATGGTTACAAAGCATGAACTCGACCGGGGCCCTCTCCGGCCCCCAGAAAGGAGACCGGCATGAAGAAGACCCTGCTGCTCACCGTTGCGCTCACCTTGGTGGCGCTCGTGGTCGCATCGCCGCCCGCCACGGCGGCGCCGAACTTCCCCGGCTGCAATAACTTGCGGGCGATCTCCCGCTACCTGCAGCTCAGCGCCGACCAGCGCGCGCAGCTCATCGGGCTGACCACCCAGCTGCGCACGACGATCCAGCCGCTGCATGTGCAGATCGATCCGCTGCACGAGCAGCTTCAGACGCTGCTCGCCGAGCCCAGCCCCAACGCCTGCGATGTCGGCGGCGTGGTGGTCGAGATCGACGGACTGCGCGACCAGATCGCGACCGCGCAGGACGCCTTCGAAACCGCTTTCGCGGCGATCTTGACCCCCGCCCAACTCGCCAAGTGGCAGTCCCTGCAGGCCGTGTGTCACGCGCAGGACACGCCGCCCGGCAGCTGAACCGTGTCGTCGGGGGGGCGCGCGATAGCGCCTCCCCGGCCCCCCGCGTCGCCGCTAAACCCACCTGTCATCAAGACTTAGCAGACCTGTTACTCCGCCGTCACGGAATGTCTGTGGAAATCCAGCCGACTGCGGCCCCGCACCGCTCGCTGCCGCGCCTGCCCGCCCGTGATGAAACATCGTGGAATCAATCAGTTGCACGAACTGCACAGAACTCTGTTCAATCCGCTCGGGGTCTCGATCGCATGCGGTCTTCCAGCCCTCGAAGGAGGGGTTTTCCGGAGGGTTTTCCACAAGGGCTGCGGATCGCCGCGTGCTAGCCTCTCAGGCGTGACGGCGCAACGCATTGTGCTGGTGGAAGATGAGCCCGCCATTGCCGAGGTGGTCGAGTACAACCTGGCGAAGGAAGGCTTCGCGATGGAGATCCAGGGCCGCGGCGACCTCGGCCTCGAGGCGATTCGCCGGAAACCGCCGGATCTCGTCATCCTCGACCTCATGCTGCCGGGTCTCGACGGGCTCGAGCTGCTTCGGATGCTGAAACGCGAGACGGCCACCGCCGCCACCCCCGTCCTCCTGCTCACCGCCAAGAGCGAGGAAGTGGATCGCATCGTCGGCCTCGAGCTCGGGGCCGACGACTACGTCACCAAGCCGTTCAGTCCGCGCGAGCTGGTGCTGCGGGTCAAGGCGATCCTGCGCCGCAAGGAGCAGCCGGCGCCCGCGCAGAAGGTGCTCGCGATCGGCGGCATCCGCCTCGACCCGGGGGCGCACCGGCTGGAGGTGCGCGGCAGGGACGTGGCGCTCACCGCCACCGAGCTGCGCCTGCTGCAGATCCTCATGGAGCGCCGCGGCCGCGTCCAGACCCGCGCCAAGCTGCTCGCCGACGCCTGGGGCTACGCCGAGGACGTCGACAGCCGCACCGTCGACACCCACGTCCGCCGCCTGCGCCGCAAGCTGGGCCCCGAAGCCAATCGTCTCGAGACGGTGATCGGCGTCGGGTACCGGCTCAAGGGCTGAGCGCCGGCCGTCCGCGTCGATTCGGTAGGATGGGCGCCGCTGCCCCCCAACCGCAGCCGTGACCCAGGGAGATCGCGCATGACACCGCACCGGATCGCCACCGGAACCTGTCTCGCTCTCACCCTCACCGCGGCGCTGCTCGCCCACCCCGCCCGGGCGAGCGAGCCCGGCATCTACGTCGAGGACGCCGCCGCCAAGACCGAGACCGCGGTGGTCGGGTCCGTCACCCTGGACTTCAAGGGGAAGAACCTCGGCGCGAGCATGGTCACGTTCGGCCTCGTCAAGCCGAAGCTGATCTACACCTTCGACGGCGCACGCGCCGAACTGCGGCTCCCGGCGCAGCCGGCCTTCCGATTCCACTTCGGCCCAAAGGTCGACCCGCGCTCTCCCGCCATGCAGGATCCGGCCCTGGCGATGAAGATGATGTCGGGCGAAGGCATGCCCTTGGCCGCAGCACGGCCCGAGGATTTCTTCCTGGTCGCCCTCGACGTCGTCGGCGACGCGCGGCAGATCACCCTGAAGCAGCGGCGATCGACGCCCTACCCGACCAACGCCACGGTCGCGTTCGCCGTCGAGAAGCTGGGCGACGGCGACTTCCGGGTGCGACCGAAGTCGCCGCTGCCGCACGGAGAATACGGATTCTTCTGCGCCGCCCCGGGCGCGATGCCCGAGATCTGGTCGTTCGGCGTGGACTGAGCCGGCTACGGGATCCGCGTCGCCCCGGCCCGCTGCTGCGCCCGCTGCATCAGGCGCACCTGGGCGCGGCGCTCCTCCTCGTCGGGGAGCGGAGCGAGGCGGCGGTAGGAGCCGTCGCTTTCGAGCTCCCAGGCCTTGGAGTTGTCCTCGAGCTGGATCTCGAGGATGGCGCGCAGCTCCTCCTTGAGCGCCGGGTCCTCGACCGGAACGATCGCCTCCACCCGGTAGTCGAGGTTGCGCGACATCCAGTCGGCGGAGCCGAAGAAGTACTCGGGGTCGCCGCCGTTGCCGAAGCAGAAGATGCGGGCGTGCTCGAGGAAGCGGTCGACGATCGAGACGACGCGGATCGTCGCGCTGCGCCCGGGGATGCCGGGGCGCAGGCGGCAGATGCCGCGCACCACGAGATCGATCTTCACCCCCGCCGCCGAGGCCTGGTACAGGGCGCGCACGATCCTGGGGTCCTCGAGCGCGTTCATCTTGGCAACGATGCGGCCGCCGCGTCCCGCCTGCTGGTGCGCGATCTCGCGCTCGATGAGCTCGACGAAGCGGCGCCGCATGTTGGTCGGCGCCACCAGCAGCTTCGCAAACTGCGGCTCGGCGACGAAGCCGGTCAGCAGGTTGAACAGCTGCGCGACGTCGGCGCCGATCTCCGGCCGGCAGGTGAACAGGCCGAGGTCGGTGTACAGCGCCGCGGTGTCGGCGTTGTAGTTGCCGGTCGCAACGTGAGTGTAGGTGCGCAGGCCGTCGGCCTCCTGGCGCACCACCTGGGTGACCTTGGCGTGGGTCTTCAGACCGACGACGCCGTACGATACGTGGGCGCCCGCTTCCTCCAGCGCCTCCGCCCACTCGATGTTGCGCGCCTCGTCGAAGCGCGCTTTGAGCTCGACGATCGCCGCCACCTGCTTGCCCGCCTCGGCGGCCTCGATCAGCGCCTTGACGATCGGCGAGTCCTTGGCGGTGCGGTACAGGGTCTGCTTGATCGCCAGCACCTGGGGATCGTGCGCCGCCAGGGTGAGCAGGCGCTGGACGCTGCTTCCGAACGCGTCGTAAGGATGGTGCACCAGGAGGTCACCCTTGGCGATCACCTGGAAGATGTCGCGCGCCTCGCCCTCGACCGGCTGCAGGCGCTGCGGCGTGACCGGCCGCCAGGGCTCGTCCCGTAGGGACCAAATCGGCAGCTGGGCGAGCTGCATGAGGTCGATCAGCGCCATCGGCTCCGGCGTCTCGTACACGTCCTCGGCCTGGACCTGCAGCTCCTCGCACAGCAGGTTGCGCATCCAGGGCGGCATGCGCGGCTCGACCTGCAGGCGCACCACCCGCGCGAAGCGGCGCTCGCGCAGCTCCTCCTGGATTGCCTCGAGCAGGTCGTCGGCCGGGTCGTCGTCGATCTGGAGGTCGGCGTTGCGGGTCACCCGGAACGCGTGGCACTCGGCCACCTCCATGCCTGGGAACAGCAGCTCCAGGTGCTGCGCGATCACCACCTCGAGCGGGATGAAGCGCATCGAGTCCTGGAGCTGTACCCAGCGCGGGATCGAGGCCGGCACCTTGACCCGCGCGAAGCGCTCCTGCCCGCTCTGCGGATGACGCACCGAAAGCGCCAGCGACAGGCTGAGGTTGGAGATGAACGGGAAGGGGTGCGCCGGATCGAGCGCCAGCGGGGTCAGCACCGGGAACACCGAGCGCTCGAAGAAGCCGCGTAGGTGACGGCGCTCGGCCGCCATGAGGTCAGCCCAGCGCAGGATCTCCACCCCGTGCTGTCTGAGCTCCGGCACCAGCTGCTCGCGGAAGATGCGGTGCTGGGCCTGCACCATCGGGCGCACCGCGGCGTCGATCTCGTCGAGCTGCTGGCGCGGCCCGCGCCCATCCGGAGTGAGATCGCGCAGGTTGCTGCGCGCCTGCTCCTTCAGGCCGCCCACCCGCTTCATGAAGAACTCGTCCAGGTTGTTGCCGAAGATGGCGACGAACTTCAGCCGCTCGAGCAGCGGGTTGCGCTCGTCCTCGGCCTCGGCCAGCACCCGGCGGTTGAACTCCAGCCACGACAGCTCGCGGTTGAGGTACAGGCCGGCCTCGCTCTCGCGCGGCAGCTCGACGATCGGGGATTGCTCGGGCTCGGACATGGTCGCATCTCCTATTCTGCCCGATCCCGCAGGTGCCCTCCGTGACAGGTCGGTGACGCGCGCTCGACCGCGATGGGGTCAGGCTTCCCGATAAGATCGAACCATCTTGACCGCGGCCCGCAAGACCGTCCCGAGAACCGCGCCGCCGACCGCCGCTCGCGTGGCCGCGATCGACATCGGCTCGAACTCGATCCACATGATCGTGGTCGAGGCCACGCCGGGCAGCGGCTACCGGGTGCTCGACCGCGAGCGCGAGATGGTGCGCCTCGGCAAGAGCGCGCTCGGCAAGGGCCGGCTCTCCGAGCGCGCCGTCGCCGAGGGGCTGCTGACGCTGCGCAAGATGTCGACCCTGGCGCGCCTCAAGGGGGCGCAACGGATCGTGGCGGTGGCAACCAGCGCGGTACGCGAGGCCGACAACGGTGCCGAGTTCCTCGCCCGGGTCAAGGCGCAGACCGGCCTCGAGCCGCGCATCCTCGACGGCGAGGAGGAGGGCCGGCTGATCTATCGCGCGGTGCGCGAGGCGGTCGACCTCGGCCGCGGGCGCGCCCTGATCGTCGACATCGGCGGCGGCAGCACCGAATGGATCACCACCCGCGGCGGGCGGCTGAGCAAGGCGTCGAGCGTCAAGCTGGGGTCGCTGCGCTGCGCCGGCTGGCTCGACGGCGATCCGCCGTCGGCCCGTGCCCTGCGCCAGCTGCGCGAGCGGATCCGCGACGGTCTGCGCCGCGTGCCGCGGCCGCGCTCCGTAGAGCGGGTGATCGCGACCTCGGGCACGGCGGTGTGCTGCGCGGATCTCGTCGACTTCCTGGCCGGCGCCGACTGGAAGGCTGCGGGGGCGGTCGCCCGCGAGGTGCGAGCCCGCGACCTGCGCGAGCTGGTCGCCCATCTCGCCCCGCTGCGGCGCCGGCAGATCGCGGCGCTGCCCCCGGTCGGCGGCCCGCGTGCCGAGTCGATCCTGGCCGGCGCGATCCTGCTCGAGGAGCTCCTGCGCCACGCGCGGGCGAATCGTTTTCAGGTCAGCGACCGGGCGCTGCGCGAGGGCCTGGTGCTCGAGGCCCTCGGCCAGCCGCTGCCCGAGCCGGGCGCACCGGCTGACGTGCGGCGGCGGCAGGTCCACAAGCTCGCCGAGCGCTCTCCCGGAGTGCTGCCGCACGGCGAGCAGTGCGCCCGGCTGGCGACGCGCCTGTTCGACCTGACCCTGGCGCTGCACGGCCTGGGGGCCCGCGAGCGCGAGTGGCTGGAGCACGCCGCCCTGCTCCACGACCTCGGCTACATGATCGATTACCACCAGCACCACAAGCATGGCTACTACCTGGTGACGAGCGCCACCCTCGACGCGTTCGACCAGCGCGAGATCGAGATCGTCGCCCACCTGGTGCGCTACCACCGCGGTGCCGACCCGTCGGAAAAGCACGCGAGCTTCGCCGCCCTGAAACCGTGGCAGCAGCGCGCGATCGTGCAGCTCACCGCGCTGCTGCGCGTCGCTGACGCGCTCGATCGCAGCCATGCCCGCCGGGTGGAGGAGATCTACTGCTCGATCCGCCGCAAGACCGTCGAGCTCGAGGTGCTGTCGCGCTGGGACGTGAGCCTCGAGCTCGACACCGCCCAGGAGCGCGCCGCGCTGTTCGAGGAAGTCTTCGGCCGCCGGCTCAAGCTGCGCCGCGGCCTGCGCCGAGCCCGGAATTGAGCCGGTTGCGGCTCAGTCGGTGAAGATCTCACCCACCGGACTCGACAGGCCGAGGAGCAACGGGCTCGTGATCGACTGGCCCGGACCGAGGCGCCGTTCCGCGCCACCGGGCGTCTCGCCGAAGCGCACGACGAGCACGGTCTCATCCTCCGGCTCGACCAGCCAGTATTCGCCGACCCCGAACTTCTCGTAGGCTCGTCGCTTGGCGCCGCAGTCGACCGCCGCCGTGCGCGGTGAGACCACCTCGATCACGAGGTCCGGAGCGCCCTGGACGTTGGCCTCGGTCAAGCGCCCCAGGCGCTCCGTCGAGAGAAACAGCAGGTCCGGCTCGACGACGTCGTGTCGCGACAGCACGACGTCGAACGGCGCCACGTAGAGGCGGCCGAGTCGCCTCTCCCGTACCGGCGTGGCGAGGATCCGGTACAGGTTGCCGACTGCGGTCTGGTGGCGGCGACTCGGGGAGGGCGTCACGTAGTGATCTCCGTCGATCAGCTCGTGACGCTTGTCGTCGGGAGGCAGGGTGAGGAAGTCCTCCCAGCTCAGCTTGACCGGACGGGTAGCAGGGGTCACGGGCGGCATTCTACGCTCCAGGACGGAGACCGACGGCCGAACCTTGCACCGGGCCACACCCCGCGAGAGCGAGCGAGTCCGCTTCGCCGACGACGGTGCAGCTCGGGCGCCCCCGCTCACTCGCGAGCCGACGCGCCGCAGTCGCAGGTCTCGCCGCGCAGCGCCTGCACGCCCTCGCGTAGGATGATCGGCACCATGACGAGCGCCGCCGCGCCGTCGGCCCACCACCAGCCGAGCAAGGCGTTCGCCGACAAACCGACCAGCAGGATGGCCGACAGATAGGCACAGAAGTCGGTCTGCCGCGCATCAGCGGCGAGCGCCCGGCTGTGGATGGCCCCGGCGGAGCGCCGCTTGGCCCGCGCGAGGAGCGGCATCGCGACCAGCGAGACGATCGCCAGTCCGATCCCGACCGGGCTTGCTTCGGGCTCCTGGCGCAGCAGCAGCCCGCGCCCGGCGTCGAAGGCGATCCAAGCGGCGAGCAGGACGAAGCTCCAGCCCACCAGAGCCAGCGCACGGCGCTCGCGCTCCGGCGAGCCGTCGCGCAGGCGCCACAGGAGCACCAGCGCCGACAGGCTCTCCACCACCGAGTCGAGCCCGAAGCCGAGCAGCGCGTCGCTCGCCGCCACGGCGCCGGCGGCGATCCCGACCACCGCCTCGGCCACGTTCCAGGCGACCGTCAGGCGCTCGAGCCAGCGCGCCCGGCGAACCGCCCCGGCGCCCGGCGCGGCGGCTCCAGGTTCCGCTGCGAGCATGCTCATCCCTCCTCCTTGGCGCCCGCCGCAAGGCCGTCGGCGAAGCGCTCGACCTGGCGCAGGAACCCGTCGCCGCGGCCGCCCAGCCAGACCTCGTCGACCCGCGCGAAGAGCTCTGCCTGGCGGGACCGCAGCAGGTCGGCAAGCGCCAGGGCTCCGCGCGCCGGCGAGCCGCGCCGCCCGAGGTCGCGCGCCGCCT
>JBLMYC010000026.1:0-2531 GCA_050258075.1 Acidobacteriota bacterium
CTCCTGGTAGACGCGGAAGAGGTCGGCGATGAAGTGGATCCGCTGTCTCAGGTTCGACCAGTCCTCCGCGCCGCTGCCTCGGGTGGTATCGGGTGTGGGGTCGATCCGGCCGAGCAGCGCGGCCAGCTCCGGGCTATTGATCGTCTGCAGGTCGGTCGGGAAGCTGCCCGGAACGTCGGCGCTGAGGCTCAGCGTCTCGCCCGGGAGCGAAAGGGTCATCAGCGTTTCGGTGACGGCCTCGTGGGCGACGTGCTTCACCTGGCGGTCGAGCTCGTCGAGCGCGCGCTTCGTGGCGCTGGCGCGGCCCGGGAGCAGGTCGACCAGCAGCCCCAGCGCCGCGCCGAGGCGCAGGCGCAAGAGCTCGCCCAGGAGCTCGCGCCGCAGCTTGACCGGCTCCTCGAGCGGCGCGTCGAGCGCCTCGGTGATCTCGGGCTGCAGGCGGGTCTGCTCGTGGAAGCCGATCGCGAGGTTTCCCAGCAGGATCAGCTCGGCGCGCGCCTTCGGATCACCTTCGCCGAGCGCCGCCGCGTAGGAGCGGAACGCCTGCCTGAGCAGACCCTGGCCGTCGGGCGGATCGCCCGGGCGCAGGCCGTCGCCAAAGGCGGCGAGCGCGGCCGGCTCGATCGTGGCGCCGACCCTCGGCAGGGCGAGGAAGCGCGCGAACTCGCGCCCGATCTCCTCGAACACCTTGCGGTTTCCGCGCGCGACCGCGTCGCTTGCGCGGTCAAAGGCGGCGCTCGGCCTAAGCGCCTTCCAGAGCGCCTCCCACAGGGGCACGGGCCGCTCCCGCTTCCTCGGCTCCGCCAGCGAGGCGACCGCGGCGTTGCCCGTCCGGGTCGCCTCGGACGAGCGCCCGAAGAGCCGCTCGAAGGTCCGCTCCAGGTCCTCCCTTCGGATCGTCTGGCCGGCCTGCTTGGAGGCCCAGGTCGCGAAGGTGCACCAGTTCGCGAGCCCGCCGCTCGTCCGGCCAGCGAGCGCATGCGAGAGCTCGCAGTAGCACTGGGTGATCTGCAGGTTTCGCACCACCGGATCCCCCAGCGCGACGATCCGCTCGACCTCCGCGACCGTCGGCGCCGAGCCCGCCTCGCTCACGCTGAGAGGTGCGTCGCTTCCCACGCCGCGCCGACTCTACGCCGAGGCGCAGCGCGTCGATCGACCGCCTTGAGCGCGCGCCCGCAGCCTGCCAGCGCAGCCACGAGCGCGCTGGAAGCAGCGAGAACGATGCCTCCCCTTCGCATGCGACGAGCTCGGACGTGCCGTTTCGCTCGCTGAGCCGTGTGAGCGAGCCTGTTACGAGGGAGCTGCGCCATGGAACTTCCGCGCCCACAGCCGCCGAGGACCTGGGCCCGCGACTGGGCCTCCCCGAGGTCCGATCAGCGTGGTTCCAGGGTGGTGGCCATCTTGTTCGAGATCTCCCTTGCGCTCTCGGCGCTGTCGCCGGCCCTCTTGGCCACGACCGCGCGGGTTCGCCACCCCACGCCGCCGGCGTCGAAGAAGTAGGTGGCAACGGTCGATGGACCGATGGGCTCGCCGTGCTCGTACCAGAAGAGCTGTGTGGCACGCCCGTGCACGTCCTGCGGCTCGGTTGAGATGAGCTCGTAGCCGCGGTCTCCACTGCGCATTTGCACGGCCTGCTTCATTCGCTCCTCCGGCGACATGTTCGCTTCCGCAACTTCCTGATCGACCTCAACGGTTCCCTCTCCGGCCGGGTCCTCGAGCTTGGTCTGTTTGACACCACCGTTGGTCTGATTGTTGATGGTGAGGCGCCAGTCCGCCGGCACGTCGACCGTGAACGCATGACCCGTGAAGCGCTCGAACTTGAGGTTCGTCAGGTCTCCGCCCGCCGAGCCTCCGCCGAGGGCAACGATTGCGAAGACCGCGGCGGCGACCACGAGCGCGGCGACGCCGGCGAGCAGGCGCCCGTGCCGGCGGAGCCATTCGGCGGCACCCACACGATCGGGGGCGGCGGCAGGGATCTGCGCTCGGTCGGTGGGAGCCGGCTCTCGCGAGGCCTGGGCCGCCACGGCAGCGTCCGCGCTTGGGGGGACGACATGAACGGCGGTCGTTTCCGCCAGTACTTCCTCGAGCGCGCTGATCAGCTGTCCGGCGTCGTAGCGCCAGCGTCGATCGCTGAGCTCGAGTGCGTTGCGACGCGCGAGCGCCCCCAGCTCCGGCGGCAGGTCCCGCCGATCCGGCATCTGGGCCCCGCCGACGAGCACAGGAATCACGGTCACCTCGGGGCGCCTCAGGGCGATCTCGAGCTCCAGCCGGACGAAGTCCTCGGAGTCGGCGATCCGTATCTGACCTTCGTCATCCTTGACCGTGGCCCAGGTCGGCCCGATGACCTCGATCAATACCTGGCAGGCCGACACCACCTCGGTGATCCGCTCGACGAAGTCGACGCCTGGAGCGAGGTCGAGATCCATGAACACGTTGCGCTCCCCGAATCGGGCGACCATGGCGTCGTAGAGGCGCCCGGCGTAGGCTGCGCTGTCCTCGCGCCGGTAGCTGATGAAGACCCTCTGCGCCGG
>JBLMYC010000027.1:0-6627 GCA_050258075.1 Acidobacteriota bacterium
AACACCGGCACCAACACGGTGACCTGGAACGGCTCGATCGCGGCCGCTGGCTCGGTGACGATCACCATCACCGCCACGATCCAGGTGGGCGTGACGGCGGGGACGGTCGTCTCGAACCAGGGCGCGATCGCCTATGACGCGACCAGCAGCGGCGCCAACTCGGCGAGCGCGCTGACCGACGATCCCAGCTTGCCGGGGAGCGCGGACCCGACGAGCTTCACGGTCCGCGACGGCTTCTACTTCACCCTCACGCCGTGCCGCCTTTTCGACACGCGGAACGCCAATGGTCCGTATGGCGGACCGGCGCTCGCCGCCGGGACGACGCGCACCTTCGTCGCCGCCGGCCAGTGCGGCGTGCCGGTGGACGCCAAGCAGGTGTCGATCAACATCACGGTGACGCAACCGACGGCGGCCGGGGACCTGCGCGTGTACCCGACCGGAATCGCAACGCCGCTGGTGTCGATCATCAACTACTCGGCCAACCAGACGCGCGCCAACAACGGCGTGGTGGCGCTCGGCGCGAGCGGCGACTTCGTCGTCCAGTGCGACCAGTCGAGCGGCACGGTGCAGGTGATCGTCGACGTCAACGGGTACTTCAAGTAGCGGGGCTGAAACATTTCTCCGGTTCGAGCGTCAGGTATATGGAGGTCGCGCGTACCGCGCGGCTTCCCTGGACCGTTTCGATCAGGAGGGATCATGCATCGCTACAAGCTCTGCGCCGCTGTCTTGGCGGCGGTCTGGATGGCGGCGCCGGCCGGCGCAGCGGAGGACCCGGCGGCGCTCCTGGCGCGCGCCAGGCAGGCGATGGGTGGCGCGGCCTGGGACCGGGTGGCTGCGAACCACGTACGCGCCAAGATCGAGATGGGCGGTCTGGAGGGCACGGTCGAGAGCTGGGAGGACGTCCGGAGCGGACGCTACGTCGACCGCTTCGCGCTCGGTCCGGCGTCGGGCGCCGAGGGTTTCGATGGCGAGATGGCTTGGACGCAGGACAGCTCCGGGCAGGCGCATCCTTCCGACGCCGCGGAGGAGCTCGCCGCGGCGCGCAACGAGGCCTACCGGCGGTCGCTGGCGTACTGGTATCCGGAGCGCGGGAAAGCCACCCTCGAGGACGCCGGCGAGCGCGCCGAGGGCGAGCGGCGGTTTCGCGTGGTGCGCATCACCCCGCAGGGCGGGCGGCCGTTCGAGCTGTGGATCGACACCGCGACCTGGCGCTTCGATCGCATCGTCGAGGCCGGCGGGCGCGAGACGCGGTCCACCTTCCTCTCCGACTACCGCCCGGTCGACGGCGTGCTGGTGCCGTTCGCGCAGCGGGTGACGAACGGCGAGACGAAGTACGACCAGCGGCTGGAGATCGAGTCGCTGGAGCACGTCGCCGCGCTCGCGCCGGCGCGCTTCGCGCTGCCGGCGCCGCCGCCGCCGGACTTTACGATCGCCGATGGCAAGACCTCGACGATGGTGCCCTTCGAGCTGCTCAACAACCACATCTACGTCGAGGTCCGGATCGACGGCAAGGGACCGTTCCAGGTGCTGTGCGACACCGGCGGCCAGAACATCATGACTCCCGAGCTGGCGGCAACGCTGGGGCTCGAAGGGCAGGGCGCTTTCCAGGGCCAGGGGGTCGGCGAGAAGTCCGAGGACATCGCCCTCGCCAAGGTGAAGACGCTCTCGATCGGCGGCGTGACGCTGCGCGATCAGGTGTTCGCGATCTTCCCGCTGCAGGCGATGCAGCAGGTCGAGGGCGTGCGGTTCGGCGGCCTGGTTGGCTACGAGATCTTCCGCCGCTTCGTGGTCGACATCGACTATGCGCGGCGCCAGCTGGTGCTGACCCTGCCCGCCGCCTTCGCCTACCACGGCGACGGCGCCGTCGTTCCTTTCCGCTTCCACGACCAGACGCCGCAGATCGACGGCGCGATCGACGGGGTCGAAGGTGCCCTCGACCTCGACACCGGCAGCCGCTCCTCGCTCACCGTGCTCGGCCCGTTCGCGGTGGCGCACGGGCTCGTCGAGCGCTACGGCGCGAAGCTCGAGGCGACGACGGGTTGGGGAGTTGGCGGCTCGGTGCGCGGCCGCCTGGCGCGCGCCGGCGCGATCCGGCTGGGCCCGGTCGAGGTGCGCGACGTGGTGATCGACCTGGCGCAGCAGAAAAAGGGCAGCTTCAGCGATCCCTATCTCGCCGGCAACGTGGGCGGTGGCGTGCTGAAGCGCTTCCGGGTGATCTTCGATTACGGCAAGAAGCAGGTGATCTTCGAGCGCGCCGTGGCGGACGGCGCGCGCGACGCCTGGGACCGCGCCGGCGTGTGGCTGAACCTCGCCAAGGGCGGCGACGCCTTCGAGGTCATGGACGCGATCGCCGGCGCGCCGGCGGCGGCCGCCGGCCTCGTGGCGAGCGACCGCGTGGTCGCGGTCGACGGCCAGTCGCCGCGCGAGCTGTCGCTGCCAGCGCTGCGCGTCCGCCTGCGCGCGCTTGCGCCGGGGACGCGGGTGACCTTCACCGTCGAGCGCGCCGGAAAGCGGAGCGACGTGGTGGTGACGCTGCGTGACCTGGTGTAGCGCTCAGCCGCGCGGCCAGTGGCCGACGAAGGCGAGCTCGCCGACCGGCCGCCGTCCGGAAGGCTTCTCGCGCGCTTGGTTCTTCTCGGAGAGGACCGACTTCGGCGCCGGCTTGCCGATCGCGACCATTGCCTCGACCGCACAATCGGTCGGGATGCCGAGCTCGGTGCGGGCGCGGTCGTAGTCGAAGCCGCTCATGCCGTGGGCGACCAGCCCCAGAGCGCTCGCCTGGAGCGCCAGGTTCTCCCACGCCGCGCCGGCGTCGAAGGAGTGGGTGCGCAGCGGACGGCCCTGGTCGGAGAGCGTGCGCGACGCAATCACCAGGAGAACCGCGGCGCTGACGCACCATTCGCGATTGCCCTCGCTCAAGAGATCGAGGAAGGTGTTCCACTCCGGCGTGCCGCGGCGGGCGTACACGAACCGCCAGGGCTGGCTGTTGATCGAGGACGGCGCCCAGCGCGCGGCTTCGAACAGGGTCAGCAGCTGATCGTCGCCGATCGGCTCGCCGCTCATCGCGCGCGGCGACCAGCGTCGCAGCAGCAGCGGGTGGATGGGAGCGTCGGGCGTGCGATGGTCCTCGACGCGGGCTGCGGCGAGGGTGTCGGGTTCCAGGTTCGCGACGGGCATGGCATCTCCGGAGCCCCGGGCCGCCGGGGGCCACAATGGGCAACCGCGCCGCGACCGCGGCTATTCCCGACCGCGGTCGCGTCGCTTTTTCAGCGTGGTCCGCGCACCAGCTGGCGGTAGATCTTCAGGTGGCGCAGGGCCGCCTGCTTGCGCCCCAGCTTCTCGAGCACGCCGGAGAGGTTGAAGTGGGCGTCGGCGTAGCGTGGGTCGGCGGCGATGGCGCGCTCGTAGGCGGCCGCGGCGTCGGCCAGACGTCGGCGGTCCTCGAGCGCGACGCCGAGGTTGAACGCCGCCGTCGCGTCGTCCGGCCGCAGCGCCTCGGCCCGCCGGTAGTGGCGCTCGGCGGCGGCGACGTCGCCCGCCTCGTGCAGCAGGCGCCCGAGGTTCAGGTGAGCGTCGAAGTGCTCCGGCTCGAGCGCGAGCGTGCGGCGGTAGGCGGCGATTGCCTCGGCGGCGTCGGTCGCCTCGAGGTCGAGGCCGAGCTCGAACCAGTCGTCGGCGTCGAGCTCCGCCTCGCGCCGGCGCGCCTCGGCGACCTGCTTCTGGACGAGCGGTGCCGCCTCGCGCACCAGCTCACGGACCTCGAAGTCGAGCAGCGCCTGTCCCGAGGCCGGCTCCCAGGCCTCGCCGCCGTCGCGCACCACCACCCGACTGCCCTCCGCGGCGATCCGCACCTGGGCGAGCGAGCGGCCGCGCGGCAGCTGGTCGCGCAGCCGGCGCAGCGCCTCGTGCACCCGCCGTGGCGAGAGGTGGGCCGCGAGCAGGCCGTGCGCGGCGCGCAGCAGGACCAGGTCCTGGAACGAGAAGCGCAGCTCGCCGCGCCGCCCGCGCCGCGGCTGCAGCAGCCCGTCGCGCACCAGGCTACGCAGGCGGGCGGGCGACAGCCCGACGAGCTGGGCGACGTCGGCAGCGGTGTAGCCGGCGAGCGGGGCGACGGGGGAGGGCACCGGGCCTATTCTGCTGCATCGGGCGCTGGCGCGGCAGCCCGGAGGTGCGGAGGATGCTGCCCAGGTGCGGGCCCCCCTCCGCAAGTGTCATCCCTCGCTCTCGCTCGGGATGACAAGTGACAGGTCAGCTGCGGGCGGAACGAACGGGGAGCTTGCGCTGGCGCGGCTTGCGGCGGGGGCGCGCGCTGGCCGTGTGCCGCAGGCTGGCGTACAGGCCGTCGAAGACCGCGAAGCCGCGCTCGAGCCGCGCGGTGTCGTCCGGACAGGAGTCGGCGATGCCGCGCAGCACGGCGCGGACGCCGTCCGTCTCCGGCCGGCCGAAGGCGTCCTCCTTCAGGTCGATGTCGTGCACGATCTCGCCGATCGCGACCAGGCCCGGGTCGATGGGGTCGTCGAGCCCGAGCCGCAGGAGCGCGGTCTCGAACGTGCAGCGCGGGCCGTCGTGGCCGAGCTCGCCGCCCACCATGTCGAAGCGCAGCTGGTTGCGGCGCGGCGCGGCGCCCTGCGCGCCGACGAAGCGGAAGCGCGCCTGGGGGTCGACGAAACGGCGCACCAGCCAGGCGGTTGCGATGCGGTCGACGAAGACGCCGCTGCGCGTCACCCAGGTCTTGCCGATCAGCTCTTTGCGGTCGAGGGTGTTCACGGCCTTGCCTCCGGCGCGTGGCGCCGCCGGCGCCTCCAGCGCCTCCAGATTGGCGAGCAGGAGCTCGACATCGCCCCGCGCCGGGGCGGCGAAGAAGTCGAGCTCGCGGATTTCCGCGAAGCGCCGCCGCCAGGCCGCGAGTCGGGCCGGCGGGGGAGGAGCGCCGCGCCGCGGCCGGGCGGCGCGCACCTCCTCGGCGAGCGCTTCGTAGTCGCGGTCACGTGCGGCACGGAAGACCTCCTCGACCGCGGCGTCGGAGATGCCGGCGGCGAGCTCGGCGGTGAGCACGAAAGCCTCGCCGCCGCCGGCGACCGCCTCCTCGGCGATCCACTGAAGGTCCTCGAGTGATTCCGGCCGCTCGGGCAGGACGTACACCGAGTTCTTGAGCGCCACCGCCCCGACCCGCGCCAGGCGTTGGCCGATCTTGGCGCGCAGGTACGCCGGCTTGGGCGGCAGCTGATGGATCAGCAAGTGCCAGCGCATGGGGTCAGGCGCCGCCGGCGCGCCGCTGCGGGTTCCAAGTGTGGGTCTCCTCGCGGGCATGGCGCAGCCAGGCGTAAAGCGCGTCGTAGACCACGAAGCCGTGGCGCAGCTGCTCGTGGTCGTCGGGGAAGAGCTGCGACAGCCCGAGCGAGATCGCCAGCAGGCCGGCGGCCTGCGGCGCCAGGTCGAGGCGCGCGGTATCGGCACCGCGCACGATGGTGGCGATCTCGGCGAGAGCCGGGTCCTCGAGCCGGTACTTGTCGAGGAAGGCGTCGAACGAGCAACGCGGCCCGTCGTGGCTGAGCTCGACGCCGGCGACGTCGAACGGCACGGCGCCGGTGCGCGCCGCGGTCGCGGCGACCTCGCTGGCCGGCACGAACAGGAACTCGGCCTGCGGGTCGATGAAGCGGGCGATCAGCCAGGGGCAGGCGACACGGTCGATCTTGGGGCGTTCGCGGGTGACCCATTGCATGATCTTCTGTATAGCAGTTGTCATAGAAATATGTCAACTGCTATAGTCACGACAATCGTGGGAACGCTCCTCCATCTCGCCGACCGCGACGTGCGCCGGGTGCTCACGCCGAGCCTTGCGTCAAGTGCGGTCGAGAGCGCGTTCCGCCAGCACGCGACGGGTGACGCGATCGGCCCGGAGATGTTCAGCCTGCACGCCGCCGAGGGTGGGTTCCACGCCAAGGGCGGCGGGCTGACCCTGGGACGCCGCTACGTCGCGGTGAAGGTGAACGCCAACTTCCCTCGCAACCCGGCTCGCCACGGCCTGCCGACGATCCAGGGCCTGGTCCTGCTCTTCGACGGCGAGCGCGGCACGCCGCTCGCGGTGCTCGAGTCGGGCGAGCTGACCGCGTTGCGCACCGCGGCGGCGACCGTGGTGGCGGCCCGCCATCTGGCGCGCGAGGACGCGCGGGTCGTCGTGGTGGTGGGCTGCGGAATCCAGGGCCGCGCCCACGTGCAGGCCCTCGACCGGGCCCTGCGCTGCAGGCGCATCCACCTCGTTGACGTCGTTCCAGGCAGGGCGGAAGCCCTGGCGGCGGAGCTCGGCGCCACGGCCTCCGCGGCCCTGCTGCCTTCGACGACCCTCGCTGCCGTGCTCGCCGAGGCCGATGTCTGCGTCACCTGCACCACCGCCGAGCGGCCATTCCTGCGCCGCGCCGACGTGCGGCCGGGGACATTCATCGCCGCGGTGGGTGCGGACAGCGAGCGCAAGCAGGAGCTCGAGCCGGAGCTGGTGGCGTCGGCGACCGTGGTGCCCGATCTGCGCCTCCAGGCCGAGGCGATCGGCGAGTTGCGCGGCGCGATCGCCGCCGGGCTCTTGCGGAGCTACTCGTGGCGCGCCGAGCTCGGCGAGATCGTCGCGGGCCG
>JBLMYC010000028.1:0-15360 GCA_050258075.1 Acidobacteriota bacterium
GAGGGCATTCCCGGGTTCTAGCACAGGCCCGGGTCTGCGAGAATCCACCGAACGCGCTGGGCGGACCGGCCGGCCGGAGGGACCCTGCACGGCGGGGCTTCCCGTGGCGTGCTCGCGCGGGAACGTCGTGCCATGAGCGACCGATCGCGGGGCGCGCTGCGCGTCCACGGGAGCCCTCCCCGCCGTCACCCACCGGCCGGCCGGTCCGCCCAGCGCTCACCGGGAGAACGCATGGACCACCTCGACCAGCTTCGCCAGCGCATCCGGCGGCTCGACGCCGCCATCCTCACCTTGATCTCCGAGCGCCTCGAGCTGGCGGTCGAGATCGGTGCCGAGAAACGCGACGCCGGCATCCCGCTGCGCGACTACGCGGTCGAGAAGAACGTGCTCGAGCGCGCCGCCGCGACCGCCGGCGATCTCGGCGTCCAGCCCGAGCTCGCCCGCGCCGTCACCCAGCTGCTGATCGAGGAGGCCTGCCGGGTGCAGGAAGAGCGCCACTACTCGAGCTACGCCGGCGATGCCGAGCGCATCCTGGTCATCGGCGGGCGCGGCCAGATGGGCCGCTGGTTCGCGCGCTTCTTCGCCAACCAGGGGCACCGCGTGCTGGTGTACGACCCGCAGACCGGACCGGACGACTTCGAAGCCGTGGGCTCGCTCGCCGACGGTCTCGCCCACGCCTCTCTCGCCGTGGTCGCGACCCCGCTGCGCAGCGTCGCAACAGTGCTCGAGGAGATCGCCGACCTGGGGTTCGCCGGCACGGTCTTCGACATCGCCAGCCTGAAGGGCCACCTCGCGCCGACCTTCGCCCGCCTGCGCCAGCGCGGCATCGCCGCGACCAGCCTGCATCCGATGTTCGGGCCCGGCGCGCTGATCCTCTCCGACAAGGTCATCTGCCTGTGCGATACCGGAGCGCCGGAGGCGACGGCGCGGGTGGAGGCGCTGTTCCGCGACACCGCCGCCACCCTGGTGCGGCTGTCACTCGAGGAGCACGACCGCATCGCGGCCTACGTGCTGGGCGCCTCGCACCTCGTGAACCTGCTGTTCGCCCGCGTCCTCGAGCAGAGCGGGCTGCCGCTCCCGGTGCTCGAAACGGTGGGCAGCACCACGTTCCACGGCCAGATGGCGACCACCGCGACGGTGGTGCGCAACGATCCCGAGATGTACTTCGACATCCAGCGCCTGAACCCCGACACGCCGCAAGTGCACGCCGCCTTCGCCCGCGCCCTCGGGGACTGGAGCCGCGCGGTCGAGAGCGGCGACGGCGCGGCGTTCGCCGCCGCCATGGTCGCCGCCCGCGAGTGGACCGAGCGCCGGGACTAGGCGACCGCCGGCACTTGGCTTCCCTTGACAATCGAGAACTGTGTCATGTAAGTTAACGTCGTTCAGTAACGGAGCGCCGATCTCCATGGGAACCAAGGAAAGACGAGAGCGCGAGCGCGAGGAAGTGCGGACCCAGATCCTCGACGCGGCGCGCGAGCTGTTCGCGAGCGAGGGCTACGAGGCGACCACCCTGCGCCGCATCGCCGAGCGCATCGAGTACTCGCCGACCGCGATCTATCTCCACTTCCCCGACAAGCAGGCCGTCCTGCGCGCCCTCTGCGATCGCGACTTCTACGCCCTGGCGGTCGAGCTGCGTCAGATGGCCGAGATCGCCGATCCGCTCGCGCGACTGCGCGCCATCGCCATGGGCTACGTCGAGTTCGGGCTCACCCACCCCAATCACTACCGGCTGATGTTCATGACTCCCCACCCGGCGATGCAGAGCGCCAGCGACAGCGAGCTCGAGCGCGGGAACCCGGAAGAGGACGCCTACGCCTTCCTGCGCTCGACGGTCGAACAGGCGATCGCTGAGGGCCGGCTGCGCCCGGAGTACGCCGACCCCGAGGCCACCGCGCAGATCGCCTGGGCGGCGGTGCACGGCGTCGTCTCGCTCTTCCTCGCCAAGCAGAACGACGACTGGGTGGCGTGGCAGCCGCCGCGCACCCTCGCGGCGCTGATGGTCGAAGCCATCCTGTACGGCATGGTGCAGCCCGAGGCCGGCAGCCGCCGGCGGGTCGCGAAGCCCGCTCGACCGCGTCAGCCGCACCGGCCGCGGCGGCCGCGGCGCTAGAGAAAGCCGGCCATGGTCGACCTGGCGCGCAAGAACCTGCTGCACGACAAGCTGCGCTTCCTGATCACGGTCTCGGGCGTCGCCTTCGCGGTCGCCCTGGTGTTCGTCCAGGTCGGCCTCTTCCTCGGCCTGCTCGACAACGCCTCGATCACGATCGACCATCTCAAGGCCGACCTCTGGGTCACCTCGCGCAACACCCCGAACGTCGACTTCGCGCACGCCTTCCCCGACTCGCTGGTCGAGCGCGTGCGCTCGGTGCCTGGCGTCGCGCGCGCCGACAACCTGCTCCTGGCGTTCATCAACGTCACCCAGCCCTCGGGCGCCGAGGAGACGGCGATCGTCTACGGGCTCGCAGACTTCCGGCGCTGGGGCGTGCCGTGGCACGTCCTCGAAGGCAACCTCGACGACCTGCG
The DNA here is from genome assembly GCA_050258075.1 of Acidobacteriota bacterium. Classification (GTDB taxonomy): domain Bacteria; phylum Acidobacteriota; class Thermoanaerobaculia; order Multivoradales; family JAGPDF01; genus JBLMYC01. The sequence goes on from JBLMYC010000028.1 coordinate 2,524, forward strand.
GCGCGGCGACTTCCTGTTCCTCGACAGCTCCGCCGAGCGCCGCTTCGGGCCGTTCCAGGTCGGCGACCACCGCGAGTTCAACGGCGAGCGCCTGAAGATCATCGGCCGCACCCGCGACGCGCTGTCCTTCACCACCACGCCGCTCGCTTTCGCCGACTTCGACCTGACCCAACGCCTGGCCGGCGAGCGATTCCGCGATCGCACGACGTACATCCTGGTGAAGCTCGCCCCTGGCGCCGACCGTGAGGCCGTGCGGCGCGAGATCCGGCGCCGCCTGCCTTACAACGACGTGTACACCAAGGCCGAGTGGGCGGAGCGCTCGCGCACCTACTGGGTGGCGTCGACCGGCCTCGGCATGAACATGATCCTGACCGTGTTCCTGGGCTGCCTGGTCGGCGTCGTGGTGGTGGCGCAGACCCTCTACACCTCGACCATGGAGCACCTGAAGGAGTTCGGCACCGTGAAGGCGATCGGCGGCAGCAACGCCGACATCTACCGGATCCTGGCCCAGCAGGCGACGATCGCGGCGCTCGCCGGCTTCGTCGTCGGCGCTGCCATGGCCTGGGCGCTGCGCCCGGCGATGGCCGCGATCCACCTCAAGCTGATCGTGCCCGGGAGCCTCGCGGCGCTGGTCTTCGTCGGCACCGTCCTGCTCTGCCTCGGCGCCGCGGTCGTCTCGTTCCGCAAGGTCGCAAAGATCGATCCGGCGCTGGTATTCCGGACCTGAGGAGACCACCATGTCCGTGCTCGAAGCCCATGACGTCAGCAAGGAGTTCCGCGAAGGCCGCGAGACGGTGCCGGTCCTGCGCGGCGTGTCGCTCTCGATCGAGCCCGGCGAGGTGGTGGCGCTCGAGGGCCCGTCGGGCTCCGGCAAGACCACCCTGCTGTCGATCCTGGGCTGCATCCTGACCCCGAGCGCCGGGCGCGTCGTGGTCGACGGCGAGACGGTCGACGGGCGTCGTCCGGATCGGCTGCCGGCGATTCGCCGGCGCTCGATCGGCTTCGTCTTCCAGCAGTACAACCTGTTCCCGGCCTTGACCGCGCTCGAGAACGTCGAGTACGCGCTGAACGTCAAGGGCGTGAAGGGCGCCACGGCGCGCGCCGAGGCCGAGCGCGCCCTCGAAGCGGTGGAGCTCGGCGACCGCCTGCGCTTCCTGCCGCGCGACCTGTCGGGCGGCCAGAAACAGCGCGTCGCGGTCGCCCGGGCGCTCGCCGGCAAGCCGCCGGTGCTGCTCGCCGACGAGCCCACCGCCAATCTCGACTCGCAGGTCGGCGGCCAGATCCTCACCCTGTTCCGCGACCTCGCGAGGCGCGAGCGCCGCGCCCTGCTCATCGTCACCCATGACCCCAAGGTGCGCGACATCGCCGATCGCGTGGTGAAGATCCGCGACGGCCGACTCGCCGCCTGAAGCTCGCACCCTCGGAGGCAGCCATGTCCTGGAGCTGGAAGCGTCTCGCGATTCCCGTCGTCGGCCTTGTTCTGACCCTGCTGGCGATCGCGCAGGCGCGCGGCGCCGGCCGCGCCGAGCGTCCCCGCCCGGCCTCCACCGCGCCAGCCGCCGCCACGAGGATCCTGGCCGAGGGACGGCTCACGACCTACCCCGGCGCCCAGGTCGTCGTCGGCACCGACGCCCGCGGCACTGTCGAGCGCCTGCTGGTCGAGGAGAAGCAGGCGGTGAAGAAGGGCGCTCTGCTCGCCGAGCTGCGCGCCGACGACCTGCGCGCCTCGCTCGCCGAGGCCCGCGCCCGGGTCGCCGAGGCGGCCGCCGATCTGCGCCTGTACGAGGTCGAGGTCGAGCGCGCCGAGCGCCTGGTCGCGCAGCAGGTCGAGTCCACCCAGACGGCGGACCGCGCCCGCCGCAACCGCGACGCCGGGCAGGCGCGCCTCGCGACCGCGCGCGCCGCGGTCGACCGCCTGCAGGCCGAGCTCGCGAAGACCCGCATCACCGCGCCGATCGACGGCGTCGTCGTCGCCCGGCAGACCGAGGCCGGCGAGACGATCGAGGTCGGCGCGCCGGTCGTCACCCTGGCCGACCTCTCGCGAGTGCGGGTCGAGGCCGAGGTCGACGAGTACGACGCCGGACGGGTGGCGCTCGGCGCGCCGGTCGTGGTGCGCGCCGAGGGCTACGAGCGCAGCTGGAGCGGACGCGTCGAGCAGATTCCCGACACCGTGTCCGGTCGCCGCCTGAAGCCGCAGGACCCTGGCAAGCCGACCGACACCCGTGTGCTGCTGGTCAAGGTGGCGCTCGCCGAGCCGACCCCGCTCAAGCTCGGCCAGCGCGTCGAAGTGGAGATCGGCAGCCGCTGAGCCGCGCTCAACGACAGCGCGTGCCGGGGCGCAGCGCGGCGACCGCGGCGCAGGCATCGACCAGCGGTGGCGCGCCCGCGGTGCCGTGTGCGGTGCGCTCGAGCAGAGCGCGCACCGCCTCGGGCCGCAGCCCGGGATCGAGCTCGAGCAGGAGCGCCACCACCCCGCTCACCTCGGCCGCGGCAAAGGAGCTGCCGGAGAAGAAGTCGTACGAGCCGCGCGGCACGGTCGACAGGACGTCGCTGCCCGGCGCCGCCAGGCGATCGCCGTTGACCGGCGCCGGATCGTCGCGCAGCTTGCCGGCGAGATCCACGTCGGCGACCGGAATCACGCCGGCGAACGAGGCCGGAAAGCTCTCACCGGCGGACGGACCGTCCGCCGCCACCACCACGATGCCGCGCTCGAGCGCGCCGCGCAGCAGCAGCGCCAGGATCGAGTCCTGCGGCCCCGCCAGGCTGAGGTTGATCGCCTGCGCGCCTTCGGCGATCGCAAAGTCGAGCGCCTTGGCCAGGGTGTAGCTGTTGCACAGCGCCAGGCGCGAGCCGGGTGCGTCGGGCCAGCAGGCCTTGAGCGCCCAGAGCTCGGCCTCGGGCGCCGCGCCGTAGATGCCGAGGTCGTTGCCCTGGTCGGCCGCCAGCACGCCTGCCACCGCGGTGCCGTGCACGTCGCTGGTGAACGTCGTCTCGCCGCGGTCGACGAAGCTCGACGCCTTGGCGATGCGTCCGCGCAGGTCGGGATGGTCGAGGTCGACCCCGGTGTCGATCACCGCCACCCGCACGCCGCGCCCGGTCGCGACCTGGTGCGCGGCCTCGAGATGGAGCGCCTGCGCGCCCTTCTGCAGGCTGGCGTAGGGGTCGGCACCGCTGGCCAGGGTGCGGTAGGCGTGGATCTCGGCAGCGGCCTTCACCCGCGGATCGCCCTCCAGGTGGCGGGCGACCTCGCTCGGCGACTGCCCCGGCGGCGCGTCGTACACGACGCAGCGCTGCCCCAGCGAGGCCATCGTCCAGGCATAGGCGTAACGCAGCCGGTACTCGCCGGCGAGCTCCTGCGCCGTGCGATCGGCGAGCGCCACCGGGGTCGGCGCCAGCATGACCATGACTTGGCCGGCGGTGAAGACTGCCGCGTCCCGTCCGGGCTCGGTCGTCGCCGGGCGCGGTCCGGCGGCGCAGCCAAGCGCCGCCAGCGCTCCGACCAGCAGCAACCAGCGCCGCACTAGCGCTCCTCGGTCGTCACCGGCTCGGCGAGGCTGACGCTCGGCTGCGCGCGCAGGTGGGCGAGGACGACCGACAGCGGATCCGCCCCGGCGCCGAGCTCGACCGTGTAGGCGCCGAGCACCGACGGTCCCGCGACCAGGCGGCCGCGGATCTCGAGCAGGACGCGGCGCATCTCCTCCTCGGTCGTGCGCGGCGCGAAGACCAGGCGCAGGCGCGGCTCTCCGGAGGTGACCACGGTCGGCGCCGGCCGGTCGGACAGCGTGCGGTACGCCGGCGCGCGCTCGACCCGCCCGAAGGCCAGGACGAGCAGGAGCATGGCCGCCAGCTGCGAAAGCAGCACGATCCGCGCCGGCCGCGGCGTCGCCTTCCAGGCCTGCCGCCAGGCCGGCAGCGGACGTTCGGCGGTGCTGGCGGCCTCGGATTCCTCGATCCGAGCGAGCAGCTGCTCGAGCTGGTGCGGGTGCGGCGCCGGGGCCGACGACGCCGCGGCGCGCAGCGCGTCGCGGGTCGTCCGACAGCGCTCGAGCTCCGCGCGGCACTCGGCGCATTCGGTCAGGTGCTGTTCGACCGTCGCCCGCTCGCCCGCCGCGAGGGTGTCGTTGGCGAGCCAGGGCAGGAGCTCGAGAGCTCGCTGATGCGCCCGCTCGCGCGACGCCTGAGCATGGCGGTTCATGGTCTGTCTCCTTCTCCGCCGCCGGACGCGGCGATGCCGAGCTGCGGCAGGATCTCGCGCAGCCGCCGACGGGCATGGAACATGCGGGTCTTCACGGTGTTGGCCGGACAGGCCAGGATGTCGGCGATCTCGGGATAGGAGAAGCCGTGGAAGTAGGTCAGCTCCACGACCGCGCGCTGCTCGAGCGGCAGCCGCGCGAGCGCCTGACCCAGCAGGTCGCGCTGCTCGCGCCGCACCAGCAGGCTCTCGGGTTCCTCGTCGGCGACCGGCTCACCGGCCGCCTCCTCCGGCTCCTCGACGTAGCGCGACCGCCGACGCAGCGCCTTGAGCGCGGTGTGGTGGGCGATGCCGAAGATCCAGCTCGATGGCCGCGAGCGACCGGCGAAGCGGCCGGCGCCGGCCCAGACCGCCAGCATGACGTCGTTCAGCACCTCCTCGACGAGATCGATCCGGCGAGTGAGCTTGAGGATGTAGCCGAACAGACGCGGATAGTAGATGTGGTACAGCCGCTCGAAGGCGCGGCGATCCTTGGCCGCCACCCGTTCGAGAAGGATCCGCTCGTCGTCGACCGTCATGTGCGGGCCCTCACCCTTTCGGGACCGGGGCGACTGGCAGCATAGCAGGGCAGTGCGCGGCTCATTCGCAGGGTAAGTGCCGGCCGGAGCCGCGAAGGTTCAACCGCCGCGCCTTTGAACCGTCTCCCCGCTCGCCAGCACCAACCCACCGACGCGGAGCGCCCCGACGCGCTCCCAGGAGGTGTTCGATGGATCGCGCAAGCGCATTGTCCCTGATGATGCTCGGCACGCTGCTCCTCGCAGCCTGCGGCGGTGGTGGCAGCCACTCGATGTCGCCGACGGCGGCGCGGGCGCCGCAAGTGATCATGGTCGAGATCGACGACAACAGCTTCAGTCCCAAGTCGATCAACGTCCAACCCGGCGACACCGTGCAGTGGGTGCTGCGCGGCAGCTCTCACAACCACACCGTCACCGAGGCCAACGGGCTGTGGAACAGCGGGCAGGTCTTCACGACGGCGGGAGCGACCTTCCAGCACACCTTCTCCGACGCCGACACCGGCCACACCTATCTGTACTACTGCACCACCCACCAGGCGTGCTGCCAGATGCAGGGCTCGATCCGCGTCGGCAACAGCGCCCCGGCACCCAACCCCGGCTACTAGAGAAACCGGAGCTCAATCCATGCGCCCTTCCGTCCGTCCGCGCCTCGCCCTCCTCGCCGCCGCCCTGACCGGGTTGCTCCTGGCTGGAGCGCCGCTGCTTCGCGCCACCACCGTCGACGTCGCCGTCGGCGGCAGCGGGTTCTCATTCTCGCCCTCCACCGTCCACATCCAGGCCGGCGACTCGGTACGCTTCACCAACCAGGGCGGCTTCCACAACGTGGCGGCCGACAATGCGAGCTTCCGTTGTGCCGAAAGCTGCAGCGGTTCGGGCGGCGACCCCTCCGGCGCATCGTGGAGCTTCACCGTGCCGTTCAACCAGGCCGGCACCTTCGGCTACCACTGCGAGGTTCACGGCTCGCCGGGCTCCGGCATGTTCGGGACGGTGATCGTCGCCGCGGCCTCCCAGCCCGGCACGCTGAGTTTCGACCACTCCGCGTCCAGCGTCGGCGAGGCAGGCGGCGCCGCAATCATCACCGTCGACCGCCAGAACGGCGACTCCGGCGCCGTCACGGTGCACTACGCGACCTCCAACGGCACCGCAACCGCCGGCCAGGACTACACCGCGGTCTCCGGCACGCTCAGCTGGGCGGACGGCGACGGCACCGCGAAGACGTTCCAGGTGCCGATCACCAACGACACCCTGCACGAGCCCAACGAGACGGTGCATCTGACGCTGTCCTCCCCGACCGGCGGCGCGGCGCTCGGCACCAGCAGCGCCACCCTGACGATCATCGACAACGACACCGGCGGCGGCGGCACGGCACCCAGCGCCCCGACCGGGCTCACCGCCAGCGCCACCTCGACGAGCGAGATCCAGCTCCACTGGACGGACACTTCGTCGAACGAGACCGGCTTCCGGGTGCAGATGCGAGCGCTCGACGGCAGCGCGTTCGCCGATGCCGGCCCGCTCCTCCCCGCCGGCTCGACCAGCACCGTCATCGATAGCCTCGACGCCGGGACTGGCTACGGCTTCCGGGTGCGCGCCGAGAACGCGGCGGGGAGCTCGGCATACACCGCCGAGACCCAGGCGGCGACCGACACCGCGCTGCCCGCGAGCTGCGCCAACGACGCCACGACTCTGTGCCTGAGCAACCGCTTCCGCGCCCGCGTCGGCTGGAAGACGCCGGACGGCGCGACCGGCGCCGGCAGCGCCGTGCCGATCGCCTCGGCGCCCCAGTCGGGTCTCTTCTACTTCTTCAGCGCCACCAACATCGAGATGCTGCTCAAGGTGCTCGACGCCTGCACGCCCGCGCTGGGCAACAAGTTCTGGACCTTCTACGCCGCGACCACCAACGTCCAGTTCGCGCTCACCGTGGTCGACACCCAAACCGGCAAGACCCGCGTGTACTTCAACCCGCAAGGCCAGGCGGCGCCGCCGGTCCAGGACACCAACGCGTTCGCCACCTGCCCGTGACGTCGCGCCCCATCCGCTTTGCGCTCGCTTCGGCGGCGCTGCTGCTCGCCGCCTGCGGCTCGGTGAAGTCCCCCACCGAGCCACAGGGCGGCGGGCACAGCGTCGCCGTCTCCAATTTCCAGTTCACGCCGAGCCAGCTCACCGTCGCGGTCGGCGACACGGTGACCTGGACCAACGCCGGCGGCTTCCACAACGTGGTCGCCGACGACGCGAGCTTCCGCTGCGCCGAAGGCTGCGACCGCGAGGGCGGCGACGGCGCGCCCTCGGCGGCGGCGTGGAGCTTCACCCGCACCTTCACGACCCCCGGGGTGGTGCGCTACTACTGCGAAGTGCATGGCGCGCCCGGCGGCTCGGGCATGAGCGGCACGATCGTCGTCACCGGAGGCCACTAGATGCGACGGCGCACCGCTCTCGCATTGACGCTTCTGGTCGCCGCTCTGGCGGCTCCCGGGCGCGCCGCCGAGGACTCGGCGTACGTACCGCTGCGCCAGGACCCGCTGGGCACCCGGCTGGTGAATCTCCCCAGCCCCCTGACCCTCGGCCGCGGCACTTTCGAGATCCTCTTCACCCATCGCTTCGCCGAGGCGATCGGCGACGGCTCGGCGCACGACCTGTGGGGCCTCGACGGCGGGGCGGACGTCGGCATCGGCCTGGGCTACGGCGTCAGCCGCAACTTCGACCTCGCCCTCTACCGCTCGAGCTTCGCGGAGACCTACGAGCTGTCGGGCACCTTCGCGCTCCTGCGCCAAGCGCCGCGCGTGCCGCTGTCGCTCACCGTGCGGGCCGGGGCCGATCTCGTCGGACAGCGTGGCGCCGATTCGCCGACCCGGCCGTTCGCGCAGGCGATCGTGGCGCGGCGCTTCGCGTCGGGCTGGAACGTGATCGTGGTGCCGACCTGGGTGCGCGACACGCCGCGCTTGCGCAACGCGTTCAACGCCGGCCTCGCGCTCTCCGCCCCGCTCGGCGGTGCCCGCCTCGAGCTCGAGGTGATGCCCCGCAACCGCGACCTCCGGTCGAGCGTCACCGCCTGGTCGGTCGCGCTGTCCAAGGCGATCGGCGGCCATCTCTTCAAGCTCACGCTCGGCAACTCGCGCGCCACGACCGTCGACGAGTACACCGGCGGCGACTTCCCGCCCGGCTTTCGCACCCACGACGTGCGCCTGGGCTTCAACCTGGTGCGGGACTTCCATCCCGGCCGAGAAGGAGCCAATCCGTGAAGCGATCCACGGCCGTAGCAGTCCTCGTTCTCGCTCCCCTGCTCGCCGGCGGCCTGGCGGCCTGCGCGGCCTATCGCGTCCAGCATGCGGCGAACCCGCCCGCGCCGCGGCGGCCCGAGACCGAGCCCGCGACGGCGCCCGCCGGGCGGAACTTCCTGGACCTCGAAGACCCAGCGCGCGTCGCTCGCCTGCGCGGCGAGCTGGCGGCGACCAAGGACAGCCTGACCCGGGCCGGCCAGTACCGCTGCTGCATCCGCCCGACCTGCGACCTCTGCGCGATGCACGACGGGAAGTGCACCTGCCGTGACGTCGTCGAGATGATGGGCCCGGGCTGCGGCGAGTGCCTCGAGGGATGGCTCGAGGGCCGCGGCGCAGTCCAGGGTATCGACATCCGGCAGGTGCTCGAGGACCGCCTCGGCCCGCCACCGCCCGCGTCGCCGCCGGGCCACCGCTGAGCCACCCACGGCGGCGGCGCGAGCCTAGCGCTCGGCCGGCTGCCGGCGAATCGTCGCGGCCAGGATCAGGCCATCGCGGCGCACCTGCCACGCGACGTCCGAGCGCGCCCCGAAGACGACCGCTGGCGAGTACAGGGGGATGAAGGCGAGATCGTCCATCAGCAGATGCATGCAGCCCTCGAGCTGGCGGCGCCGCGCCAGGAGGTCGACGGTGCGGGCGCTCTCCTCGATCTCGCGATCGAGCTGCGGGTTGACGTAGTGGTTGAAGTTGCTCGCGCCGTACAGGCTCGTGCGGCTGTGCACCGTGGCGTCGAAGAGGTCGCTCGCGTCCGCCGAGAGACAGAACCAGCCGCCAAAGTAGAAGTTGACGTCACCCGCCACCAGGGCCGGGAAGAGCTCGGCCCACGGACGCTCGACCAGCCGCAGGCGCACACCGACCGCCGCGAGCTGGCGCGCCACCGGCTCGAGCTCCGCCCGCCGTCCGGGGCGAAACTGGATCTCGACGTCGAGACCGTTGGGATGCCCCGCCTCGGCGAGCAGGCGGCGCGCTCGCTCGAGGTCCGGCTTGGGCACGGGAATGTCGGGCGCGTACCCGAAGACGTTGCGCCCCACCATCTGTCCCGCCGGCACACCCTCGCCCTGCAGCGCGGTCTTGACCAGCGTCGCCCGATCGAGCGCCAGGTTGATCGCCTGGCGCACCCGGATGTCGTCGAACGGCGGCCGGTCCTTGCGCACGATCAGGAAGATGATGCCCAGGCTGTCCTCCTCGAGGATCCGGCAGCCCGGCGCGTTGCGGATGCGCGCCACGTTCTCGACCCCCGGCTCCTGCGCGATGTCGACCCCACCGCCGAGCAGCAGCCGGACGCGCTCCTCGACCGACGGCACGGCCACGAACTCGACCCGCCGGATCGACGGCGGCGCGCCCCAGTAGCCCGGGAAGGCCTCGAGCTCGAGGTGATTGTCCGTGGACCTGACCAGGCGGTACGGCCCGGTGCCCACCGGCTCGCGGATCTCGGCGGGCGATCCATCCGGAACGATCAGCACGAAGGCCAGCTTGTTGAGCAGGATGGGATAGGGCTTCGCGGTCGTGATCTCCACCGTCCGGGGATCGACGGCGCGGATGCGGTCGATCGCCACCAGATAGCTGCCGACGTTGCTCCCCGGGTTGTGGCGCGCCCGCTCGAGGCTGAACACCACGTCGGCCGCGGTCAGCGGCCTGCCGTCGTGGAAGCGAACGCCCGGCCGCAGGTGGAAGACCCAGGTGACGTCGTTGGGATTCTCCCAGCGCTCGGCGAGCGCCGGCCCGACCTTCGCCCCGGCGTCGAAGGCGGTCAGCCCGTCATAGATGTTGCGCAGGACCGCGAAGGTCAGCAACTCGTTGCGGCGGTGCGGATCGAGAGTCAGCGGCGCGTTGTAGAGCGCGATGCGCAGCGGCTTCTCCAACGCCGGTTCCGAGCGGCCGCAGCCCGCCGCGACGACGGACAGCGCGGCCAGCGCCGCGCTCGCGGCGAGGCGCGCTGCCCGGCGGCTGGCGATCGACCGGCTCCCTCTCATGCGCTCGGTGCCTGTGAGCGCGGATTCTACTCCTCGCCGGCCGGGCGACACACGGCTCAGATGGCGGCCACCGCCGGCTCGGGCTCCGCCTCCTCCACGGCCTCCGGCGCCTTCACCGCCACCCGGGTGCGCGCCACCAGCATGTAGATCGACGGCACCACGAGCAGGGTGAATGCCGTCCCGATGACCATGCCGGTCACCAGCATGAGGCCGATCGAGTTGCGCGCCCCGGCGCCGGGACCGCGCGCGAAGACCAGCGGCAGGTGGCCGACGACCGTCGCGGCGGTGGTCATCAGGATCGGTCGCAAGCGGGTGCTCGCCGCCTCGACGATCGCCTGCAGCTTCTCGCGGCCCTGCTCCTGCAGGTGGTTCGCGAACTCCACGATCAGGATGCCGTTCTTCGCCACCAGCCCGACCAGAGTGATGAGCCCCACCTGGCTGTAGATGTTGAGCGTCGTCAGACCGAGGAACGAGAAGAGCAGGGCGCCGGACAGGGCGAGTGGCACCGACCCGGCGAGGATGATGAACGGATCGCGGAAGCTCTCGAACTGGGCGGCGAGCACCAGATAGATGAGCAGCGCGGCGAGCAGGAAGGTGCCGAGGAACTTGCGGCCCTCGGTGCGCAGCTGGCGCGACTCGCCGGCGTAGTCGATCGTGTAGCCCGGCGGCAGGATCTTCGCCGCCTCCGCCTCGAGCATGGAGAGGGCGCGGTCGAGCGTCACGCCCGGCGGCACGACGCCCTGGATGCGCACCGCGTTGAGCTGCTGGAAGCGCTTGAGCTCGCGCGGCTCGGTCGACGTCTTGAGCGTGGCGAAGGTCGACAGCGGCACGAGCTTGCCCTGCGGCCCGGTGACGTGGATGTCGGCGAGCTGATCCGCGGTCAGCCGGGCGCTGCGCTTCACCTGCGGGATCACCTTGTAGCTGCGGCCCTGGATGCTGAAGCGGTTGACGTAGTTGCCGCCCAGCATCGTCGACAGGTCGCGCCCGACCTGGCTCATGTCGACTCCCAGCGAGCGCACCTTGTCGCGGTCGAAGACCAGCTCCGCCTGCGGCTGGTCGAACTTCAGGTCGGCGTCGGCGAACATGAAGAGGCCGCTCTGGTACGCCTTGCCGATCAGCTGGTTGGCGAACCCGATCAGGCGCTCCGGCTCGGCGGTCGAGGCGATCACGAAGTCGACCGGGAAGTTGCCGCCGCCGGGCAGCGCCGGCGGCGTCAGCGCGATCACCCGGATGCCGGGGATCTGTGCCAGCTTCCCGGCCGCCTCGAGCTGCAGCTGGTCGGACGACCGTTGGCGCTGGTCCCAGGGCTTGACCACCATGCCGCTGAAGCCACCGGTCGGCAAGGTGATCTGGAACGTGGCGTCGGTCTCCGGGAACGACTGAAAGACCTCGTTCACCTTGCGCGTGAACAGCGTCGTCTGGTCGATCGTCGCGTTGGCGTTCGCCTGGACGACGGCGAACACCACGCCCTGGTCCTCCTTGGGCGCCAGCTCGTGCTGCGAGAAGACGTACAGTGGCACGATCAGGGCGGCGACCACGATCCACACCACCAGCACCACCGGCCGGTAGCGCAGGGTCGCGCCGAGCTGGCGCGCGTACGTCGCGCGGACCTGCTCGAAGCGGCGATTGACCCAGCCCGCGAAGCCGCGCTCGGCGTCGCCTTTGCGCACCAGCTTCGAGCCCATCATCGGCGACAGGGTGAGCGCCACCACGCCGGATACGATCACCGCGCCGGCGAGCGTGAAGGCGAACTCGCGGAACAGCGACCCGGTCAGCCCGCCCTGCAGCGCCAGCGGCGTGTACACCGCGGCGAGCGTGATGGTCATGGCGATGATCGGCCCGACCAGCTCGCGCGCCGCCTTGATCGCCGCCTCGAGCGGTGGCTCGCCGAGCTGCACGTGACGCTCGACGTTCTCGACCATGACGATCGCGTCGTCGACCACCAGACCGACCGAGAGCACGATCGCCAGCAGGGTCAGCAGGTTGATCGTGAACCCGGCGGCCATCATCAGGAACACCGCGCCGACGAGCGAGATCGGGATCGCCACCACCGGGATGACGACCGAGCGCAGCGAGCCGAGGAAGAGGAAGATCACCAGGATCACGATCACCAGCGTCTCGGTGAGCGTGCGGAGCACGTCCGAGATCGCGTGCTGGATGTAGACCGTCGAGTCGTAGGGGATGCCGGCCTTGATCCCCGCCGGCAGCTGGGCCTGGATCTCCGGCATCGCCGCGCGCACCCGGCCGATGACTTCGAGGGTGTTGGCGGTCGGCAGCACCCAGATGCCCATGAAGGTCGCCGCCTGGCCGTTGAAGCGCACCTCCTGGTCGTAGTCCTCGGCGCCGAGGACGACGTCGGCGATGTCGCCGAGGCGGACGACGCCGCCCGGGCCCTCCTTGACCACCAGCTGGCGGAACTCCTCGGGCGTCTTGAGGTCGGTGTTGGCGACCAGGTTGACCGACACCATCGAGCCCTTGGTGCGACCGAGCGCCGACAGGTAGTTGTTCGCCGCCAGCGCCTGCTGCACGTCGGAGGGCGAGATGTCGCGCGCCGCCATGCGGTCCGGACGCAGCCAGATGCGCATCGCGAACGTCCGCCCGCCGAGGATCTCGGCGCGTTGCACGCCGCTGATCGCCGACAGCTTGGGCTGCACGACCCGCGTCAGGTAGTCGGTGATCTGATTCTGGTCGAGCTCCTGCGAGGCAAAACCGAGGTACATCGCGGCGAACTGGTTGTCCGCCGTCTGCAGGTCGATCGTCGGTGCCTGCGCCTCGGGCGGCAGGTCGTTGCGCACCTGCGCCACCTTGGCCTGGATCTGGGTCAG
>JBLMYC010000029.1:0-20417 GCA_050258075.1 Acidobacteriota bacterium
CGCGCGCCCTTCACCGCTGCCGCTGGGCCGGGACCGAGCCGGCCATGGTCGCCTACCACGATCGCGAATGGGGCGTGCCGTCGCGCGACGATCGCCACCTGTTCGAGATGCTGACCCTCGAAGGCGCGCAGGCCGGGCTCTCCTGGCGAACGATTCTCGGCAAGCGCGAGGCCTATCGTCGCGCCTTCGCCGATTTCGACGCCGAGAAGGTGGCGCGCTTCACCGCGGGGCGGGTGGAGAGGCTGCTCGCCGATCCGGGGATCGTCCGCAACCGTCTGAAGATCGAGTCGACGGTGGAGAACGCGCGCGCCGTGCTGCGGGTGAGCGAGGAGCTCGGGTCGTTCGCGGACTACCTGTGGGGATTCGTCGATGGCGAGCCGCGGCAGAACGCCCGGCGCTCGCTGGGCGAGGTGCCGGCCGAGACGGGGGAGTCGCGGGCGATGAGCAAGGACCTCTTGCGCCGCGGCTTCCGCTTCGTCGGCCCGACGATCTGCTACGCCTTCATGCAGGCGGTGGGCATGGTCAACGACCACGAGGTCGCTTGCTTCCGCCACCGCCAGATCGGCGGCGGGCGCCGGCGGCGGGCCGGCGCTTCGCCTTGGCGCTCCTAGCCGCGGCCTGGCGCGGCTTCGCAGGCGCCTTCTTCCTGGGCCTCGCGGCGCGCGGCTTCGCCTTGGGCGCAGTCGCGGCAATCGCGAGGGAGAGTCGGGCCCAGTTGGCGAGCGCGTCGCGGTCCTCGAGCACGTCGGCGGGCACCTCGTAGTAGCCGTGCATCGCGTAGTCGGGCTGCTCCGCGATCGGCCGGAACGGGCCCATTCCCGCCGCGAGATACGCCGGACGGGTCGTCTCGTCCACCTTCAGGAACAGCACGTCGTCGTGGAGCAGGCCGAAGAACAGCTCCCGCGAGTACAGACCGATGCCGCCGAACAGCCGCTGCGGCCGCAGCTCGCCCACGGCCTCGAGCTGCTCGAGGACGAAATCGAGGAAATCGCGGCTCACCGGCATGGGGAACCTCCTGCTGGAAGAGCAACTCTACTCCCGCGCCGGCAGGCGGTGACGCCGGGGCCCTGTGGCTCGTATGTTGGATGTCGAACTACCGGCGGCTGCAAGCTGCGGAGGTGACCATGCGTTTCGTGCTCCCGATCCTGGCGCTGCTCGGCGCGATCAGCGGCGCGGCCGATGCCGCCACCGTCTGCGGCGCGCCGCAGACGCCGCTGCTCGAGGTGATGTCCTCCTTCGTTGCGACCTCGGGGCGCCCGGCGCCGGGGTTTGCGCAGGAGAGCGATGACGTCGGCTTCATCTTCCGCGACAACACCGCCGTCATCAGCCACCGCTTCTGGGAGATCGAATACATCGACGGCTCGCGCCAGCGCGATACGGCGGAGATCGACCGCGGCGCGGCGTCGGCGGCGTCCTTCCGTCGGCTCAACGCGGCGCTCGCGGCGATGCGGGCCGGATTTCAGGACAGCTGCCATCTGGACGGCGGAGGCTTCGGCTTCACGTACGACGTGACCTGGCACGGCTGGCGGACGAATCGCTTCGTGCTGACCAGCGTCGGTTCCTCGCTGCCGCCGTGCAGCGCCGAGGCGGCGGCGTTCGTGAACGTGCTCGTCCAGTACCTCGCGGAGGTCGCCGCGGCGCCGGCGACGGAGCGCCTGAGCATCCCACCGCGCTAGCGCGGACGGCGCCCTACTCTTCGAGCGTGCGCAGCACCGCCCGCACCGGCGAGGCGTCGGCTTCCATCAGGCGCAGGGGCAGGGCGATCAGCTCGTAGACGCCCTCCGGGACGGAGTCGAGCAGCAGGTTCTCCAGGATCGCGATGTCGTGGCGGGCGAGGGCGTGGTGGGCGTCCAGCGTCTTGCTGGTGAAGGGATCGACCGACGGTGTGTCGATGCCGACCAGGACGACGCCGCGCTCGCCGAGCAAGGAGACGAGCTGCGGCGACAGCGCGGTGAATCGCTCCGGGAAGCGGTGGCGATCCTCGACGCTGCCGGTCTTGAAGAGCAGGCGCGGCGTCCGGACGAGCTCGACACCGTCGAGGTGACGCGGCTCGATGAGCGGCGTCGGCGGCACCTTCAGCACCCGGCAGGGGCCGAGGTAGCGCTCCAGCGGCGCGAGGCCGATCGCCTCGCCCCGCGGCTCGGTGTGCAGGGTCGCGTCGGCGTGCGCGCCGAGATGCGGAGTCGTGGTCAGCGCCGACACGTTCACCGGCGCGCCGGCCTGCATCGACCAGGCGAGGCGGCAGTCGTACGGTGTGTCGCCGGGCCACACCGGCGAGCCGATCCCGATCGGCGGCGAGATGTCGTAGAGCATGGAGCGATCCTACTCCGGTCGCGGCGGCTATACTGCCGCGCATGTCCGCCGCTCTGCGCCGCTCTCTCGCCGTTCTGCCGCTCGCCGTCGCGCTCGGCGCCGCGACGCTGCGCGCGCAGCCGGCCGGCGATCGCCCGCTGACTCTCTCGGGAGCCAATCCGGCGACCGCCGCCGTGCAAGCCCAGCTGCTGACCTTGCCGGGCGAGCTGGTGCCGGTGCGCTACAGCCCGGGCTCGCTCGATCGTGCGGCGCGCGTGCAGGAACGCCTGCAGGTCCTGGCAGTCGATTTCCACCACTGGCACGCCGATGTCGAAGGGCTGCACGGCGTGGTTCTGGAGCCCGACGACTGGGCGGCGGCGGGCCTCGGTCGTCCGTACGGGCTGCCGGCGCGCTCCGATCCGGACGGGGTCGCCTTGCCGGCCTGGGGCAACGACGCGAGTGTCCGGCTGTGGCGCCGGCTCTATGGCGGTCCCTTGCCGGTCGGCGCCGATGAGCCGCTGCGCGGCACGGCGGAGGAGCTGACCAGCCTGGGGATGGCGGACGTCTTCGGCCAGGTCGAGTTCGCGCGGCTGGCCGCGCTACGCGCCGCGCCGCGCGCCGACGCCTGGGCGCGCGAGCTGCTGGCGCACGTCCTGGCGCTCGCCGCCTTCCAGGTGCACGAGGCGGAGCGGCAGACCGAGATCGCCGACCTGTACGCGCGCCTCGCCACCCACGTCGCGGTCGCTGCCGCGCCGAAGCCAATCGACTTCCACGATGGCTTGGGGCTCGACGAATGGCTCGCCACCCAACCCGCTTTCTTTCGCGGCGCCACGATCGTGATCGCCAAGGACGGTCCCGGCGCGGCGAAACGCCTGCTGAAGGCCTGCCGGAAGAATGCCGGCGAGCGGCTGATGTCGAGCCTGCTCGAGCGCGATCCCGCGCTCGGCGTCTGGCTGCGCGGGGAGTGAGTCGTGTCGGCGCCGGACCACCGGATGGGTCGGATCGGGCTGGCCGTTTTCCTGGTGCTCGCTCCACGGCTGGCGTGGGCCGCCGATCCCGCGCCGCCTGCGGCTGAGGCGAGCGCTCTCGCCGCCACCCTGAACGCGGCCCTCCAAGCCTCGGCCGACGGCTGGAACCGCGGCGACCTCGACGCCTTCATCGGCGTATACGCGCCGCAGGCGACGTTCATGGGGCAGGACGGGCCGATCGGGGTCGCGGCGATGCGCGAGCACTTCCGCCAGAAATACTTCAGCGGCGGCCATCCGGCGCAGCGGCTCCATTTCGAGCACGTCACCGTGCGCCCGCTGGGCGAATCGGACGCGCTGCTGACCGCCCGCTGGGTGCTCACCGGCGGTGGCCAGCCCGAGCGCAGCGGCTGGACCTCGCTGTGGTGGGAGCGCACCGCGGCCGGCTGGCGCATCGTCCACGACCACTCGTCGTAGCGGCGCCCGCGCCGCGTGTCCGATCCCGCCAGTCGCGCTTCCGGCAGCGGCTGCCGCGCGACCTTGCGACTGCCGCTCGCGCCGGTCGCCTGACGCCGCCCTCCGGACAGGTGGGGCGCCGCGACCGGTTTCGCCTATACTGCGGACCCGTGAGACGGTTGCTCGCCACGATCGCTTGCCTGGTCCTTGCCGCCTTGGCCGTTCCCTGGCCGGCGACGGGCTGCGCGATGGGCGCCTGCCCGATCGATACGCCGGCCGGTGGCTGCGCGCTCGATGCGCCGATGCCGTGCTGCCCGTCGGTCGTGCAGACGCCGCCATTGCCGGCCGCGACGACCACGGGCGGAGTCTCACTGACCGCCGCGCCGGTCGTCTCCGCGATCGTCGTCGTGCCGTCTCCATCTCCGGCTTCGGCGCCGGCCCCGGCACCCGTGCGGCGCGATCGCCACGGCGGCCCGCGCCAGGCGCTGCTCTCGATTTTCCGCATCTAGCTCCGCAGCTCGGCAGGAAGTCTCTCGCCGCGGCCGCGTGCCGCGCCGTTGAACCTTTGCCGCGAGGAGCTGCAATGCGACGCCGTCGCTGGATTGTGTCGTTCTTCACCCTGATGACGATTGCGGGCGCGACTGCCCGCGCCGACAGTCCGCGGATCGCGGCATCCGCCGCGCCGCCGGTCGCTGACCTGGTGCGCGAGGCGATCGCCAGATCACCGGCGCTTGCCGCGCTGCGCGCCCAGGTACGGGCGTCCCGCGAGCTCGAGCCGGCAGCCGGCGCGCCGCCCGATCCCATGCTCGAAGCGATGCTGCAGGACGTCGGCTTCCCGCGTTCCACGGTGGGCAAGGAGGCGATGTCGATGGCCGGCCTGGAGCTGCGCCAGGACATTCGCTACCCCGGCAAGCGCGGCGCCGCGACCGACGTGGCGCGCGCCGAGACCGCCGCCCGTGAAGCCGATCTCGCGGCCGCCACGGCGCGGGTGGCAGCTGAGGTGCGGTCGCTGTACGCCGACCTCTATGTCATCGATCGCCGTGGCCACGAGCTGCACGCCGCGCAGGAGTTGGTCGAGATGCTGGCGGCGACCGCGGCGGGGCGTTACGCCGCAGGCGAAGCCGAGCAGGAAGCGGTGCTCAAGGCCCAGCTCGAGGTCAGCCGCCTGGGCAACGAGCTCGACGACCTCACGGCCGAGCGCGCGGCGAAGATGGCCGAGCTCGGCCGCTGGCTCGACTGGCCCGCCGGCGCGACGCTCGGCGAAGTGGCCGCGCTTCCCCCCGTGGCCCTCGACGCCGGCGCCGTGGCGCGCGCCGCCGACGCGGCGCCCGAGGTCCTGGCGGGGGAGGCGCAGGTTGGCGTCGCCCAGCGCCGCGTCCACCAGGCCGAGCTCGACCTGCGGCCCGATCTCACTGCCGCCGCCGGGGTCGGCTTGCGCGGCGCGCTCGACCCGGTCGTCACGCTGCGGCTCGGCGTCGAGCTTCCGGTCTGGCGACGGCGTAAGCAGGAGCCCATGCTGCGCGCGGCAAAGGAGTCGCTGGGCGCCGCCGAGCACGAGCTCGCCGATCGCCGCGCGATGGCGCGCGCCGAGAGCACGCGCCTCCTCGCCACCTGGAGCGCCGCCGATCGCCAGGTGACGCGCCTGCGCGAGGCGGTCGTGCCGCAGTCGAGCGCCGCGCTCGACGCGGCGCGGGTCTCCTACCTTTCCGGCCGCGGCGACTTCCTCACCGTGGTCGACGACTTCAACCGCTGGCTCGAGGCGCGCGTCGAGCTGGCGCGGCGCGAAGCCGACCGCTATATCGCCTGGGCCGGCATCGAGCGCCTCGTCGCCCCCGGCCTGCCGGAGAACCGGCAAGGAGCGCAACCATGAAGATCTCCCGCGGCGCCCGCACCCTGGGCGCCCTGCTGATCGCCCTGCTCGTGGTCTTCGTCGTGTCTCTCGTGGCCTGCCACCGGGAGCCACCGGGAGTCGCCGTGAAGTACCAGTGCCCGATGCATCCGAGCTTCGTCTCCGACCAGCCCGGCGACTGCACGATCTGCGGCATGCGGCTGGTGCCGGTCGAGGTGAGGACGGCGCCCCCGACGCCGGCCGCCCCGTCACCGGAGGCGTCGCCATCGCCGAGCGCCCGTCGAATTCTCTTCTACCGCAATCCGATGAATCCCTCGATCACCTCGCCGGTTCCGGCCAAGGACGAGATGGGCATGGACTACGTCCCGGTCTATGAGAGCGAGGCCGCGCCGGCGCCGGTCGAGGGCTTCGCCACGGTGGCGCTCGGGCCCCAGGGCCTGCGCCTCGCCGGGGTGCAGACCGCGACGGCTCGGCGCGGCGTCATCCGCCGCACGATCCGCGCCGTCGGGCTGGTCGTCCCGGACGAACGACGCATCCGTCACGTGCACACCAAGATCGCGGGCTGGATCGAGAAGCTGTACGTGAACTTCACCGGCCAGGCGGTACGCGCCGGCGAGCCGATCCTGCGTATCTACTCGCCCGAGCTCCTGGCGAGCCAGGAGGAATACCTGCGGGCACGCCAGACAGCGGCGAAGTTCGCCGGCTCGGCGCTGCCCGAGGTGCGCCAGGGCGGCGCCGACCTGGTCGCCGCGGCGCGTCGGCGGCTGGAGCTCTTCGACGTGCCGGAGAGCCTGATCGCGCGCCTCGACGCGATCGGCAAGCCGGAGCGCACGGTGACCCTGCTCGCGCCGGTGTCGGGCTACGTCACCACCAAGGACGTCTTCGAGGGCCAGCAGGTCGAGCCCGGGACGGAGCTGTTCACGATCACCGATCTGCAGCGCGTCTGGGTGGAGGGCGAATTCTACGAGTACGAGGCGAAGCTGATGCGGGTCGGCCAGGAGGCGCGGGTGCTGCTGCCGTACGACCCGCGGCAGAAGCTCGCGGGCCGCGTCACCTTCATCTATCCGACCGTCGATCCGGCGAGCCGGACGCTCAAGCTGCGGCTCGAGTTCGACAACCCGGATCTGGCGCTCAAACCCGGCATGTTCGCCGACGTCGAGGCCGACGTCGAGAGCCGCGCCGGCATCGTGGTGCCCGACTCGGCGCTGGTCGACACCGGCCTGCGCCAGCTGGTGTTCGTCGATCTCGGCGCCGGCCGGTTCGAGCCCCGCGCGGTGACGGTCGGCGTGCGCACCGGCGGGCAGGTGCTGATCCTCTCCGGGCTCGCGGCCGGCGACGACGTGGCGGTGCGCGCCAACTTCCTGCTCGACTCCGAGTCGCGGCTGCGTGCCGCGATCACCCAGATGCAGGGCTCCTCGCCGTCGCCGACCGCGTCGCCGGGAGGCGAGCGATGATCCGCCGCGTCATCGCCTTCTCGGCCCACAACCGCGTGCTGGTGCTGCTCGGCGTCGCGGCGCTGTGTGCGGTCGCGCTGTATGTGCTGCACGAGATCCGCCTCGACGCCCTGCCCGACCTTTCCGACACCCAGGTGATCGTGTTCTCGCGCTGGGACCGCTCGCCCGACATCATCGAAGACCAGGTCACGTACCCGATCGTCAGCTCGCTGCTCGGCGCGCCGGGAGTGAAGGCGATCCGCGGCTTCTCGGACTTCGGATTCTCGTACGTCTACGTCGTGTTCCGCGACGGCACCGACATGTACTGGGCGCGCACGCGGGTGCTCGAGTACCTGTCGAAGATCCAGGCTCGCCTGCCGGAGGGGGTGCACACCGAGCTCGGTCCGGACGCGACCGGCGTCGGCTGGGTCTTCCAGTACGCGCTGGTCGACCGCTCCGGCAGGCATTCCCTCGACGAGCTGCGCTCGTTCCAGGACTGGAACCTGCGCTACGCGCTGCAGGCGGTGCCCGGCGTCGCCGAGGTGGCCGGCATCGGCGGCTTCGTGAAGCAGTACCAGATCACGGTCGATCCCAACCGGCTGGTCGCGTACGGCATCCCGATCGAGCAGGTGATCTCGGCGGTGCGCCGATCGAACGACGAGGTCGGCGGTCGGCTGCTCGAGTTCGCGGGCAAGGAGTACATGGTGCGCGGCCGAGGCTACGCCAAGAGCCTCGAGGACTTCGAGAGCATCGTGGTCAAGGCGACGCCGCAGGGCGTGCCGGTGCTGCTGCGCGACGTGGCGCGGGTCGAGCTGGGGCCCGACATCCGCCGCGGGGTCTCCGATCTCGACGGGTTCGGCGACACGGTGGGCGGCATCGTGGTCATGCGCCAGGGCGAGAACGCCCTGAACGTGATCCGCGCGGTGCGCGAGCGGCTCGACGAGCTGCGCCCCTCGTTGCCGGACGGGGTGGAGATCGTGACCACCTACGACCGCTCGGATCTCATCACCCGCGCGATCGACACCCTGAAGCACGAGCTGGGGATCGAGATGATCATCGTCTCGCTGGTCATCCTGATCTTCCTCTGGCACGTGCCGTCGGCGATCGTGCCGATCATCACGATTCCAGTGTCGGTGCTGTTGGCGTTCATCCCGCTGTATCTGATGGGTGTGACGGTCAACATCATGTCGCTCGCCGGCATCGCGATCTCGATCGGCGTGCTGGTCGACGGGGCGATCGTCGAGGTCGAGAACGCGTACAACAAGATCCATGTCTGGCAGGAGAGCGGCAGGAAGGGAGACTTCCACCAGGTCCGCCTCGCGGCCCTGCAGGAGGTGGGCCCGTCGGTCTTCTTCTCGCTGCTGGTGATCGCGGTCGCCTTCCTGCCGGTCTTCGCGCTGGTCGACCAGGAAGGGCGGCTGTTCAAGCCGCTCGCCTACTCGAAGAACCTGGCGATGGCGTTGGCGGCGCTGCTCGCGATCACCCTCGACCCGGCGCTGCGCATGCTGTTCGCGCGCATCGATCCTTTCGCCTTCCGCCCGCGCTGGCTGGCGCGCCTGGCGACGACCGCGCTGGTCGGCAGGTACTATGCCGAGGAGCGCCACCCGATCAGCCGCGCGATCTTCCGCATCTACGATCCGGTCTGCCGCTTCGTGCTGCGCCGCCCGAAAGCGGTGATCGCGACCGCGGTGGCGCTGGTCGCTGTGAGCGTGCCGCTCTACTTCCGGCTCGGTTCCGAGTTCATGCCGCCGCTCGATGAAGGCACGATCCTGTACATGCCGACCACTCTGCCCGGCATCTCGGTGGCGCAGGCGCAGGAGCTGCTCGAGGCGCAGGACCGCGTACTGCGCTCCTTCCCGGAGGTCGGGTCGGTGTTCGGCAAGGCCGGGCGGGCCGACACCTCGACCGATCCGGCGCCGTTCTCGATGATCGAGACGACGGTGGTCCTGAAACCCCGCCACGAGTGGCGGCCGAAGCCGCGCTGGTACAGCTCGTGGGCGCCCGAGCTCCTGCAGCGTGTCCTGCGGCCGTTGTGGCCGGACCGCCTGTCGCAGGAGGAGCTGATCACGCAGATGGATGCGGCGCTCAAGGCGCCCGGGGTGACGAACGCCTGGACGATGCCGATCAAGGCGCGCATCGACATGCTGTCGACGGGAGTGCGCACGCCGGTCGGGATCAAGGTGTTCGGCGCCGACGTCAAGGAGATCGAGGCGATCGGCGAGCGCCTGGAGTCGATCCTGCGCCCGCTCCCCGGCACCCGCAGCGTGTACGCCGAGCGCGTCGCCAGCGGCTATTTCGTCGACATCGACCCGCGCCGCGAGCAGCTCGCCCGCTACGGCCTCCAGATCGCCGACCTGCAGACGGCGATCTCGACCGCGATCGGCGGCGAGACGATCACCACTACGATCGAAGGGCGCGAGCGCTACCCGGTGAACGTGCGCTATCCGCGCGAGCTGCGCGAGGACCCGGACCGCCTGGGCCGGGTGCTGGTGGCGACCCCCAGCGGGGCGCAGGTGCCACTGGCCCAGCTCGCCGACGTCTCGCTGGTCAGAGGTCCGTCCATGCTGCGCGACGAGAACGGTTTCCTCGCTGGGTACGTCTTCGTCGACGTCGCCGGGCGCGATATCGGCGGCTACGTCGCCGACGCCAAGCGTGCCGTGGCGGAAGCGCTGCAGCTGCCGCCCGGCTACGCCCTACAGTGGAGCGGCCAGTTCGAGAACATGCAGCGCGTGCGCGAGCGCCTGAAAGTCGTGGTGCCGATCACGCTGTGCCTGATCTTCGTGCTGCTGTACGCCAACACCAGGTCGGCGACCAAGGCGACGATCGTGATGCTGGCGGTGCCGTTCTCGGCGATCGGGGCGATCTGGCTGTTCTGGCTGCTCCACTACAACGTCTCGATCGCCGCCTGGGTGGGAATGATCGCGCTGCTCGGCCTCGACGCCGAGACCGGCGTGTTCATGCTGCTGTTCCTCGATCTCTCCTGGGACGAGGCGCGGCGGCGCGGCCTGCTGCGCGACGAGCACGACGTCGACGAGGCGATCGTGCACGGCGCGGTGAAGCGGGCGCGGCCGAAGATGATGACCGTGGCGGCGGCGTTCATGGGACTGCTGCCGATCCTGTGGTCGACCTCGGCCGGCGCCGACGTAATGAAGCGCATCGCCGCGCCGATGATCGGCGGGCTGGTGACGTCGTTCCTGCTCGAGCTGCTGGTCTATCCGGCGATCTACAAGCTGTGGCGCGGTCGCCAGCTGGGCGCGGAAACGATCCAAGACGCCACGACGACCGGCGAGGCCTGATCCGCGAGCCGGGGAGACTGTGGTCGCGGCGCCGATTTGATACCCTGCATTCGAGGTGAAGGCGCTCGCGGAGGATCTGGATCTCGATCGCTTCTTCGACGACCTGAGGCGCGCGCGGCGGCGCGTGCTGATGGTCGACTACGACGGCTGCCTGGCGCCGTTCCAGGTCGAGCGCCATCGCGCCGTTCCCTATCCCGGCGTGCGCGAACATCTGCGCGCCCTGCAGGACGATCACGCGACGCGACTGGTGATCATCAGCGGCCGGCGCGCGGCCGAGCTGCCGCCGCTGCTTGGCCTGTCACCTCGGCCTGAGATCTGGGGCGCGCACGGCCTCGAGCGCTGGCTTCCGGACGGCAGGCGGCTCTACCTCGACCTCGGCGGGCAAGAGCGTCGCGGGCTCGAGGCGGCCGAACGCGCGGCACGCCGGCGCGGGTTGGGCGGGCTGCTGGAGCGCAAGCCGGGCAGCCTAGCCCTGCACTGGCGCGGGCTGGACGACGAGACCCGCGGTGCCGTCGAGCGCGAGGTGCTGCGGGTGTGGGCGCCGGCAGCTGAGCAGCGGCTCGAGTTGCGCCGCTTCGACGGCGGCCTCGAGCTGCGCTCGCCGCGGGTCCACAAGGGACAGGCGGTCGCCGCGCTGGTCGCCGAAGCGGGGCCGGATGCGGTCTTCGCCTACCTCGGGGACGACCTGACGGACGAGGACGCCTTCGCGGCGCTACCGCCGGGCGGTCTCTCGGTTCTGGTGCGCGAGCAACCGCGCCCGACCCGTGCGCGGCTCTGGGTGCAACCGCCGCACGGGCTGCTGGCATTTCTCGATCGCTGGCTGGCCGCCAGCGCGGGGGAAGCGTGAGCGCGCTCGCCCGGCTGGTGGCCGCCAACGGGCTCGAGCGCTGGGTGGGTGCCCTGCTGCTCGCCGCCGCGACGTTCGTACTGCTGCTCGCGATGCGGTGGTTCATGATCCGCGCCCTCGGGCGGGTGGCGCAGCGAACGACGACGCTGGCGGACGACCTGGCTCTCCATCTGGTGCGCTCGACGCGCAGCGTGGTGCTGCTCACGGCGGCGGTGTGGGCGGGCTCGCTGCTGCTCGATCTCGCCGCGGAGCAGGCCCGCGGCATGCGTGCGCTGGCGGTCGTGGTGCTGATCTTCCAGGGCGGGCTGTGGGGCGCCAAGGCCATGGAGCTGGTGCTCACGGAGCACGTGGCACGGCGGCGCGGCCGCGCCGAGCACAACGAGACGACGCTCCCGGTGGTGACCTTCGTCGGCCGGCTGGCGCTATGGTCGGTCGTGGCGCTCCTGATCCTCGCCAACCTCGGCATCGACGTGACCGCGCTGGTGGCCGGCATGGGCGTCGGCGGCGTGGCGATCGCGCTCGCCACGCAGCGCATCCTCGGCGACCTGTTCGCCTCGCTGTCGATCGCGCTCGACGAGCCGTTCGAGGTTGGCGACTTCATCGTCATCGGCGAGTTCGCCGGCACCGTCGAGCGGGTGGGCATCAAGACGACGCGGGTGCGCAGCCTGTCGGGCGAGCAGCTGGTGTTCGCCAATGCCGACCTGCTGAACAGCCAGATCCGGAACTTCAAGCGCATGCAGGAGCGCCGGGTGGTGTTTTCGCTCGGTGTCACCTACCAGACTGCGGCGGCGACCTTGGCGGAGATCCCGAGCCTGCTGGAGGAGATCGTGCGCCGCCAGGAGAGAGCGCGCTTCGACCGCGCGCACTTCAGAGGCTTCGGCGACAGCGCCATCGAGTTCGAGATCGTCTACTACGTGCTGGAGCCCGACTACAACCTGTACATGGACGTGCAGCAGGCGATCAACCTGGAGATCTTCGGCCGCTTCGCGGAGCGTGGCATCGAGTTCGCGTATCCGACGCAGACGCTCTTCGTCGCGAGCGGCGCGGCGAGATAGCCCGGAGCCGCCTCAGGCCCAGGCGCGGACGTGGCCGGAGCGCACGTCGAGCAGCGTGCCGATGGTGATCGCGGCGTGGATCAGGCCGACGTGGGTGTAGGCCTGCGGGAAGTTGCCGATCAGGGCGCCGGTCGCCGGGTCGACGTCCTCGGAGAACAGCCCCACCGGATTGGCGAAGGCGAGCAGGCGCTCGAACAGCTCGGCGGCGCGCTCGACCTCGCCGGCCAGCGCCAGCGCTTCGGCCCACCAGAAGGAGCAGATCGTGAAGGCGGAGGTGGTCTCGCCGAAGTCGTCGGGGTTGCGATAGCGCAGCATCCAGCCGTCCTCGACCAGCAGGCGCTCGTAAGCCCGCAGCGTCGAGACGAAACGTGGATCGCTGGCCTCGAGCAGGCCGATCGTCGGCAGCAGGAGATTCGCGGCGTCCGGGTAGAGGCCGTCGAGTGCCTGCGTGAAGAATCCCAGCTTGCGGTTGTAGCCGCGCTCGAGGACGGTGCGCTGCTCGTCGAGGTCGATCGCCTCCCAGCGCGATACGAGGTCGTGGGCGCCGAGCTGGCGGCCGAGGATGGCGCCGCGGTGGACCGCCGCCCAGCACATGGCGCGCGAGAAGGTGTGATGTGCGAGCAGGGTGCGGAACTCCCAGATGCTGGTATCGCGGGTCGGGGCGTCGGTGATCGCCTGCTCGACGAGGCGGTGGACAAGAGGCAGGAAGGAGTCGACGTCGGGATGCACGCGGCGCGGGTCGGTGAGCAGGGTCTCGAGACAGAGCACGATCTCGCCCACCAGGTCGTTCTGGCGCTGGGTGGCGGCGGCGTTGCCGATGCGCACGTGGCCGTTGCCGCCGAATCCGGCGAGATGAGGCAGGATCTCCTCCGGCAGGTCGCGCCGGCCGTCGATGCCGTACACCGGCTGCAGCGGCCCCGACTCGGCGATGTCGCGCAGGAAGCCCAGGAACTGCTCGCCCTCCGAGTTGTGGCTCAGACGACGGAGCGCCTCGAGCACGAACGCCGCGTCGCGCAGCCAGCAGTAGCGGTAGTCCCAGGTGCGCTGCGTCCCCATCGCCTCGGGAATGCTGGTGGTCGCCGCCGCGATCACCGCGCCGGTGTCGTGGAAGGTGTGCAGCTTCAGGCACAGCGCCGAGCGCAGCACCGCGTCGGCGGCGAACTCGGGCAGCGCGCAGGTCCGCGTCCAGGCGCGCCAGCCGGAGGTCGTGAGGCGCAGCTGGTGCTCGACCTCGGCGATGTCGGGGACGGTGTCCGGCCGGCCGTAAGCGAGGCTGAAGAACACCGGCTTGGCGAGCACGAAGTCGCGCTTGCCGAGCACATAGGGCACCGGCAGGTTGGTGGCGAGGTGGAGCGGCGTCGAGTTGCCGGCGACCTCCACGCCGTGCGTCGTCTCGACGAATGAGACCGCCGCCCGGGCATAGTCTGGACGCGGATCGAAGTCGACGCGCAGCACCGGCTGGCCGCGTAGCGGGCGCACCAGACGCACCAGCTCGCGCGGCGCCAGCACTCCCCAGCCGTCGGGCAGGCGCGGCGCGAAGTCGACGATCTCCCAGGCGGCGTCGCCGTCCTCGAACACGGTCGACAGCACGTTGGTGTGCGGAACGTAGGCGAGCCGTCCCGCGACCTCGCGCTCGCGCGCCAGGATGCGGAAGGTTCCGCCGTGCTCGGCGTCGAGCAGGCGCGCGAAGACCGCGGGCGAGTCGAAGTTGGGCAGGCACAGCCACTCGATGGCGCTCGACGGTGCGACCAGCGCGGCGACTCGGCCGTTGCCGATCATGCCGTGGTCGAGACGCGGCCAGCCCGCGGGGCGTCGATTGCCGGGATCGGGGAAGGTCGAAGGATCGCCCATGCGCGACGTAGTCTATCGGGGCGCGATCGATTCGCTGCATGGTACCCTGAGAAAGTCACATGCCCGGGTCTGGCCGTCTCATCGTCGTCTCCAATCGTCTGCCGGTCACGCTCGAGCGCGGCGCCGAAGGCGGCTGGGTGTGCCAGGCGGGCGCCGGCGGCCTGGTGACCGCGCTCGAGCCGGTGCTGGCGCGCCGCGGCGGCGTGTGGGTGGGCTGGTCGGGCCTGGTCGACGAGGAGGAAAGGGAGAGCGCCGCGGCCCTCTCCACCGCCGGTCAGGGCTTCGAGCTGCGCAGCGTGCCACTCACCGCAGCGGAGCGCGACCTGTACTACCTGGGCTTCTCCAACGAGGTCCTGTGGCCGCTGTTCCACGATCTGCAGACCCGCTGCACCTTCGAGCCCGCGTACTGGCAGGCCTACCGCAGCGCCAACCGCAAGTTCGCCGAGGTGGTGGCGGACCTGGCGCGACCGGGTGATTTCGTCTGGGTCCAGGACTATCACTTGATCCCCGTCGCCTGGGAGCTGCGCTCGCTCGGCGTCGAGCTGCCGAGCGCCTTCTTCCTCCACATTCCATTCCCGCCGCTCGACATCTTCGCCAAGCTGCCGTGGCGCCGGGAGCTGCTCGAATTCCTGCTCGCCTACGACCTGGTCGGCTTTCAGGTCCGCCGTGACCGGCGCAACTTCACCACCTGTCTCGCCACCCTGCTGCCTGAGGCGCGGCTGGGACGGCGCGCCGCGATCCGCGAGATCCGCTGGCGGGAGCGCACGGTGCGCGCCGGGGCGTTTCCGATCAGCGTCGACGCGCGGGCGATCGGAGCCGCGGCGCGCCGCCCGGAGGTCGCCGAGCGCGCTGCCGCGCTGCGCGCCGACCTCGGTGGGGTGCAGATCGTGCTCGGCGTCGATCGCCTGGACTACACCAAGGGCGTGCCCTTCAAGCTGGCGGCGTTCGGCGAGCTCTTCCGGCGGCATCCGGAGCTGCTGCGCCGGATCACGCTGCTGCAGATCCTGGCGCCGAGCCGGGCGGAGATCCCGCAGTACCAGCAGGCGCGGCTCGAGGTGGAGCAACTGGTCGGTCAGATCAACGGCCAGCTCGGCGAGCCCGGCTGGGTGCCGATCCACTACCTGCACCGGACCATTCCACACGACGAGCTGCTGGCGTACTACCGCGCCGCCGACGTCTGCCTGGCGACGCCGCTCAAGGACGGCATGAACCTGGTGGCCAAGGAATACTGCGCGGCGCGCGTCGATCGCGAGGGCGTGCTGGTGCTGAGCGAGTTCGCCGGCGCCGCGCGCCAGCTCGGGAAGGCGGCGCTGCTGGTCAATCCCTACGACGTCGTCGGCCTCGCCGACACCCTGGCCCGCGCCTTCCACATGCAACCTGCCGAGCGCCGCAGCCGCATGGCCAAGCTGCGGCGGGGAATCCGCAAACACGACATCTTCTGGTGGGTCGACGCGGTCCTTGCGGCGGCGGCAGCCGGCGCTGTCGCGGCCTGAGCGCCGCGGGCTCGGTCCCCGATCTTCGGCCGGCCGCGCGGGCGAGCCCGGATCTCGCTCCGATTCCTGGCGTCGACGCGGGCAAGATGCTCTGGTTGCGAGGGCCTGCTCGACTCAGCGGTGAGGCGCTTCGGCCGCGGCGGCGAGCGGAGCGAGGGCCCGCGGGTCGCCGGCGCTCTCGGCGCCGACCGCCAGGTAGCGCTGCGCCGCCCCCCGGTCGCGGTCGGTGAGCAGGGCGCCGATCAAGGCCGCGTAGGCCGGCGTGAGACTCGGATCCCAGGCGAGGGCGGAGCGCAGACTCGATTCGCCGGCGGTTCGCTGGCCGGCGGCGAGCTGGAGGCGGCCGAGCCACGACCAGGCGATGGCGAGGTTGGGACGCCCGGCGACGGCGCGCTCGAGCTCCGTGATCGCCTCGCCGCGGTGTCCGCGCGCGGCGAGCAGCCGTCCCAGGTTGTATCGCGTTTCGGCGTCGTCGGGCTCCTCGCGGAGCGCGCGGCGGAGCAGGGCGATGGCGCGATCGGTCTGCCCCTGGCCGCTGGCGGCCAGGGCGAGCAGGCGGAGCGCGGCGCGCTCGAGGGGAGGCCCGCCGTGCAGGGCGCCGAGCGTCTGTTCGGCGGCTGCGAACCTCCCGAGCTGGACCTGGGCGCGCCCGAGATCGAGTCGCGGCTCCGCCTCGCCGCCGGTGCCGAGCAGGGCCGCCAGATGGTCGGTGGCGGCCGGCGTGGCGATCGCGCGCAGGGTGGCGACGGCGCGGTAGATCTCCGCCAGCGAGCCCTGCGGCGCCTCCTGGCTCGCCTCGCGCACCGGTGCGAGCAGTTCGACCGCCGCGATCTCCGGCTCGCGCTCGGGAAGCGGTGCAACGAGGTCCCCGGACGGCGGCAGGCGGGCGATCCGGTGGTCGGTCATCACCACGTGGACGACGTCCTGGGTGCGTCGCTTCGGCATGTGACAGGCGGTGCAGTCGGCGTTGGACGCGTCGGTGGGCGCTGCGGCCGTGGCGCGCTGCGTCGGGCACTGCTCGGCGCGGTGGCAGGTCAGGCACGCGGCGCGGAAGTGCGCCACTCGCTCGGCAGGCGCGACCCGGCGATGAGGATCGTGGCAGGTGATGCAGGCGAGGCGCCCGCCGCTCTGCTGGAAGCAGCGACTCTGGCGCAGGCGGTAGCCGTGGTGATCGATCTCGAACCGCGCGTCCCGTGCTCGACCGGCTTCGATGGGGTCGACGAGCACCAGCTGATCGCCGAGCGCCTGGCCGGGGCGGAAGGCGTAGTCGCCGCGCCCGAAGCGGCGCACGCCCGGCAGCACCACGGCCGGCTGCAGATGGCACTGGTTGCAGACGTCGTCGCGGCGGGCGGGCGGCAGGCGGCGCGGGTTGACGATGGTCGAGCGCAGGCGTTCGGCCGGGGTGCGAGGGTCGAGCGCGGCCCGCACGTGCTCCGCTCCGGGGCCGTGACAGCGCTGGCAGCCGGTGCCTTCGAGGAGGTCGGCGGGGAAGCGTTGAGCGGCTCCGGCGGTGTCGGCTCCCGCCGCCAGCTCGGGGTATGCGTCGTGGCACACCATGCACTCGCGGCGGACGCGGCGCAGCACGCCCTGGTGATCCGGACGGTCGTAGCCGGGGGCCATGCCCCAGCGTCGCTCCTGCGAGTACCAGGCGAGCGGCAGCTGGAAGAGCTCGCCGGAGGGAGTGCGATAGAGGTAGGTGCGCGCGAAGTGGCCCGATCCCAGCACCCAGTCGATCGGGATCTCGATCTCGTTCAGGCGCGAACCGTCCGGTGCGACCTGCCAGCGCCGGAAGACCAAGCGGCCGCCGACCCGCGTGATCGCCAGGCGCCGATGCGAGGCGACGTGCTCGAAGGGCGCCGCGGTGAAGTCCTCGATGTCGCGCTCCGGGCTCGGTCGGAAGAAAGAGCGCGCCATGCCGACGCGCTGGTAGGAGTCGAAGATCTCGCGGTGGCAGACGCGGCAGGCGCTGCTCGCCACGTAGCCCGGGGCGGCGCCGCGGCTGACCGCGATCCCTAGCGCCGCGAGCGGATCGGCCGGCTTGCCGGCCGCAGCGGTCGCCTGGTGGCTGCCGCCTAGGACCAGGAGGGCGAGGGCGAGGGCGCGCATGACGAGTCGACGAACGGAGTCTAACGGGGATCGCGGCAGGAATCGCTGCTACCATCGCAGGTCCCTGGGGAGGTTGCATGCCGAGACTCGCCGCCGCCGTCGCCCTCGTTCTGTGCTGGAGCGCCACCGCCGCGCGCGCCCACGACACCTGGCTGCTGCCACTCGGTGCCGATGTCGCGCTTTCCCAGGAAGCGCTGCTCGATTTGTCGAGCGGCATGGAGTTTCCGCGCCTCGACACCGCGATCGCCCCGGAGCGCGTGGCCTCGGCCGAGTGCCGCCTCGCCGGCGCGCGCTTGCCGCTCGCCCGATCGGGTGTCCCCGGAGCGCTGCGCCTTCGCACCCGGCCGACGACGCCGGGTCTGGCGACCTGCGGCGTCGGCTTGCTGCCGCGCCGCCTCGAGCTGCGACCGGCCGAGGTCGAGGAGTACCTGGCCGAGATCGGCGCGCCGGCGGAAATCCGCCGGATCTGGAGGAGCGGCTCGGGGCGCTGGGTGGAGCAGTACACCAAGCACGCCAAGAGCTTCGTGCGGGTGGGCGGTAAGTCCGATGGCACCTGGGCCGAGCCACTCGGCCTCGGGCTCGAGCTGGTGCCCGAGAGCGACCCGACGACACTCGCGGCCGGGAGCCGTCTCGAGGTGCGGGCGCTCCGTGCCGGACAGCCCGCTGCCGGTCTGGCGATCGGCGTCGTGCGTGCCGGCGAGACGAAGGCGCAGCTCGTCTCGACCGGCGCCGACGGCAGAGCGACCTTCGAGCTCGCGCGGCCGGGCCGCTATCTGGTGCGCGCCACCCTGTTGCGCCCGGCGTCGGAACCGGGGCTCGACTGGGTGAGCGACTTCACGACGCTCACCCTGTTCGTGCGTTGATCCGCTTGCCGTGCGTCGCGTCTTCGCTTTGCTGGTGCTCGTGGCCCTCGGCGCCGTCGCCGGCCATGTCTACCTGCAGCGCCACGGTCTGAGCGCCAAGGGCCGCCCGTCGGCGGTCGAGGCCTGGGTGGCTGGCCAGCTTCGCCGCCTGGCGACGCCGGAGCGCATCCGTCAGCGGGCGAATCCGCTGCCCGCGACGCCCGAAGTCCTGGAGTCCGCGCGGCGCCACTTCGCCGATCACTGCGCGTCCTGTCACGCGAACGACGGCAGCGGCCAGACCGAGATCGGGCAGGGGCTGTACCCGCCGGCTCCGGACCTGCGGCTGGCGGCGACCCAGCGCCTCCGCGACGGCGAGCTCTTTGCGATCATCGAGGACGGCATCCGTTTCACCGGCATGCCCGGCTGGGGCGACGGCTCGGAAGCGAGCGCGCGGCAGAGCTGGGAGCTGGTGGACTTCATCCGTCACCTGCCGCGGTTGACCCCGCAAGAGCTGCGCGACATGGCGCGCTTCAACCCGGTGAGCCCCATGGAGGAGGAGGAGCGCGACGCGGAGCGGCGCTTCCTCGAGGGCGGACCGGCGCCCAGCCCCGAGCCTCAGCATCATGAGCCCCACTGACCCGACGACCGAGGAGGCAACGATGTCCCCGCAACGAATGCTCCTGGCTTCGCTCACGATCGTGCTGCTCCTTTCCGCCGCCGCGCTGGCGCACGGCGCCGGCCACGTGATGGGCACGATCGCCGCCTTCGACGCCAAGCACCTCGAAGTTGTGACCCAGGACGGCAAGACGCAGGCGATCGCGCTCACCGAAGCCACGAAGTACTTCGTCGGCGACCGGCCGGGCAGCGCCGCCGACCTCGCGAAGGGCCTGCGAGTCGTGGTGCACCTGGCGATGGACAAGACGGCGATGGAGGTCCACCTGCCGGCGAAGAAGTGATCCGCTGGCGAGCCCGCCGGCCTCCCGGGATTTCCGGGCGGCCGATATCGACGAAAAGGAGATGACCCATGTCTTCCAGACTGAGATGGTCTCGTGTTGCGTGGACGGCTGCCCTCGGCGCCATGGTCGCTTTCGGCGCTCAGGCACAGGACAAGTGCTCGGTCAAGGGCGTCCTGGCAGGCAAGAGCTTCGCGATGGGCAACTGCGCGGTGGCCTACTTCGACGGCGAGCAGGCGGTCACCCTTTGGTTCGACGAAAAGCCGATCGCCCCACAGGACGCCGAGAAGTTTCAAGCATCCTCCGACGCCCCGGAGAATCGTCGGCTGATCCAGCTCGCGTTCTGCCCGGGCGGCGGCGAGGTCGTTGCGGACGCGAAGGCGGTGAAGTCGGTCGAGATGTTGATCCAGGCCGGCGGGCTGCTCGACCGGCAGTGGGTCTTCCATCTCCCGGCGGACGCCGGCCTGAAGATCGAGCGCCTCTCGGGCAAGCTCGAGCTGGGCGGACGGCTTGCCGGCCGGATCACCGGGCAGAGAGAGAGCGAAGGGGCCTATTCCTGGGAGATCGACTTCGACGTCAAGCTCCCGGCCAAGGGTGCCCTGGCGGGGCCGGGCTGCTCTTAGCGGGGCCCGCGAGCGGGGCCTAGGGAGAGCCGGGGAAGGTCGCGGTGTCGATGAAGTTGCGGTTGCCGCCCGGGCTCGAGTAGGTCTGCAGCCGGCAGGGCGCCCCGCTGCCCGGCGGCCCCAGACACCAGGTGAGGTCGATGCGGAACGGCAGGTCGGTCATGCTGGCGGCGAAGAACCAGTGTGAGCCGTTCACCGCCGTGCCGTCGAGCAGCTTCACGGTCACCTCGACGTTGTCGCGCGCGAAGAACCAGAAGTAGCCGGCGTCCTCGCTCATCGCGACCGGTATCGCGACATGCGGGTCGCCGGCGGCGTCGGTCCAGGTGAGCGAGGCCGTGAAGCGCTGGCCGAGATCG
>JBLMYC010000030.1:0-28181 GCA_050258075.1 Acidobacteriota bacterium
CGAGGTGGTGGAGAAGATCATCGCCCTCGAGCGCGCCAACCGGTTCAAGCGCCGGCTGATGCTGATCGCCCGCCTGTCGGGCTCGGCGGTCAACCTCGACCGCGAGATCCCGCGCGACTGAACATGCGGGCCGCCTGATGCCCGGCCGCCTGCTCGTCGTCTCGACCCCGATCGGCAACCTCGGCGACCTCTCGCCGCGGGCGCGTGAGGCCTTCGCGAGCGCCGACCTCGTCGCCTGCGAGGACACCCGGCGCACCGGTCTCCTCCTCCACCAGCTCGGGATCAAGCGGCCGCTGCTGTCGCTCCACGAGCACAACGAGCGCCGCCGCCTGCCCGAGCTCCTGCGGCGCCTGGAGGCCGGCGAGACGATCGCGCTCGCGAGCGACGCCGGCACGCCGCTCGTCTCCGATCCCGGATTCCCGCTGGTGCGCGAGGCGGCGGCGCAGGGAACGCGGATCGAGGCGATTCCCGGCCCCGCGGCTCTGCTCGTAGCGCTGGTCGTCTCGGGGCTCCCGCCGCAGCCCTTCACCTTCGCCGGCTTCCCGCCGCCCAAGACCGGCAAGCGCAAGGCCTTCTACCGCACGCTCGCCGGGCTGCCGCACACGCTGGTCGTCTACGAATCGCCACACCGGCTGCTGGCCAGCCTGGAGGACGCCCTCGCCGAGCTCGGCGACCGCGAGGCGGCGCTCGGCCGCGAGCTCACCAAGCTCCACGAGGAGGTCCTGCGCGGCCGGCTGTCCGAGATCCACGCCACGCTCGCGGCGCGGCCGGCGATCAAGGGCGAGATCGTGCTGGTCGTCGCCGGCGCGGCGCCCGGGTCAGGCGCCGGACCGAGCGGCGGTCGCGACCGTGGAGACTGAGCGCGGCTGATAGGTCCCGGCTGGCGCCCGGAAGGTGATCGCCAGACGGTTCCAGGCGTTGATCGTCGCCACGCACAGCGCCAGATCGACGAGCTCGGTGTCGCTGAAGTGCCGCCGGGCCTCGGCGTACACCGCGTCTGGAACGTGGGTCTCGGCGACCGCGGTCAGCGCCTCGGCGAAGGCGAGGGCGGCGCGCTCGCGCTCACTGTAGAAGTCGGTTTCCTCCCACGCCGCAAGCTCGTACAGGCGCAGCTCGCTCTCGCCCAGCGCCCGCAGGTCCTTCCAGTGCATGTCGAGGCAGTAGGCGCAGCCGTTGATCTGCGAGACGCGCAGCTTCACGAGGTGGATCAGACCCTCTTCGAGGCTGCAGGCGTGCAGGTACTTCTCGAGCCCCAGCATGGCGTTGACGGCGCCCGGGGCGGCTTTTCCATAGTCGAGTCTCGGTTCCATGGGCTTCTCCTTTCGGGGTGGATTCCTTCACAAGACGCTGTCGAGCCAGTCGCCGACCCGCCGGAGAATCCGTGGGTCGACGTGGCGCTCGACGTGGCGCGCGAGGTCGGCGACGGTCGTCGCCTGGAGCTCCTTCCGCCACGCCGCCTCGGCCCGCGCCATGGCGCTGGCGACGGCGCACGGGGCCGCAAACAGCGCCGCCGGCAGCCCCGTACACGGACCGCGACGACGGATCTCGGTGCAACGGAAGGCGGGATCGCCGCCCTCGACCGCCGTGACGACCTCGAGCAGCGTCAGCTCCTCCGCCGGCCGCGCCAGGCGGTAGCCGCCGCGCCGGCCGGGCAGCGCCGCGACGATCCCCGCCGCAGCCAGTGCCTGCAGGTGCTTCGCGAGGTAGGCGGCCGGGACGCCATGGAGCTCCGCCAGCCGTGCGGCCGGCAGCGACGTCCCATCCGGCAGCGTGGCCAGCACGGTGCAGCAGTGGATCGCCCATTCGACGCCATCGCCGATCTTCATAATCCGGATAATAACTATCCGTATTTATAAGTCAAGCGACGCGTCGCGCGTCTGGGCGGCTCTCAGCCCTCGACTTGGTGCCCGGCGGCGCGCCAAGCGGCGACCGCCCGCTCCAAGTCGCCGGCCCGTACCAGCAGGTAGTCGGTGTCGAAGGTCGAGATCGCGATCAGGCTGATGCCGGCCTCGGCGAGCGGCCGGGTGAGCGCGGCGAGGATGCCGATCGCCGAGAAGTCGAGCGGACCGGCGACGACGAAGGCGCGGAAGCCGCGCTCGGCGCGGGTAACGGCGGGCACGCGCTCCTCGGCGCAGACGATCGACAGCTCGGCGGCAGTGCGCGTGACGCTCCACAGCGCGTCGCCGGTTGCCATCGCTGTCCACGCCGGCAGCGCCGCCGCGGGATCGAGACGGCAGACGGCGTAGCCCCCGGGCAGGGCGAGGAGCCGCATCGGCGTCCGGCTCAGCGCGCGATCCAGCAGCCGCCGAGCACGCGGCTGCCCTGGTAGAAGACGGCGGCCTGGCCGGGAGCGATGCCACGCTGCGGCTCGGCGAACTCGATCTCCACGCGGCCATCGCCGAGCGGCCGCACCTCCGCCGCGGCGGGCTCGTGCTGGGCGCGGATGCGCACTGCGGCCTGAACCGCGCCGCCGGGATCGGGGCCGATCCAGTGCAGGCGCTCGCCGCGCAGCCCCGAGGCGAGCAGGGCCTGCGGCTCGCCGACCACCACCCGGTTCGCCTCGGGCTCGATCCGCAGCACGTACAGCGGGCGGCCCACCGTCACGCCCAGGCCGCGGCGCTGGCCCACCGTGTAGCGATAGACCGGCGCTCCCTCGCCCAGGTGCTCGCCTTCGGCGGTGACGACCGCCGCTGGCCTGCCGAGCACGGCGCCCGGGAAGCGCTCGGGCCGCTCCGCCGCCTGGCGCTCGACGAAGGACTCGACCGAGCCGGGGACGAAGCAGATCTCCATGCTCTCGCCCTTCTCCGCCACCACGAGGCCGGCGGCGCGCGCCAGCTCGCGCACCTCCGGTTTGGCGAGCTCACCGACCGGGAAGAGGGTCGCGCGCAGCTCCTCCTGGGTGAGCTCGAACAGGTAGTAGCTCTGGTCCTTCTCCAGGTGGCGCGCCCGATGGAGCTCCGAGCCGTCCGGCCCCGCGACGACCCGCGCGTAGTGCCCGGTCGCGATCGTCTCCGCCCCGAGCTCGCGCGCCCGGCGCAAGAAGAGGTCGAACTTGATGAAGGTGTTGCAGCGCGTGCACGGGATCGGTGTGCGGCCCGCCAGGTAGTCCTCGACGAAGGGTTCGACGACGTCGCGCCGGAACTCCTCGTCCATGCGCAGCGTGTAGTGCGGAATCCCGATCTGCTGCGCCACCCGGCGAGCGTCGCGCAGGTCGAGCGAGCCGCAGCATCGGCCGTGACGCTCCTGGCCCGACTCGTCGACCAGCAGCATCGAGAGACCGACGACCTCTACCCCCGAGCGCGCCAGCAGCCAGGCGGCGACCGCGGAGTCGAGACCGCCGCTCATCGCGACCGCGATCCGGCCGTGACGGTCGATCCGCTCGGGGCTCATCGCCGCAGCTCCGCAGCCTCCGCCGCGAGGACGGCGAGGAACGCGTCGACCTCCTCGGCGCGGCTGGTCAGACCGAAGCTCACCCGCAGCGAGGCCAGCGCCTCGGCGGGGTCGAGGCCGATGGCGAGCAGCGTCGGGCTCGCCTCCACCGTCCCCGCCGCGCAAGCGGAACCGGTCGACACCGCGAAGCCCCGCAGGTCGAGACGGATGAGCAGAGCCTGCGCCGACAGCCCGCGCAGCGCGATGTGCGAGGTCTGCGGGGTGCGCGGCGTGCCGGCGCAGTGGACGACGGCGCCGGGGATCGCCGCCAGGCCGGCCTCGAAGCGGTCGCGGAGCGCCGCGAGGTGGGCGGCGCGCGCCGGCAGCTCGGCCGCCGCGATGCGCGCCGCTTCGCCCAGGCCGACGATCGCCGGCACGTTCTCGGTCGACGCCCGGCGCCGCCGCTCCTGGCTGCCGCCGACGAGCAGGCCCTCGATCTCGACTCCGTCGCGCACCCACAGCGCGGCCGCGCCGAGCGGGCCGTGGAACTTGTGGGCGCCGAGCGTCAGGTAGTCGACCCCGAGCTCGCCGACGTCGACTCGGAGCTTGCCGACCGCCTGCACGGCGTCACAGAGCAGCAGGACGCCGCGCGCGCGGCACAGGGCCGCGACCTCGGCGACCGGCTGCAAGGTGCCGAGCTCGTTGTTGGCGAGCATCAGACAGGCGAGCCGGCTGTCGGGGCGTAGCGCGGCGGCGAAGTCGGCGGGGCGCACCCGGCCGTCCTGACCCGGCATGACCGGCTCGACTGCCATTCCGGCCTGCGCGAGACGCGCCGCCGCGGCGCGGATCGAGGCGTGCTCGAACGCCGACAGCACGACGTGGCCCCGGGCGCCACAGCGCCGCTCGCGGTCGGCGAGCACCATGTTGTTGGCCTCGGTGCCGGAGGCGGTGAACACGATCTCCGCCGGCCGCGCGCCGAGAAGCGTCGCGACTTCCGCGCGGGCGGCCTCGACCGCCTCGCGCGCCACCTGCCCGAAGCCATGCACCGAGGAGGGGTTGCCGAAGCGCTCCCCCAGCCACGGCAGCATCGCCGCGCGGACCCGCGGGTCGAGCGGCGTGGTGGCGTTGTGGTCGAGGTACACGGCGCACATCGGACCCACGATTGTAGCTCGGCCCACGGTTTGCATCCGCCACGAGAACCGGGCGGCGCGCAGCAGGGACCCACCGCCGGGGCGTGACGGGAAGCGTGTGAATCCAATCAGGCCCATCCTCGCCATTCAAGCCCATGGATCGCCGGCCCGACGACGACTAGGATGAGCGTCATGCTCCAGCGCCCTCGTCTCGCCGGGATCGTCCTCGCGCTCGCACTGCTGGCCGGCGCGGCGACGGCGCAGCCTACTCCCGCTCCCTCGCCCTCGCCGGCGCCAACTCCGACCGCGACCCCCACCGCCCGCCCGGCGCCGAGCCCCCCGGCGAAGCCCTCGGCGAAACCGGCGGCCTTGAGCAAGGCAGAGCGCAAGCGCCGCATTGCCAAGCTGCCGGAGACCTATCAGCGCTGGCTCGAGGACGTCGAGCTGCTGATCACTCCCGAGGAGCTCGACGCCTTCCTCGAGATCGAGCAGGACTACCAGCGCGATGCCTTCATCGATCGCTTCTGGGAGATCCGCGACCCCTACCCGGACACGGCGCGCAACGAGGCGCGCGAGAACTGGGAACAGCGCCTCGAGTACGCGCGCAAGGAGTACGGCAGCCTGCAGGAGGACCGCGCGCGCATGCTGCTCCTGAACGGCCCGCCAGACGCCTCGACGCAGGTGCGTTGCTCCGGCGTCATCTGGCCCACCGAGGTCTGGTACTACGACGCCAACGAGCGCACCCGGCAGAAGATCTACATCGTCTTCGTGCAGCACTTCGGGCTCGGTCAGTACCGGATCTGGCAGCCGGCGGAGGGGCTGTCCGATCTGGTCCAGTATCCGCCGCCGGGCGCCGGCGACTATCAGGTGCTGCAGATGATCGCGCAGAGCTGCCTGAACGCCGACCCGCTGGTGGGCGCACTGTCGATGATGCTGCGCCAGGGCGCGCTCGACTACTCGACCGAGTTCAGCCGGCTCGAGGCGCCGATCGAGAAGCCGCAGCGCGAGTGGGTCGCGACGTTCCACGCCTATTCGACCGACGTCGATCCCAACGCCGGGCGCTTCCACGCCAAGGTCGAGGTCGGCTTCCCCGGCCGTCGCCAGAGCCGCACCGTCGTCCAGGGCATCGTTTCGGTGCCGGTCGCCGAGGCGGGCCTGGCCGACTTCGCCGGCAACAAGTCGTACGACTTCCTGCTCACCGGCGAGGTGCTGCTCGGGCGCAAGCTATTCGAGAACTTCCGCTACAAGTTCGCGTTCCCGGCCAGCCAGATCACCGGACCCGCGATCCCGCTCGTCCTCGAGCGCACCCTGCGGCCGGGGAAGTTCACCCTGATCCTCAAGGTCGAGGACCTCAACTCCGGCAAGCTGTTCCGCGACCAGCGCGAGATCACGGTCCCCGGCGTGGCCGGCCCCGAGATGCCGGCGGTCGTGGACCCGGAGACCGCCAAGCTGCTGGCCGAGGCCAACGCGGCGATCGCCAGCGGCGAGAACACGATCAAGATCATCCCGCCCACCGGCGGCGACCTGCAGGCCGGCATGGTGCGCTTCGATACGTTGACGACCGGCGCCGCGCCGACCCAGGTCGATTTCGTGCTCGACGGCAAGACCGTGCTCACCAAGCGCACCCCGCCGTACTCGGTCGAGCTCGACCTCGGGACGCTGCCGCGCACCCACCTGCTGCGCGTCGTCGAGCGCGACGCGCAAGGCCAGGAGGTGGCGAGCGACGAACGCCAGGTGAACGCCGGCGCGCACCGCTTCGCGATCCGCTTCATCGAGCCCAAGGCCGGCAAGACGTACAAGGGCAGCCTGCGCGCGGAGGTCGCAGTCGACACGCCGGACAACGCGCCCGTCCAGCGGGTCGAGTTCTACCTGAACGAGACCCTGGTCGCGACGCTCTACCAGCCGCCGTTCGCGCAGCCGATCGTGCTCGGGCCCAACCCGACGGGGTACGTGCGCGCCGTTGCCTACCTGCCCGACGGCAATTCCACCGAGCGCGTCCAGTTCATCAACGCCCCCGACTACCTCGAGCAGGTGAACGTCCAGTACGTCGAGCTCTACGCCGCCACGCTCGACAAGCAGACCCGGCGCCCGATCGGCGGGCTCTCGCGCCAGGACTTCTCGGTCAGCGAGGACGGCAAGCCGCAGGAGATCCTGCGCTTCGAGCAGGTCGAGAACCTGCCGATCCACGTCGAGATCCTGCTCGACACCTCGGCCTCGATGGCCGACCGCCTGGACGCCGCCCGGCAGGCGGCGCTGCGCTTCTTCCAGGAAGCGGTGACGCCGAAGGACCGCGCCGCGGTCGTCACCTTCAACGATCGACCGACGCTGCAGGTCAAGCTCACCAACGACGTCTCGGCGCTGGCCGGGGCGCTCGCCGGCCTCAAGGCCGAGCGCGGCACGTCGCTGTACGACTCGGTCATCTTCTCGCTCTTCTACCTGAACGGCATCAAGGGCCAGCGTGCGCTGCTCCTGCTGACCGACGGCAAGGACGAGAACAGCCGCTTCACCTTCGAGGAGTGCCTGGACTATGCGCGCCGCGCCGGCGTCGCGATCTACGCCATCGGCCTCGATCTCGGGCGCTCCGAGCACGACGCCAAGAAGAAGATGGAGAAGCTCGCCGACGAGACCGGCGGCGAGAGCTTCTTCATCGACTCGGTCGACCAGCTCGCGAGCATCTACAGCCAGATCCAGAAGGAGCTGCGCTCGCGCTACCTGATCACCTACCAGTCGACGAACACCGCGCCCGAGGACAAGTTCCGCAGCGTCGATCTCCGGTGCTCGAAGTCGGGCGTCGAGGTGAAGACGATCCGCGGCTACTACCCGTGAGGTGAAGCGAGCATGAGAGCCGCCATCCTGGGCGCCGGCGGGGTCGGCGGCTACTTCGGGGCGCGCCTGGCCGCCGCCGGCCACGACGTGGCGTTCCTCGCCCGCGGCGCCCACGCCGATGCGATGCGCCGCGGCGGGTTGCGCCTCGAGAGCGCGCTCGGTGACGCGCACATCCACCCGGCCGCGGTCTTCACCGACCCCGGCGCGGTGGGCACGGCCGACCTGGTGATCGTCGCCGTCAAGCTCTGGGACAGCGAAGCGGCGATGACTGCGCTGCCGGCGATGGTCGGCGCGACGACCGAGGTCGTGTCGCTGCAGAACGGGATCGAGAAAGACGCGCTCCTCGCCGCCGCGGCCGGCCCGCGGGCGGTCGTCGGCGGCGTCACCTACATCTCCGCGACGATCGCCGCCCCGGGGGTCGTGCGCCACGTCGGCACCCTTGCTCGACTGGTGCTCGGCGAGCTCAGCGGCGACCCGTCGGCGCGCATCGCCGAGCTCGTCGCCGCCTTCCGGGCCGCGGGCGTCGCCGCCGAGGCGAGCCCCGACGTGCGCCGGGCGACCTGGGAGAAGTTCGTGTTCCTCGCCGCCGCGAGCGCCGTCAACGCCGTGACCCGACTCCCGGTCGGACCGCTGCGCCGCCTGCCCGCGACCCGCGCGCTGTTCGCCGACGCGCTCGGCGAGGGCATGGCGCTCGCCGCCGCCGAAGGCGTCGACCTCGGCCGGGACTTCGTCGATCGCCAGATGGCGCTGCTCGACGGCCTCGCGCCGGAGACCCGCGCCTCGATGGCGCAGGACCTGCTGCGCGGCCGGCGCCTCGAGCTCGAGTGGCTGAGCGGCGCCATCGTCCGCCGCGCCGCCCGGCTGGGGCTTGCCACCCCCGTGCATCGCACCCTGTACGCCGCGCTTGCCCCGTACGCGAACGGCGCTCCCGAGTGAGAGCCTCGCCGAGCACCCGGTGGGCGCTCAGGGCTGCGGCGGAGCGGTAGGCGGAGTGGTCTGCTGCCCCGGAATGGGGCCCGCCGGCTGGTCCGGCGGCGCGACGCAGTCCGTAGGCGGGATCTTCTTGCAGGCCGCGTAATCCAGACAGGCCTGATAGTACTTGTGCCACTGGTCCCAGTACTGCTGATCCAGCTGGTGGATGCCGTTGACCTCCGCTTGCACCTCGGGCAGTTGCGACTTCACCTCGGCGTAGGCGTCGACGAAGGCCTTCGCTCCTTCGCGAAGATCCGCCGGCAGTCCGGAGCAGTCCGCCAACTGCTCCTCCATCGCATGCGGATCGCCCACGCCGAGAGCGGCCTGCAGGAGCTTCGCGTCGTCCTGGAGCAGGGTGAGAATGTTTCCGTACTCTCCCTGGGCCATGTAGGAGAGATCGCCAGTGGCCATCTTCCCCAGCGCCTCGGTGAGCTCACCTGCCTCGCCTGCCAGGCCCTTCACCAGGTCCTGGAGCGCCTCTTGGACGATCTCCTCGATGGCACAAAGGGGAATCGCCGCCCGCCAGGCCTCGAGATGGTCGTTGAGGTCCCGATTGGCAGCCGCCAGCTTCTGCCAGTCGACAGCAAGCTGGCGGGCTCGCATCTGCCGTTGGTTCCACAGCGGATCCATCAGAGCGCGCTGCTCGGCGGGATCGCCGCAGGGGTCCCCCTTCCCGGGTTCCGGCGGCGCGGCGAGCGGGCAGGACTCGCCTACCGGGCAGATGGACCAGAGGATCCGGCCACGCGGCGGGTGCTGCGGATCCCAAACCTGGCTGAACAGGTACGCGTCTCCCCCTTGGATCACGGTGAAGAACTCCGCCAGGTGCTCGGTATCGCCCTGGACCGGGATGGTGCGGCTTCCGCTCAGCACCAGCCCGCGCTCGGGCAGGGGAACGTCCGTCGCCTGGATCAGGAGCCAGGAGTCCGAGCGTGCGGTCTCGGTCTCGCCGGTATCCGAGCGCGTGAGCCTCTCCTCGACGGACGCTCGCAGAGCGCCGAAGTGGACGCGGTAGGTGCAGTCGCCGGAGAGGCCCAGGCTCGGCCGCAGGTTCGATCCCCTCAGGCGGACCGTTCCGCTCCCCTGGTTGGTTGCGGTGTAGACGATCGGCGGGCTGCCAAACGTCGACTGCAGGTCCACCTCCGCGTGAGCCGTGCCATCCCCCTCCCACTCGAAGGCGTGCTCGCGCGCGGGCTGCGGCCCGAACTCGAGCGAACCCCGGGCCGTCCAGGTCCAGGTTCCCCGGCACACCTTGTACACCGACTCCCACGGGCAGGAGCCGGTCTGGTAGCGGAATTCCGCGACAAAGGATCCGTGCCAGGCTTTCGTCTGGCTGACGCGCTGCGCCAGCTCCAGGCACCGGAGATCGATCGTCGCCGGAGATCGCCGCGGCCGGGGTGGCGCGGCAGGCGGGGATGCGGCAGCAGGGGGTGAGGGAGGAACTGGGGGCTGTGGCCCGGTCGCGCTCGGGCTCGGAGTGGGTCTCGGCGTGGGCTTCTCCTCGCCCGCGATCGGTCCCCCGCTCGCCGGAGGAACTCCTCCGGCAAGGTGCAGCCAAGCGACGCCAGCACGATCGAAGGATCCCTCCTGGAGGACGACCTCTCCGAGGCTCACGCCCACCAAATGGCCCGAGTGAACGCTGCCGTCGTTGAGCAGGACCTCATCGCGCTGCGGCTCGTGAGCGGTCGGGGCGGGCTCCCCGCTGCGCCGCTGGAAGCCGATCCAGTCGATCGTGCTTTCTGCGATCGATTCGGTGCCGAGCTGGCAGCGGTCGCCTACGCAGCTGCGCAGGTCGCCCGTGCGGCGGCTGCCGTCGCGCAGGATCACGAGATCCTTCGCCTCGCTGCGTGCCGCGAGCAGGAGAGAAAGGCTGGCCGCCACGACCCAACCGCGGCCAGCGACCCGCGACAGACCATCCCATCGGGCAACGAATGCGCGCATGGAGCGATCGCCTGCGGTCGGACCGCGAACCGCTCCGGCCCTCGGCTGGGCCCCGCGGCCGACCATCGACAGGGTAACAGAATTGGCCGGCCCCGGCGTCCCAGGGCCCCGCCTGGCTGCCGCCGGGCCCGCCGCAAGAGCGGCGCGGATCTTGTGGCTCGCGCCGCCGCAGCCCTGAACCGCTACAATCGCGCCGTGCCCGCTCCCCGCGCGCGCCGCTCCCGGTTCCGTCTGCTGGTCGCGGCGGTCTGTCTGGCCCTGCCGCTCCTCGGCGCGGCGCCGCCGGCGCCCGCGCCACCGCCCGCCCACCCACTGTCCGCCAAGCACGCCGCCTGGCTCGAGGACGTCGCGCTCCTGCTGCGGCCGGAGGAGCGCCAGGCGTTCCTGGCGCTGGCGCGC
This sequence comes from Acidobacteriota bacterium, assembly GCA_050258075.1. Taxonomy (GTDB): domain Bacteria; phylum Acidobacteriota; class Thermoanaerobaculia; order Multivoradales; family JAGPDF01; genus JBLMYC01. The sequence continues at coordinate 10,635 of JBLMYC010000030.1, forward strand.
GACTACCAGCGCGACGCCTTCGTCGAGCGCTTCTGGCAGGTGCGCGACCCCTATCCCGAGACCGCTCGCAACGAGCTGCGCGACGCCTGGGAGGAGCGCACCAAGAGCGCCCGCCAGCGCTGGGGCACGCTCGCCGACGAGCGCGCCGGCGTGCTGCTGCTCGCCGGCGAGCCCGCGAGCGTGCGCCCCGGCGGCTGCCGCGGCGTCGTGCGGCCGCTCGAGATCTGGCACTACGGAGCGACGGCGCTGATCCACCACCCCTTCGAGCTGGTGTTCGTCCTCAACCCCGGCCCCACGCCGCGCCCGGCGCGGCTCTGGCACCCGACCGCGAGCTTCGCGCCGCTGCTCCTGGGTCCGAGCGCCGCCGCGACCCCGGCCGAGTTCGCCCGCGAGCTGCAGCGCGAGTGCGCCCAGGCCGACGAGCTGCTCGGCGACCTGCAGTCCGCCGCGGAGTGGGACCAGGTGGCCGCGGAATCGGCGCTCATCCCCAAGCCCAGCCTGGAGTGGCTGCAGGCCTTCCAGGCCCGCACGACGGACCTGCCGCCGGGAGCCGAGCCGCTGCCGGCGACGCTCTCGATCGACTTCCCGGGGCGCTACCAGAGCCGCACCGTCGTCGAAGCGGTGCTCGCCGTCCCCGCCGACGCGCCGCGCTACGCCGCGAACGGCAAGGCGAGCTTCCTGGTCGACGGCGAGGTGCTGCTGCACGACGAGCTGTTCGAGAGCTTCCGCTATCGCTTCGACCTGGCGCGCGACCCCGCCGGCGGCCCGCTGCCGCTCCTCGTCCAGCGCTACCTGCGGCCAGGCGAGTACACGCTTGTCGTCCGCCTCGAGGATCTCGAGGGCCACCGCTTCTTCCGCGACGAGCGGCCGCTCCAGGTGCCGGCGGTCGCGGCGACGCCTGCCGCGGCGACAGCCGTCGCGGCGACACCGGGTGCACCAGCGATGGCCGAGGCGCACGCCGCCTCGACCGCCGGGGAGCAGGTCGTGAAGCTGCTCGCGCCGCCGCCGGAGCTGCTCGAGACCGGCCGGGTGCGGTTCGACGCCGTGACCCAGGGCGACGGCATCGCCCGCGTCGCCTTCGCGCTCGACGGCAAGCCGGTCATGACCAAGGCGACGCCGCCCTACAGCGTCGAGCTCGATCTCGGCCGCGCACCGCGCACTCACACCCTGCGCGCGACGGCGCTCGACGGCCAGGGCAATGAGCTGGCGAGCGACGAGATCGTGGTCAACGGCGGACCGCACCGGTTCGCGGTGCGCCTGCTCGAGCCGCATCGCGGCGGGCGCTACCAGGCGAGCGTGCTGGCCCGCGCCGAGCTGCAGGTGCCGGCCCAGGAGACGCTCGACCGGGTCGAGTTCTTCCTCAACGACACGCGGGTGGCGACGCTCTACCAGCCGCCCTTCGCGCAGCCCATGCTGATCCCGCCCGGCGCTCCCCTCGCCTACGTGCGCGTCGTCGCCTATCTCGACGACGGCACCAGCGCCGAGGACCTGGTGTTCGTGAACTCGCCGGACAACGCCGAGGAGGTCAAGGTCGATCTGGTCGAGCTGTACGCCACCGCCCTCGATCGCCGCGGCCGCCTCATCGAGGACCTCCACGAAGGTGACTTCCGGGTGCGGGAGGACGGCAAGGAGCAGCAGATCCGCCGCTTCGAGATGGTGCGCGACCTGCCGATCCACGCCGGTGTGGCGCTCGACGTCTCGGCGTCGATGACCGACAAGCTCGACGAGGCGGTGCGCGCCGCGCTGCGCTTCTTCCAGGTGGTCATCGGCCCGCGCGACCTGGCGGCGGTCGTCACCTTCAACGAGCGTGCGACCCTGGCGGTGCCGTTCACCCACCGCCAGGAGGTGCTGGCCGGCAGCCTGGCCCACCTGGTCGCCGACGGCGAGACCGCGCTGTACGACGCGGTGATCTACTCCCTGCACTACTTCAACGGCATCAAGGGCCGCCGCGCCCTGGTGCTGATCACCGACGGCCAGGACACCAAGAGCCGCTACAAGTTCGAGGAGGCGATCGAGTACGCGCGCCGCACCGGCGTCGCGGTGTACGCGGTGGGCCTCGGGCTCGAGCAGCGCGACGTCGACGTGCGCGCGCTGCTCACCCGCCTCGGCGAGGAGACCGGCGGGCGGGCCTTCTTCATCGACCACGCGAGCGAGCTCGACCGGGTCTATGCCCAGGTGCAGGCGGAACTGCGCTCGCAGTACCTGATCGCGTACCAGTCGACCGGCCAGGGTGACAAGTTCCGCACCGTCGAGGTGAAGACCACGCGGCCGGGCATCGAGATCAAGACCATCCGCGGCTACTACCCTTGAGCCTGCCGCGCCTCGTCCTCGCCTCGGGCTCGCCGCGGCGGCGCGAGCTGCTCGCCGGGCTCGGCCTGGCGTTCACCGTGCGTCCGGCGGACGTCGATGAGACGCCGCTCCCGGGCGAGGAGCCCGAGGTGTACGTCGACCGCCTGGCGCTCGCCAAGGCCGCCCTGCGCGCGCTTCCCGGCGAGCTGGTGCTGGGCGCCGATACGATCGTCGTCCTCGATGGCGAGCTGCTCGGCAAGCCGGCCGACCCGGCGGCGGCGGTCGCCATGCTGCGCCGGATCGCGGGCCGCGAGCACACCGTGTACACCGGGGTGGCGCTGATCGAGCCGCAATCGCGCCGCCGGGCGGTCGTCGTCGAGCGCACTCGGGTGCGCATGGCGGCGATGAGCGAGAGCGAGATCGAGTGGTACGTCGACACCGGCGAGCCGCTCGACAAGGCCGGCGCCTACGCCGTGCAGGGCGTCGGCGCGCTGTACGTCGAGGAGGTGCACGGCAACTACGGCGCGGTGGTCGGACTGCCGCTGCCCGCCACCCGCCGGCTGTTCGGCGAGCTCGGCTACCGGATCGAGGATTTCCGCGGCGCCGGCGGCTCGCACTCCGCGCTCTCGCAGACGCCCGACTCGATCTGAATCGTCGCGTGCGCGATGCCGAAGCGCTCGCGCAGCTCGCGGCCAAGCTCGGCGAGCAACTGGTCGCGACCCCGCTCCCCGGGCACCACCAGGTGCGCGGTCAAGGCCACTTCGGTGGTGCTCATCCCCCAGACGTGGAGGTCGTGGACGCCGGCGATCGCCGGCTGCGCGGCGAGGAAGCCGCGCACCGCGCCGACGTCGATCCCCGCCGGCACCGCGTCGAGCGCCAGGTCGAGGGCGTCGCGGAACAGACCCCAGGTGCCGACCAGGATGGCGACCCCCACCACCAGGCTGGCAGCCGGGTCGAGCCACTGCCAGCCCGTGAAGTGGATGCCGATGCCGGCGGCGACGACTCCCAGCGACACGCCGGCGTCGCCGAGCAGGTGGAGGTAGGCGCTGCGCGCGTTGAGCTCGGTCGAGCCGGTGCGGTGGAACAACCAGGCGCCGAGCGAGTTGACGACGATACCCGCCGCCGCGACGGCGATCACGATGCCGCTCGCGACCGGCTCGGGCTTCATCAGGCGCAGCACCGCTTCCCAGGCGATCCCGCCCACCGCCACCAGGAGCAGGGTGGCGTTGAGCAGCGCGGCGAGGATCGAGCTGCGCCGCAGCCCGTATGTGCGGCGCTCGGTCGCGCCGCCGCGCGCCAGAAGCGAGGCGCCCCAGGCGAGCAGCAGGCCGAGCACGTCCCCGGCATTGTGGCCGGCGTCGGCGAGCAACGCCAGCGAGCCCGCGAACGCGCCCGCCGCCGCCTCGACGATGACGATCGCCGTGTTGAGGCCGATGCCCCAGACGTAGGCGCGGCGCAGGCCGGCGTCGGCGACACCCGACCGACTCGGGTGCGAGTGGGAATGCGAGTGAACGTGCGCCATGGCGCGGCCGCCGGGGCCGTCAGCTCTCGAACTTGATCGGCTCGCCCAGCTCGCGCAGCGCGAAGTTGGCCATGATCTGGTGGCCGTTGAAGTCCAGCACCCGCATGTCCTCGGTCTCCTCGAGATCGGCCGCCACGTTGGTGAACGAATGCGCGTAGCGCTGCTTCACCGCCTCGAGCGAGACCTGGTAGGCGATGAACTTGTCGATCCCCTTGTAGCGCAGCTTGGCGAGCAGGCGCGGGTCGGCGAGAGCCGGATAGGTGGACAGCACCAGGATCGGGCCGGTGCCGGTGAAGATGATGTAGGCCTGCGTCCCTCCGCTCATCGCGTTGTCCCCCTGGCCGGGAACGTAGCGCCCGCCCGCCGAGCCTGTCAAGGTGCGCGCGGCGATAATGGGCGCATGGATGTGCGACCCGCGGTCGTTCTGGTGCGCCCGAGCGAGCCCGGCAACGTCGGCGCGACGGCGCGCGCGATGGCCAATCTGGGGCTCGCCGAGCTGGTGCTGGTCGAACCGGCGGCGCCCCTCGACGCCGTCGCCCAGGCGTTCGCGGTCGGCGCCCGGCCGATCCTCGAGCGGGCGCGGCGCGCCGCCGACCTCGACTCGGCCCTCGCCCCGTACGCGCGCGTCGTCGGCACCACGTCCTGGCGCGATCGCCAGCTCCCCCGTCCGGCGCTCGCGCCGCGCGACCTGCCGGCCTTGCTCGCCGCGGATCCGCCGGGAACGCCGAGCGCGCTCCTCTTCGGTCCCGAGAGGAGCGGCCTCACCAACCAGGAGCTCGCGCACTGCTCGCACTGGGTCAGGATCCCGTGCGCTCCCGAGCATCCGACGCTGAACCTGGCGCAGGCGGTTCTCATCCTGGCGTACGAGATCCATCTCGCGCGCGCCGCGCCGCCGGCGTCGGAGCCCGGCGAATCTCTCGCCGGCCATGCGGAGCTCGAAGGTCTCTTCGCCCAGGGCCGCGAGATCCTCGAGCGCTCCGGATTCGCGCGCGACGAGAGCTTCGCCGGCGTGCTCGCCGACCTGCGCCAGCTCCTGGCGCGCGTCGGCCCGTCGCAGCGCGAGATCGCGATCCTGCGCGGCATCTGCCGGCGGATCGCGCACCACCTGCGGTGATAAAGTCGTTGCGATGCCGATTCCCGCCGTCGCCACACGCGCCGCGGTCGCCGCGAGCCTGCGCCACGCACCCGTCGTCGGGGTAGTGCGCACCGCCAGCCGCGCCGAGGCGGCGGCCCAGGCGCGTCGATTGCGCGCCTCCGGAATCGAGCTCATCGAGATCACCTTCACGGTGCCCGAGGCGCCCGCGCTCCTGCGCGAGCTCCTGGCGGAGAGCGCCGGCGGGCCGCCCTGGCTCGGCCTGGGCACGGTGACCGACGGGGTGCGGGCGCGCGCCGCGATCGACGCCGGCGCGCAGTTCCTGGTCAGCCCCAGCGTGTCGGCAGAGGTCGCCACGCTCGCCCGCGCCGCCGATCTCTTCCTGATCGTCGGCGCGCTCACCCCGACCGAGATCGTCGAGGCCCACCGGCTCGGCGCCGATCTGGTGAAGGTCTATCCGCTGGCGCCGGTCGGCGGCGCGCGCTATCTCGCGACCGTGCGCCAGCCGCTGGCCGACATCCCGATGCTCGCCGCGGGCGGCTTCGCGGTCGACGAGATCCCCGAATACCGCCGGGCCGGCGCGACCGCCTTCAACGTCGCGGCACCGGCGCTGCTGGCGCTGGACGACGTGCCGCGCGCGCTGCGCCTGGCGCGCGGTGAGCGCGAGGAGGAGAGCGCGTGAGCCAGCCGGCGCCGCCGATGGACGTCGTCTTCGACGCGACGCCCGAGATCTTCGCCACCGACAGCGCGGGCGCGTTCTTCTTCCCGCTCCTCGTCGACGGCAAAGCGCCCCTCCAGACCCGCGCCTTCGACGAGGTACGGGTGATCGTCTCGGTCTGGCATCCGTCCGGGCAGCGCGCCATCGACCTCGACAAGGCATACATCGAGCTGCGTGGCTCTTTCGACCCCGAGGAGGAGCACTGGTCGCGACTGGCGGAGATCGAGCCGGTGGTGCCGCCTTACGGGGCCGGCGACAGCTTCGACGGCTGGATCGTGCTGCCGGTCATGGCCTCGGCCTCGGCCTTCGCCATCGCCGGCAGCGGCTTCGAGCCGCGGGCCCGCATCCAGATCCGGGTCAGCGCCTACTTCGTTTCCTGAACGCTGCGCATGCCATGCTCCACCACGACCTCCTCGCCCGCCTCGCCAAGCCCAACGACACCAAGATCGTCCTCCTCGTCCTCGACGGGCTGGGCGACATCCGCACCGCCGAACAGACCCGCACCGCGCTCGAAGCGGCGCACCTCCCGAACCTCGACAAGCTCGCCCAGTGGTCGGCGCTCGGCCGCCTGCTGCCGGTCGCGCCCGGGGTGACGCCGGGGAGCGGCCCCGGCCACCTCGGCCTGTTCGGCTACGACCCGGCGAGCCCGGAGGCCGACATCGGCCGCGGCGTGCTCGAGGCGTTGGGCGAGGGGATCGACATCGTGCCCGGCGACGTCGCGGCGCGCGGCAACTTCGCGACCGCCGACGCCGACGGCAACCTGACCGATCGGCGGGCCGGCCGCATCCCGACCGAGGAGTGCGCGCGGCTGTGCGCGGTGATCAATCCGCAGCTGCCCAAGACCGCCGGCCTCGAGGCGCGGGTCTACCCCGGCGAGGGCCACCGCTTCGTGCTCCACCTGCGCGGCGCCGGCCTCTCGGCGAAGCTCGCCGACACCGACCCGCAGCAGCTCGGCGTGCCTCCGTTGCCGGTTCGCGCGTTGGGGCCGGAGGCCCAGGCGACCGCGGCCCAGCTCGAGCCGGTCGTCGCCGCCATTCAGCGCGCGATCGCCCGGGAGCCGCGCGCCAACCGCGCCCTGCTGCGCGGCTTCGACACCCTCCCCCACCTGCCGCAGATGCCGGCGCTCTACAAGATGCGCTTCGGCGCCTTCGCCGGCTACCCGCTGTACCGCGGCGCCGCCAAGGCCTGCGGCATGACGCTGGTCGCCTGCGGCAAGAGCTTCGCCGAGACGGTCGACGCGGCGGGGCGCAGCTGGGAGGAGTTCGACTTCCTGTTCCTGCACTTCAAGAAGCCCGACATGGCGGGCGAGGACGGCGACCTCGCGGCCAAGGTCGCGGCCCTCGAGTCGGTCGACAAGGGGCTGCCCGACCTGCTCGGCCTCGGTCCGACGGTGGTCGCGATTACCGGCGACCACTCGACTCCGGCGCCGATCAAGGGCCACAGCTGGCACCCGGTGCCGCTCCTCGTCCACGGCCCGTTCTGCAGCATCGACGGCCTGCCGGAGTTCACCGAGCGCTCGAGCCTGCAGGGCTCCGTCGGCACGCTGCGCTCCTACGAGCTCATGGGTCTCCTGCTCGCCAACGCCGGCCGGCTGGCGAAGTACGGGGCGTAGCGACCGCTAGTCCTCTCCTGCCCGGGGCGGGTCGCCCGCGGCCTCCCCGCCGCGCGGCGGCTCGCGCTGGGCCTCCAGCACTTGCTTCTGCGCTGGCTCCAGGAGGGAATGCGCCTCAAGGAGGGCGCTGCCGAGCGTGCCCGGCGAAGCGCGCCGGTGCCGGTAGTAGATCCAGCCGCGGCGCTCCGCCCAGAGTGCCACCACGTGGAGAGCTCCGAGCACCGCACCGAGAAGGACCAGTCCGAGGGCGAGCTTCATCGTCCACCGGCGGTCTGCCAGTCCGGTCGCTCCGCGTCCAGCCACCGCGCCTCGACCTCGCCGCCGAAATCCTCGCGCAGCCCGCGCTCGAGGTCGGCCTGCATCGCCCGCCCCAGCTCGTCGCCGAGCGCGGCGGGGATCTCGGCCAGAAAGAGCGCGTCGTGGGTTGCAGCGCTGACCAGGGCGTGACGCGACTGGCGCCAGAGGAGGTGGCGGGTCAGCACCGTCACGCCGCTCGCGTAGCTCACCTCGCCCGCCGGCAGCTCGACTGAGGGGCTGCCGTCGAGCGCCGCGAAGCGGTCGCCCGGTCGTGAGAGGCGCAGCTCTAGCCCCTCGGTCAGCGCGTCGACGTCGAAGCCGCCGGCCGGCGACACGTTGCGCAGTGACACCGAGTTGTAGAAGTCGACCAGCGGGTTGATGCGGAACGGCTCGCCGCCCTTGAGAGCACGGCGCAGCAGGGCCTCGATCGAGCTCGGAAAGTCCTTGTGCGGGGCGCCGGCGGCCTTCATCGCCTCGCGCCAGGCGCGCACGTGCGGGTGGGCCTGCGGGTTAGGCAATCCCGAGGCCGCTGCACTTCGCCAGGCGCCGTTCCAGACCACCTCGGCCGCCACCGCGCCGCGCGCGGCATCCAGCCTGAGGGCGCGCACCGCGACGACCCGCATTCCCGGATAGCGGGCGAAGACCTCGGGGAGAATCGAGAAGCGGAAGGCGCTCAGAGGCGCCCTTACCGGAAACCCCGCCGCAGCTCGCGGGCGAAAGTCTTCCAGGCGTCCTCGCCGAGCAGGATGACGACCACGCGCTGGATCTTGGTGCCACCCTGCAGGTAGCGCTGGATCTCGGTGAGGATGATGCGCGCCGCGCGGTCCATCGGGAAGCCGTAGTTGCCGGTCGAGATCGCCGGGATGGCCAGCGATTTCAACGCGTGGCGGTCGGCGAGCGCCAGACTGGCGCGCACCGCCGCGGCCAGCTTGCGGTCCTCGTCGCCCTCTCCCATCTTGGGACCAACGGCGTGGATGATGTGCTTGAACTTCATCTTGCCGGCGCCGGTGATGATCGCCGTGCCGACCGGCGTGCCACCGATGCGGTTGCACTCCTCCTGCACCGACGGCCCGCCCTTGCGGCGGATGACCCCAGCCACTCCCGCACCGAGCGCCAGCTTGGTGTTCGACGGGTTGACGATCGCCTCGACGTCGAGGTCGGTGATGTCCCCCTCGACCAGGTCGAGCTGGGTGTTGTTCATTTTGACGCCGAGCTTCATTTCCTGGCTGGTTTCCACGCGTCCGCTCCCTCCGGCGCGGGTGATCATATCAAGGCGGGCTGCCTTCGCCTCCTGGGCCGGGGCCCCCGGCGCGGCCCGGAGCAGGGCCGGGGCCGGGACCTCCTGCGGTACACTGCGAGCGGCATGTGGCAGAACCTGAAGCGCGAGCTTTCCGAGATTCTGGCGGGACGGATCCGCGACCTCTACGGCCTGGAGCACCAGCCGGTCATCGAGGTGCCGCCGCGCCGCGAGCTCGGCGACATCGCATTCCCCGCCGGCCTCCACCTGGCCAAGACCCTGCGCCGCAAGCCGCGCGAGATCGCCCAGGAGCTCGCCCAGGGGTTCCCGCAGACCGGACTCGTCCGCGAGGTGCGCGTCGAGGGGGCCGGCTACCTGAACCTCTTCCTCGACCGCGGCGCCGTCGCGGCGCGCCTGCTCCGCGAGGAGATTCTGCCCGCCGAGCCGGGGAGCCTGCCCGGCAAGATCGTCGTCGAGCACACCAACATCAACCCCAACAAGGCGGCCCACATCGGCCACCTGAGAAACGCCGTGCTGGGTGACATCCTGGTGCGCTCGCTGCGCGCCCTCGGGCATCCGGTCGAGGTCCAGAACTACATCGACGACACGGGGGTGCAGGTGGCGGACGTGGTGGTCGGCCTCTGCGACCTGCGCCACGTCTCGGCGGCGGACGTCGCCGCCATCCCGGAGCCTTTCGACTACTACTGCTGGGACCTGTACGCCGAGGTCGGGCGCTGGTACGAGCAGGACCCGCAGCGCCAGGCCCTGCGCCGGGCGACCCTGCACGAGCTCGAGTCGGGCCAGGGCGAGCGCGCCGCGATCGGCCGGCTGGTCGCCAAGCGCATCGTCCACCGCCATCTCGGCACGATGCGGCGGCTGGGGATCGGCTACGACCTGCTGACCCACGAGAGCCACATCCTGGGCCTGCACTTCTTCGCCACCGCCTTCGATGAGCTCAAGCGGGCGGGCGCCATCCAGCTCGAGGAGGAAGGCAAGAACGTCGGCTGCTGGGTGATGCCGCTGCGCGACAGCGCGGAGTTCGCCGGCCTCGAGGACCCCGACAAGGTGATCGTGCGCTCCGACGGCACGGTGACCTACGTCGGCAAGGACATCGCTTACCAGCTGTGGAAGTTCGGCCTGCTGGGCCGCGACTTCGCCTATCGCTACTGGATGGACGAGCAGGTCTGGGAAACCGCCCTCGAGGGCGCTGCGGCGCCACCCAAGTTCGGCCGCGCCAGCCGGGTGATCAACGTGATCGACGCCCGGCAGAGCTACCTGCAGAAGATCGTCCGCGCCGGTCTCGAGGCGATCGGCCATCCCGAGGCGGCCAAGAGCTCGGTGCACTTCGCGTACGAGATGGTCGCGCTGTCGCCCACCGCCGCCAAGACGTTGGGTTACGTCGGCGCGGAGGATGACGGCAAGGCGATGGAGATGTCGGGCCGCAAGGGCATCGGGGTCAAGGCCGACGACCTGCTCGACCAGCTCGAGGCGAAGAGCCGGGCCGAGATCGCTGCCCGCGACCGCGACCTTCCCGCCGACGCGCTGCAGGAGCTGTCGCGGCAGATCTCGATCGCGGCGCTGCGCTTCCTGATGGCCAAGGCCACCACCACCCGGGTGATCGCCTTCGACTTCGATGAGGCGCTCAACTTCGAGGGCGACTCGGGGCCCTACCTGCAGTATTCCGGGGTGCGGGCGCGCAACATCCAGCGCAAGCTCCAGGCCGCCGGCCTGCCCGTCGCGGTCGCGCCGGCGGAGGCTGCCGGCCTCCCAACCGAGCTGTGGAGCGACGATCTCTGGGACCTGATCCTCCAGACCGCCCAGACGAGCGAGGTGGTGGAGAAGGCGGCCTCGACCCTCGAGCTGTCGCTCCTGGCACGGCACGCCCTCGAGCTCGCCCAGCGCTTCAACGGCCTCTACCACAAGCACCCCATCCTGCAGGAAGAGGACGGCGCCCTGCGCGCCGCCCGCCTGGCCACCGTGCAGGTGTTCCAGCGCGGCCTCGCCGCGCTTGCCGCCATCCTCGGCGTGCCGCTCCCCGACAAGATGTAGCGCCGGGCGGCGTAAGGCCGCCCCGCGGAAGGCCGCCCCGCGGGAGGCCGCCCCGCGGGGGGCCGCCCCGCGGGAACCTTTTCCTGCCCGCCGCGTTAATCAGGACGTATGGAGGCCGTGTTCTCCGCCACTGTCACCGCCGACGCCGACCTGATGGCCCGCCTGCGCGCCGGCGACCGGGAGGCCCTGGGTGACCTCGTGGAGCGTCACCAGGACGCCCTGGTCAACTACCTGACCCGCCTCACCGGCCGGCGCGAGCGCGGCGAGGAGCTCGCCCAGGAGGCTTTCGTCCGCCTGCTCCAGGCGGTGCCGCGCTACCGCGAGGAAGGCAAGCTCCTGCCCTACCTCTACCGCATCGCCACCAACCTGGCACGCAGCGAGGACCGACGCGAGCGCCGCTTCCGGTTCTTCGCCCTCGCCGCCGGGCGCAACGGAGACGACCCGGCGCCGGCGATCGACCCGGCGGGAGTCGGCACCGATCGCCTGCTGCGCGAGGAAACCCAGCGCGTGGTCGGCGCGGCGCTCGCCGCGCTGCCGCTGCGCTTCCGGGTCCCGGTGACGCTCTACGCGATCGAGGGCTGGTCCTACGAGGCGATCGCCGAGACCCTCGGCACCCGCGTCGGCACCGTGAAGTCGAGGATTCACCGCGGCCGCGAACGCCTGCGCGAGCGGCTCGCGCCGTACTGGCAGGGAGGTCCGCAATGAGCCACGACCCGGTCGCCCACGACCTGGTCGCCCACGACCTGGTCTTCCGGCAGCTACGCGAGCTGCCGCGCGAGGCGGCGTCGCCCGGGTTCGCCGCCGGCGTGCTGTCCCGCCTCGAACCGGCGGCGCCTTCGACTGGCTGGTCGCGCGGCATGCTGGCGCTCGCCGCGGCTCTGGTGCTGCTGACCGTCCTCGGCGCCGGCGCGTTCGAGCGCCTGCGCCAGCGCCAGGAGCTGCGCGGCGAGGTCCGCTCGCTGCGCCAGGAGCACGACCAGCTGCGCTCCGAGCTCGAGGCGCTCCGCCGCTCGGCGGCGACCGAACCCACCCGCATCCTGGTCGGCGGCGACGACCGTTACGACTACGTCCTGAGCCTGCCCGCGCCGGTGCCGGCGGGCCAGCCCGCGCCCGCCAAGAACAACCACATCAAGAGCTGAAGCACGAACCTACAGAGGATAACGCCATGCTGCGCAATCGACGCCCCTTCGCCCTGCTCTTCGCGCTCGCCCTGGCACTGCCGGCAAGCCTGTTCGCCGGCGACGCTGCCGATCCGACCCCGAAGCCCTCGATCGAGAAGCGGATCACCGTCGTCGGCAGTGAGCCGGGCGACGTCCGCACCATCGTCGTCGACGGTGACGAGGACGGCGAAGGCGGGGGTTACGCGTATTCCTTCGAGAGCGGCCTCGGCCGCGGCTACCTCGGCGTCGGCCTGCTCGATCTGACCCGCGAGCTGCGTGCCCACTTCGGCGTGCCCGCCGACGCCGGCGTCATGGTGTCGAGCGTCGACAAGGACAGCCCCGCCGCCAAGGCAGGGCTCGAGGCCGGTGACATCGTCACCGCGGTCGACGGCAAGCCGGTGCGCGACTCGTGGGGCATCGGCCGCGCGGTCCGCGGCAAGAAGACCGGCGACAAGATCGAGATCGACGTCTGGCACAACGGTCACACCGGCAGGGTGACCGCGACCGCCGCCGAGCGCGATCGCGAGCGCATCGAGGTCATGCCCTTCCCCGACCGGGAGGCCATGCGCAAGGCACGCGAGGCCATGCGGGACTCGATGCGCGTGCGCGAGGACGCCATGAAGCAGATCCAGAAGGAGCTCAGCGCCGACAAGGGCCATCTGATGGTCCTGCGCAGCGAGCGCGAGGCGCAGCTCGAGAAGCGCCTGAACGAGCTCGAGAAAAAGCTCGACGAGCTGCAGAAGAAGCTCGACAAGAACAACTCCAAATAGCCCGCGAGCGAGCTCCCGCTCCCGACCTCCTTGCCCTCCTTTTCTCCTATTGTGGCTGCGGGAGCCGCTGCTATACTTCGCGCCGCCTCATCCACCACCGGGAGGGATCGCGATGAAGGTCAACCGCAACCCCGCTGCGCTCACCACGCTGGTCGGTCTCGGACTGCTGCTCGGCGCCGTCGCCGCCGGCGCCCAGGTCGGCAACGCCCCCGTGCTCATTCCGACCCTCGACACCGTCGGGCTGGCGACCCTCGCCGGCGCCGTCGCCATGGCGGGTGCCTGGCTCAGCAGCCGTCGCCGCAGCAGAAAATAGCCCTTCGCCTTCGCGCGCATGCGGTGGCTGGAGCGGTGGCGCGAGCACAAGGTCGCCGCGGCGGTCTTCCTGCTCGGCGCGCTGCTCGTCGCGGGCGATCTCGCCCGCTGGTGGCTCCAGCGTCCGCGCCAGATCCAGGCCTACGAAGCCCGTCCTGATTGGTCGGCGCCGAACCGAGGCGCCATCGACTTCTCGGGCTTCACCTTCCGCGACCGCAATCGCGATGGCCGCTACGACCTCGGCGACCTGCCCATGGCCTGGGTTCTGATCGAGGCGACGGCCCCCGACGGTGCACGGCACCGCGAGCGCTCCAACCTGAGCGGCTTCGCCAACTTTCCGATGTCGCTTACCCGCCGTCCGGGCTGGATACGCAAGCCCGGCGAGTACCGCTTCGCAGCCGCGGTGCCGCCCGGCTGGGCCGTGACCTCGGGCAACGCGAACCAGAGCGTGCGCTTCGCCGAGCTGCCCGGAGCGCCCGCCGATCTCGTGGCCACGAACCCCAGCCAGCCGGTGGGGCTGGCGCCCGAGCTCGTGATCACCGGCCGCCTGGCGACCCGGGCGGCTGACGGGGCCCTGATGCCCGCGCCCCGAGCCACGCTCGCGGCCTTCGACCCCCAGGGCGCATCCATCCCGGTCGTCGTCGGCGGCGACGCGACGTTTCGCCTCGCCGCGCGGCCGGGTGGCTGGCGACTCGTCGCCGCGCTCCCCGGCACGGCCCCCTGCCAGCGCCAGGTCGAGGTGCGCGACGTCCCGGTGCGCCTCGCGGCGCTCGTCCTCGGCGAGACGCCTCCGCCACCCGCCGGCGAGCGCCGCACGATCGATTTCGAGTCGGTGACCCAGGCGCCGGTGATGAAGGTGCCGAACGGCTTTGCCGGCCTCGACTGGTTCTACCTCAACGCGATCGACGCCGTCTTCGCCGACGCCGAGGGCTACGTCAACACGCTGTCCTCCGGGCGCTATGTCGGCTACAGCAGCTCGGGGCATCCGGTGACGATCTCGCGCCCCGGCGGCTTCGACTTCTACGGCGGCTACTTCGGAGCGGCCATGCCCGCGGCCGAAGGCGAGACGCTGCGCGTCGCGGCGTGGCGGCGGGGCACGCTGGTCGGCGAGGAAGACCTCAAGCTCTCCTGTCTCGGCGCCGTCTTCTTCGACGCCGATTACCGCGGCGTCGATCGCGTGACCCTCACCACCCTGCACTACTGGCAGTTCGCGACCGACGACCTGGAGATCGGCGTGCCGGCCGCGCCCGCCGCCCCGCCACCGATCGCCCCGCCTCAGTCCTCGCCGTAGACGAGCTCGAGCCGGCGCACGCGGCGCATGGCGAGCACGAGGAGCAGCGCGGCGAGCAGGAGCAGGCCCAGGATCGCGACCGGCGCCGAGGTCGCCTCGGCGGGCAGCGCCAGCGGTCCCTGGTCGACCGGCACCGGGCAGAGCGACTGCAGGTAGTGGATGACGCTCAACCGCTTGAGCGCCGGTGGCAGCAGGAAGTTGAGCCACTCCCAGCCCAGCAGCGCCGCCGCCGGCAGCAGCGGATTGCGGGCCCACAGCCCCATCAGCAGGAACACCGCGCCGTAGCCGACGCAACCGAGCGCCGCGACGCCGAGGTAGGCGACCGCCTGCCCGAGCCCCGGGCCGTGCAGCAGGTACTCGCGCCCGGCGGCGCCGCTCGGCAGGTAGACGACGACCAGGGAGCCGAGGGTCGCGGGGAGGAACGCGGTCCAGGCGAGCACCACACCGGCGAGGTACTTGGCGAGGAGCAGCACCTCGCGTCGCATCGGCGCCAGAAAGTAGTAGTGCAGGCTGCGCTGCAGGATCTCGCCGCGAAACAGGTGGGTGAAGATCCCGACGCAGCCGAAGAACATCGCGGTGCGCAGCAGGAAGATCTGGAACACCTGCGCCAGCACCGCGGTCTCGACCGCCGTCGTCTCCTCGCGCCGGGCAACGACGACGATCGCCCAGCGCAGCGCCAGGAAAGCCGCCGGTGCGACCGCCATCAGGAGCACCAGCAGGCTGCCGCCGCGCAGGAGGTTCTTGCGCACCTCGATCGAGACGACCGCCGCGGTCTGGCGCCGCCACAGCGGCCAGCCGCCGGCGGGGCGCGCGTCTCGCGGATCGGCGGCCACGGCAACGCTCATCCGGTCACTCCTTGTCCTCGATCAGGTACTCGTACACCGCGTTCACGTCCTCGTCGGCGGGAGCGACCGCCTCGACCTCGAGCTCGCCGGCGGCGGCGACCCGGTTCAGCAGGCGGTAGAAGCCGTCCACGTCGCGGGTGCGCACGAACAGGCCGCGGCCGTCGTCGTGGAGCTTCGCCTCGACGGTGTGATTCTGCTCGAAGACCTGCGCCGCCAAGCGCCCCGGCCGGTCGCAGCGCACCAGGATCTGGCTCGGCCGCGCCGTCATCTCCTCGCGCACCCCGCGGATCGCGCCCTCGGCGACGACGTAGCCGGCCCGCATCAGCACCACGCGATCGGAGAGCAGGTCCACCTCGTGCAGGATGTGACTGGAGAGGAAGACGTGCAGGCCCTCGGCGGCGAGCGCCCGGAAGAGCGCGATCACCTCGGCGCGCGCCAGCGGGTCGAGGCCATTCAGCGGCTCGTCGAGCAGCAGCACCTGCGGCCGGTGGGCGATCGCGTGCGCCAGCTTGATCCTCTGGCGCATGCCCTTGCTGTAGCCGGCGATGCGCCGGTCGGCGGCGCCGCTCATGCCGACTCGTGCGATCGCCTGTTCGGCGAGCTCCGCGGCGGCGGGACCGGAATGCCCCTGCAGGCGGAGCCCGAGAGCGACCAGCTCGCGCCCGGAGAGGCCGCGCGGGAAGCTGTCCCACTGGGTGCAGTAGCCGAGCGAGCGGAAGACCGTCTCGGGCTCGTCCGGTGAATGCCCTAGCACCCGCACCGTCCCGCGGGTCGGTCGCAGCAGCCCGGCGACGAGGTTCATCAGCGTCGTCTTGCCCGACCCGTTGGGACCGACCAGGCTGGTGATGCCGGGGGGGATCGCCAGGCTCACCCGGTTGACGCCGAGCACCTCGCCGTAGAACTTCGACACGTCGGCGAGCTCGATCAGGCGCTCGGCGCTCATCGCACGACCTCCAACGCTCGCACCCGGCGCGCCAGGAGGACAAGACTGCTCGCGGCGATTGCCAGGAGCGCCAGCCAAGCCGCCCCCAGCGACGGCAGACGACCTGGGAGGCCGAGGGGCTCGATCCCGAAGAGCGCCGCCCACACCTCGCGCAGCAGCAGGCCGAGGTTGAACACATGGCCCCAGCCGGTACCGAACGTGCCAGAAACGACCGTGCCGAACGCCGCCCCGAGCACGAAGAAGCCGAAGAACATCATCCCGGCGAGCGACCGCCATTTCACCCACGCCGAGATCGCCAGCGCCAGCAGCGCAAGAACCAGCATCCAGACCAGGCTGGCGACGAAGATCGCACCTCCAACGCGCAGGTTCGCGAGCAGCCAGCCCGGCTCAGCGAGACCCGCCTGGAAGAAGAAGAGCAACAGTCCGGGCACCCAGGTGAGCGCCGAGAGGAGCGTCAGCAGCACGCAGAGCTTGCCGAGCACATACTCGCGGCGCGAGAACGGCCGCGCGAGATAGAGCGCGATCGCTCCGTGGGCGAGGTCGGGAGCGACCAGCTGCGGGCCCACGAAGGCCGTGAGGACGAAGCCGATCCCCGACTGCACGTTGAGGAACCAGTAGAAGAAGCTGGCGTCGATCGGTGCGAGCTTGCGCGGATCGATCGCCAGCGCCTGCAGCGCGGTCACGTTGTAGCGCAGGTAGACGACCGTCGCCCAGACGAGCGGCGCCAGGCAGCCGACGCCGAAGAGCAGCAGCAGCAGCCGCGAGCGCAGCGCCTCGGCGAAGCCGAAGCGGGTCAGCACCAGGAAACGCCAGCGCGCGGGGCGCAGCGGCCCGGCGTACGGGCGGTGGCCGTGCTCATACACCGCCATCGGGAATCTCCATCGCCTTGAGGAAGATGTCCTCGAGCGAGTCGCGGCGAAACGCCAGGCGGCGCAGCTCGACCTCGACGCGCGCCGCCGCCTGGTACACGTCGCGCACCGCGACGCCGTCGGGCAGGACGAGCTTCAGGCGGCGTCCCACCAGCGCGCACTCGCAGCCCAGAGCGGTCGCCGCCGCCGCCAACGCTTCGGCGTCGCCCTCCGCCTCGACCTCGAGGAAACGGCGGTTCAAGCGGCGCTCCTCCGCGAGATCGCAGTGCACCGCGATCCGCCCTTCCTTGAGCACCAGCACCTCGTCGCAGCACTCCTCGACGTCGCGGAGCAGGTGCGAGGACAGGATCACCCGCGTCTCGCCCTTCTCGACGATGTCGCGCACCAGGCGCAGCATGCGCCGCCGCGCTGGTGGATCTAGCCCGTTGGTCGGCTCGTCGAGCAGCAGCAGCTTCGGGGCGTGGACGATCGCCTGCGCCAGCTTTGCCTGCTGGCGCATGCCGAGCGAGTAGCTGCCAATCGGCCGGTAGCGCGCCTCGC
>JBLMYC010000031.1:0-2705 GCA_050258075.1 Acidobacteriota bacterium
GACATCGATCCCGTCACCTTCAACCTCGACCCGCAGGCGGTCGCCGCGGCGCTGACGCCGCGCACCCGCCTGGTCATTCCGGTCCACTTCGCCGGCCTGCCGGCCGATCTCGACGGCATCCGCGCCGCGCTGACCCAGGCGGGACGCCCCGACGTCGGCATCGTCGAGGATGCGGCGCACGCCGCCGGCGCCTTCTACAAGGGCGATCCGATCGGCGCGACCACGGCGCGCGGCACCGTCGCCGCCATGTTCTCGTTCCATCCGATCAAGAACATGACGACCGGCGAGGGCGGTCTGGTCACCACCGACGACGACGAGCTCGCCGACCGCATGAAGCTGTGGAAATTCCATGGCGTGCGCCGTGACGCCTGGAAGGCGTACTCGGCGAGCGAGAAGGCGCCGGCCACGTACGACGTAGTGCTGCCCGGCTTCAAGTACAACCTGCCCGACATCCTGTCGGCGATCGGCGTCCATCAGCTCCACAAGCTGCCGGCCGCCAACCGGCGCCGCACCGAGATCGCACTGCGCTACCGCCGCGAGCTCCAGGGCCTTGCCGGGCTCGGCATGCAGGGCGATCCGCCGTTCGACCACGTGCACCCGTGGCACCTGTTCACCGTGCTGCCGCCCAACCGTGCCGACTTCATGGGCCGGCTGAAGGACCTCGGCATCGGCACCGGCCTGCACTTCGAAGCCGTCCATCTTCACGCCTACTACCGCGAGCGCCTGGGCACCCGGCCGGGGATGTTCCCAGTCGCCGAGGACGTCTGCTCGCGCATCGTCTCGCTGCCGCTCTTCCCGACCATGACCGAGGAGGACGTCGCCGACGTCGTCGACGGCGTGCGGCGGGCGCTCGGAGGCTGAGACCATGACGACGCCCGCGACCGTGGTCTCGCGCGGCTCGGTCGACGCGCCGCGCGCCTCGATCATCGTGCCGGTCTACAACGAGGAGGCGAACCTCCAGCCGTTGTACGACCGCCTGCGGCCGGTCATGGACGGGATCGCCGGCGGCGTCGAAGCGATCTTCGTCGACGACGGCAGCGCCGATCGCTCGCTCCAGATCCTGCGCGAGCTGGCAGCCAAGGACCGCCGGGTGAAGGTGCTGTCGTTCAACCGCAACTACGGCCAGCACGCCGCGGTGTTCGCCGGCCTCGACGCGGCCCGCGGTCGCACCATGGTGACGCTCGACGCCGACCTGCAGAACCCGCCGGAGGACATCCCGAAGCTGCTCGCCAAGGCCGAGGAGGGATTCGACGTGGTCGGCGGCTGGCGCGCCAACCGGCAGGACACGGCGTTTCGCCGCCTCGCCTCGCGGATCACCAACCTCTACATGCGGCGGGTGCTCAAGGGCGTCGAGTTTCGCGACTACGGCTGCATGCTGCGCGCCTACTCGCGGCCGGTCGTCGACTCGATGCTGCTGTGCGACGAGCGCGCCACGTTCATCCCGGCTCTCGCCTGCCAGTTCGCGCGGCGCATCGCCGAGGTGCCGGTCGGGCACGCCGAGCGCACCGCCGGCGAGTCGAAGTACTCGCTGTGGAAGCTGCTCAAGCTGCAGGCCGACCTGGTCACCGGCTTCACCTCCGGGCCGCTGCGTGCGGCGACCGTGACCGGCTCGATCGTCTCGCTGGTGTCGATCGCCTTCGGCCTCTACCTCGGCGTCCGCCGGATCCTGCACGGGCCCGAGGCCGAGGGCCTGTTCACCCTGTTCGCGGTCCTCTTCCTGCTGATCGGCGGCAACTTCCTGGCGCTCGGCATCCTCGGCGAGTACGTGGGCCGGATCTACGTCGAGGTCCGTCGCCGCCCGCGCAGCGTGGTCGCCGAGACGATCAACGTCGAGCTACCCGAGCGGACGGCGGGCAAGTGAGGGTCCTCTTCTTCGGCTACAGCCAGGCCGGCCACCGCGCCGTCCAGGTGCTCGAGGAGCGCGGCGACGACGTGGTCGCGGTCCTCACCCACCGCGACGATCCGCACGAGAACCGCTGGTACAAGACGCCGGCCGAGGCGGCGCATCGGGCGGGCTTCCCGGTCGTCTACTCGGACGACCTCTCCAAGGACGAGATCGCGGCGCTCGCCGAGCGCGCCGCGCCCGATCTGGTGCTGAGCGTCTTCTACCGCGACCTGCTGCCCGACCGGGTGCTGCAGGCGGCGCGGCGGGCGGCGCTCAACCTGCACCCGTCCTTCCTGCCACGCTACCGCGGTCGGGCGCCGCTCAACTGGGTGCTGGTCAACGGCGAGAGCGAGACCGGGGTGACGCTGCACCACATGGTCGAGCGCGCCGATGCCGGTGACATCGTCGCCCAGCGCCGGATCGCGATCGCGCCGCGCGAGACCGCGCTCAGCCTCTACTACAAGATCGAGGAGGCGGGGACGGATCTGCTGCGCGCGGCGCTGCCGCAGGTCGAGAAGGGAACGGCGCCCCGCATCCCGCAGGACATCACGCAGGGCAACTACGTCGGCCGGCGGCGGCCCGAGGACGGGCGTATCGACTGGACCTGGCCGGCCCACCGGGTCGACTGCCTGGTGCGCGCCGTCGCGCCGCCGTGGCCGGGGGCGTTCGTGGAGGTCGATGGCCAGAAGGTCGTCATCCACGCCGGCGAGCCCGGCGAGCCGGCCTCCGCGCCACCGGGCACCGTGCGGGTCAGCGACGGCAAGCTCTACGTCGCCTGTTCCGACCGCTGGTTCCGGATCGACGAGGGCGAGGGGCTCGA
>JBLMYC010000032.1:0-30955 GCA_050258075.1 Acidobacteriota bacterium
GGATGCCGTAGATCTCGAGGACGCGGAAGGCATCGCCGGGCTCGAGATAGCCGTCGGCGCCGCGCCGGGCGAGGAGCGCGGCGACCTGGGTGTCGTCGGCCGCGAACTCCGGCGGGCTCGCCTCCACCGGGCGCCGGCGCCAGGCAGCGTAGCGGGCGAGCATCTGGCCGGCGCGGGCGGCGGACTCGGGGAAGCGATAGACCGGCGGCAGGTCCTGGCGACCCTTGACGTCCTCGTAGAAGTCCTCGGTCGCCATCATCACCGCCAGCACCGGCTTTCTCTGCGCGCGGGCCACCTCGGCCACCGCCTCGAGGACGTCCCTGGGGTTGCCGAGGAGCGGCGTGACGTTGATCACCAGCGCCAGGTCGACGCCGTCGTCGGGCAGCACGGTCGCCACCGTCCGCGCATAGGTCTCGGCGGTCGCCGAGGCGATCATGTCGACCGGGTTGACGGCGCTCGCCTCGGGCGGCAGCGCAGCGCGCAGCGCCGCCTGGGTCGCTGCGGAGAGCTCGGCCATCTTCAGGCCCAGGCCGACGCAGGCGTCGGTCGCCATGATCGCCGGGCCGCCGGCGTTGGTGACGATCGCCACCCGATCGCCGGCCGGCAGCTCGCAGCGCGCCAGGGCGCGGGCGATGTCGAACAGCTCCTCGATGGTGTTGGCGCGCAGCACGCCGCACTGGTCGAGGAGCGCCGAGACGGTGAGGTCGGCGCCGGCGAGCGCCCCGGTGTGGCTCGAGGCGGCGCGCGCCCCTTCGGCGGTGCGCCCCGACTTCACGATCAGGATCGGCTTCTTGCGCCCCACCCGCTTGGCGATCTCGGTGAAGCGGCGCGGGTTGCCGAACGACTCGAGATACATGCAGAGGACCTTGGTCTCCGGATCGTCCTCCCAGTACTCGAGCAGGTCGTTGCCCGAGACGTCGGCCTTGTTGCCCATCGAAGCGAACTGGGTGAGGCCCAGGCCGAGATCGGAGGCGACGTTCAGGATCGCCACCCCGAGCGCGCCGGACTGGCTGACGAAGCCGAGGCTGCCGCGCCGCGCCGGCACCGGTGCGAAGGTCGCGTTCAGGCTCACCCGGGGATCGGTGTTGATCACCCCCATGCAGTTCGGGCCCACCATGCGGACCCCCGCCGCCCGCACCCGGGCGCGGATCTCCTGCTCCAGTCGGCGACCTTCTTCGCCGGTCTCGGAGAAGCCGGCGGTGATGACGACCAGGCCGCCCACGCCCCGTGCCAGGCATTCCTCGACCGCCGGGAGGACGCCCGGGCGCGGTACCGCGATCACCGCCAGGTCGACCGGATCGGGGATCGCGGCGATCGACGGATAGCACTTCAGGGAATGGACGACCTCGGCCTGCGGATTGACCGGGAAGATCGCCCCCTGGAACTCCGACAAGACCAGGTTGTGGACCAGCGCGAAGCCGATCGATTCGCGCCGGCGCGAGGCGCCGACGACCGCGACCGAGCGTGGCGAGAAGATGGGGTCGAGCGAGCGCGACGGGCGTTCCACGGCTTCCTCCGGGGGGCTGGGCCGGCGACCGACGCCGGCCTGGCCATCTTATCGACGCCGCAGCGAACGTCTGGCTACCTGCCGGGGCGGGCGGCCTAGAGAATCGACTTGCCGAGCAGCGAGGCGACCAGCTCCAGCGCCACCTGCGCGGTGCGGTTGCGGTGGTCGAGGATGGGGTTGATCTCGACCACGTCGACCGAGCCGACGGTGGCGTGCTGGGACAGGATCTCCATCAGCAGGTGGGCCTCGCGGTAAGTCAGGCCGCCGGGCACCGGCGTCCCGACCCCCGGGCACTCGCGCGGATCGAGCGAGTCCATATCGAGGCTGACGTGGAGGCGCGGCAGGTGCGCGAGCCGCTCGATCGCCTCGCGGGCGACCGCCGCCATGCCGCGGGCGTCGATGTCGTGCATGGTGTAGACCGCGATGCCGCTGCCGCGCAGCGCCACCTTCTCGGCGTCGTCGAGGTCGCGGATACCGATTGCCACCACGTCCTGCGGCCGCACCTTGGGGCCGCGCCGCCCGAGGTGGACGAGCTCCGGGGCGCCCTCGCCGCACAGCGCGGCGAGCGGCATGCCGTGGATGTTGCCGGAGGGTGAGGTTGCGGGGGTGTTGAAGTCGCCGTGGGCGTCGATCCACAGCACGCCGGAGGGGCCGTCGTGGGTCGCGCCGCCGATCGTGCCGGCGCTGATCGAGTGGTCGCCGCCGATGAACAGCGGCAGCCCGCCCGCCGCGACCGCCTCGCGCGCGGTCTGGTACATCTGCTCGCAGGCATGGACGACCGCCGGCAGGAAGGCCATGCCGCCGTCCGGCGGCAGGGTCGAGCGCTCCGGGATCTCGAGGTTGCCGAGGTCGCGCAGCGGGTAGCCCAGCCGGCGCAGGCGCTCGTCGAGGCCGGCGTAGCGCAGCGCGCTGGGGCCCATATCGACGCCGCGGCGCGACTGGCCGAGGTCCATGGGGATGCCGACGACGGTGACCGGCTGGCGCAGGGTGGCCACTCTACTGGCCCTCGAAGAGCGTCGGCTCGCGGTGCGGCGGCGGCCGCAGCCCGAGGTGCTCGTAAGCGCGCCGCGTCGCGACGCGGCCGCGCGGGGTGCGCTGCAGGAAGCCTTCCTGGATGAGGTAGGGCTCGTAGAGGTCCTCGAGGGTGCCGCGGTCCTCGCCCACCGCTGCCGCCAGCGCCTGGATGCCGGCCGGGCCGCCTCCGTACAGCTCGATCAGGGTCGACAGAATCTTGCGGTCGACCTCGTCGAAGCCGTGCTCGTCGACCTCCAGCAGAGCGAGCGCGCGGTGGGCGCCGTCGCGGGTGATGCGGTCGCTGCCGCCGACCTGGGTGAAGTCGCGCACCCGGCGCAGCAGGCGGTTGGCGATGCGCGGCGTGCCGCGGCTGCGCTGCGCGATCTCCCGCGCGCCCTCCTCGTCGATCGCGATCGACAGCAGGCGCGCCGAGCGCTCGACGATCGTCGCGAGGTGCGCCGGCTTGTAGAAGTCGAGGCGATGGACGATGCCGAAGCGGGCGCGCAGCGGCGCGGTGATCAGCCCGGCCCGGGTGGTGGCCCCGACCAGGGTGAAGCGCGGCAGGTCGATGCGTACGGTGCGCGCTGCCGGGCCCTGGCCGAGCACCAGGTCGAGCTGGAAGTCCTCGAGCGCCGGGTAGAGGATCTCCTCGACCGTCGGGCCGAGGCGATGGATCTCGTCGATGAACAGCACCTCGCCGGGCTCGAGGTTGGTGAGGATCGCCGCCAGGTCGCCGGCCCGCTCGAGCACCGGGCCGGAGGTGGTGCGCAGCGCCACTCCCATCTCCTGGGCGATGATGTGCGCCAGGGTCGTCTTGCCGAGCCCCGGCGGCCCGAACAGCAGCACGTGATCGAGCGCCTCGCGCCGCTGGCGGGCGGCGTCGATGAACACCCGCAGGTTCTCGACCACCTTCTCCTGGCCGATGTAGTCGGTGAGCTCCCGCGGGCGCAGGGTGGCCTCGACCCCGAGCTCCTCCGGGGCCGGCACGGCGGAAAGCAGCTCGCGGTCGGCGCTCATCGCGTGCATTCTAGCCCGCGCCGGGATCGCCCTCGCGTGGGGTCAACGGCACCCACCCTTTGTCATGCTGAGCGCAGCGAAGCATCCAGACGGGGACCGTTCTTGGAGCGGGTGGTGGAGGGATCCTTCGCTGCGCTCAGGATGACAGACGGTCACATACAATCCGGGCGCGATGAGCGAGCTTTCCACCGGACGCAAGGTCGGCTTCACGCTGGGGCTTCTCGCCCTCCTCTGGCTGCTCGTCGAGGGGGCGTGCGCGATGGGGCTCTGGGCGCTCGCGCGCTTCAAGAACCTCGAGTACCGGCCAGCGACGGTCGCCGCCCTGGAGGACAAGAGCGAAGGCATCCTCGAGGCTCATCTCGACGAGCCCAACACCTACATCGTGTACGACCGCGAGCTCGGGTGGACGGTGCGGCCGAACGCCAGCAAGAGCTTCTATCGCGCCAACGCGGCGGGGATCCGCGCCGACCGCGAGTACGCGCCGGAGCCCCCGGCAGGGGTGGTGCGCCTCGCCGCCTTCGGCGACTCCTTCACCCACGCGAGCGACGTCCCCAACGATTCGACCTGGGAGGCGCGGCTCGAGGCGCTCGACCCGCGGCTCGAGGTGCTGAACTACGGCGTCCCCGGCTTCGGTCCCGACCAGGCGCTGCTGCGCTACCGGCGCGAAGGCGCGCGCTTCCATCCTCAAGTCGTCCTGCTCGGCTACATGTCGGAGAACATCAGCCGGGTGGTGAACACCTTCCGGCCGTTCTACTTTCCCAGGAGCGGCATGCCGTTCGCGAAGCCGCGCTTCGAGCTCGACGGCGGCAACCTGGTGCTGGTTCCAAACCCGGTACCCGCGCTCGCCGATTACCGCCAGGTGCTCGACCATCCGCAGGAGTGGCTGCCGCGCCTCGGCGAGCACGACTGGTTCTACCAGCGCGACTCGGCGCGGCCGCGGTTCGACTTCCTGCCCTCGGTGCGCTTCGTGACGGTGATCGGGAATCAGTATTTTCACCAGCCGTTTGTCGTCGGCGGGGTCTACAACCCGGCGAACGAGGGGTTCAAGGTGAGCGTCGCCCTCTTCGACGCGTTCGTCGCCGAGGCGATCGCCCGCGGCGAGGTGCCGATCTGCGTCCTCTTCCCCGACCGCCCCGACCTGCGCGCCCGGCACGAGGGAAGACCGATCCTCTACGCGCCGCTGCGCCAGGAGCTGGCGGCACGCGGCTACCGGGTGATCGATCTGCTCGACTCGCTCGGCAGCCGCCCGGCGGAGGAGAAGGTGATGCGCATCCACTACAACAAGGAAGGCAACCGCCTGGTCGCCGAGCAGGTCCGCGCCTACCTCCAGGCCCAGGGCCTGGACACGCCGGAGGGCGTGGCGCGCGCCCTCGCCGCCCTGCGCGCTCGCCGCTGAGCTCCTACGGGCAGGTCGCGAACGCGACGGTGTCCTGGATCGGGCGGAAGGCCGTGCCCTGCGGGTTGGTGTAGGTCTTGGTGAAGCCGGTCCTGGTGTCGTCGACGGTGATCCCGACCTTGACGTTGGTCAGGCCGCTCGCGAAGACCCAGTAGTGGTTGTTGGTGCCGCAGCCGTTGATCACCTTGACGATCGTCTCGACGTTGGCCGGGTTGAAGAACCAGAACCAGCCGGTGTCGGGGGTCAGGGTGTTGGCCGAGGCGTTGCTCTGCGCCTGGTTGGGGACCTGGTAGGTCACCGAGACCTTGAAGCGGCTGTTGTTCAGGCAGACCGCGCTGGTGCTCGGCTGGCAGCCGCTCGGCGAGGGAACGATCGTGCAGGTGACGTCGAGGGCGATTCCCCAGTCCTGCAAGGCGCCGGTGTTCCCCGCCGCGTGGTCGGCGACGTCGAGCTGCCAGCTCGCGAGCGGGCTCAGGCCGCTCCAGCTCGCCAGCGAATCGTTCGGCAGGAAGTAGGCCGAGCTGGTCGCCGGGCAGGTGTTGGCGGCGGCGACCGCGCGGTCGTCGAAGTTGGCGTTCACGTTCGTCCCCGTGCAGGTGCCGAATCCGGTCCACAGGATCTTCGGGTCGCCGTTGCGCTCGACCGCGATGCCGAGATCGCCGGTGAACTGGTGCAGGAGGTAGACCGCGACGTTGACGTCGTTGATCGTGCAATCCGAGTAGCCGGTCGGATACGCCGCGGTCGTGAAGGCGTAGGAGGTCGAGGAGTTGTCGGCGATCGGGCCGCCGGAGCCCCGCCGGGTGACGAAGCAGGCGTTGCCGGAGCGCGGCGTCGCGCAGGTCAGGGTGTCGACCGCGGAGTGAGCGGTCGCGACGCTCAGCTCGACGACCGGCGATGGCGACGCGGCGGCGAGCGGCGCGGCGGCGACGAGCAGGAGTGCGGTGGAGAGGCGGCAGCGCGCGGGCTTCATGGCGGACCTCCGATCGAGAGGCGTGCCGTCCGATCGTAGCGCAGCGCACCGCTCCGGGGGGACGAGGAGCTCCGTTCCCCCGGGGCGGGGCCGGGTGGACGCCAAGCCTACGGGCAGGTCGCGAAGGCGCTGGTGTCCTGAATCGGCGCGAACGGCGTGCCCTGGTTGTTGACGCGCGTCCAGGTGGTGCCGTGCGCGGTGTCGGTCACGGTGATCGTGACCTTGACGTTGGTCAGACCGGCGGCGAACACCCAGTAGCGGTTGTTCAGGCCGCAGCCGTTGATCACCTTGATGATGGACTCGACATTGGCCGAGTTGAAGAACCAGAACCAGCCGGTGTCCGAGGTGAGCACGTTGGCGTGGCCATTGCCCGGCGACTGGTTCGGCGCCTGGTAGACCATGGTCACCTTGAAGCGGCTGTTGTTGAGACAGACCTGGGTCGAGCTGTTCGTGCAGGTGCCGCCGCCGCTCGGCGTGATCGTGCACACCGCGTCCATCGAGAAGCCCCAGTCCGTCACCGAGCCGGTCGACGGGCCGTTGTTGTTGATGTCGAGCGACCAGGTCGCCGCGGACGAGAGGTTGTTGTAGCTCGACAGAGTGCCGTCGCTCGAGCGCATGACGAAATTGTTGGTCGCCGGGCAGGTGTTGGCGCTGTTTCCCGACTGGTCGTCGAAGATGGCATTCATGTTCGAGCCGCAGCCCGGCGTCGAGGTGAAGAGGAAGGCCATGCTGCCGTTACGCTCGATCGCGATGCCTCCCAGGTCATTGATCGAGCCCTGGCTGAGCACCACGTAGGGGTTCAGGTCCTTGATCACGCAGTTGCTGTACGTATTGCCCTGGATCACGAAGGAACTCGGCTGGACGAACGAGAAGGACTGGCCGCTGCCCACGCCATAGCTGCCGACGTTGCCTCCAGCGCCGACGATGATGCACGAGCCGAGGTGCGTGGTGCAGTAGGGATGGTTGAAGTCGTCCGCGGTCATCACGCGGATGGTGGGTGAGGAGGTCTGTGCTTGAGTGAGCTGGGCGGTTGCCGGTGCCACGAGGAGCGCGGTCACGCCGAGAATCGCCAGCAAGGTGCCACGAGTCGACTGCGTCAGCATAGAACCCTCCGGCTTTTAGGTTGTCTGGATTCTAGCCAAATTTCCGACAGCCTCAACGGGCGTCCGGCTCACGCCCGCGACAGCCGCTTGAGGCTCGAGCGCAGCAGCTCGTGGAACGCCGCGCCGGGGGCGTCCTGGCGCGCCTGGGCGACGGCGCGCTCGGCCTGGGCCTGCCGGTAGCCGAGGTTGACGAGCGCCGCGACGACGTCGTCGTCGGTCGCGGTCGGCCGGCCCGGCAGCTCGCGGGCCAGCTCCTGCACCCGCTCGCGCAGCTCGAGCACCATGCGCTCGGCGGTCTTCTTGCCGACCCCGGGGATCGAGGTCAGCCGCGCGACGTCGCCCTGGGCGAGCGCGGCGAGCAGATCGTTGGGCGGCATCCCCGAGAGCACCACCTGCGCCAGGCGCGGACCGATGCCGGTCACCGCGATCAGCTTCTCGAAGAGCTGCTTCTCTCTCTCGCTCCAGAACCCGTAGAGCGCGATCTCGTCCTCGCGCACGTGGGTGTGGATGAAGAGGCGCACCGGGCCCGCCGCGGCCTTCTCGATCTCGTAGAAGGTCGACAGCGGAATGTGCACCGCGTAGCCGACGCCGTGCACGTCGAGCAGCACGAGGTCGGGCGTGCTCTTGAGGAGCGTGCCCTGCAGGTAGCCGATCACCGCGCGCAGTGTAGCAAGGCGGCTCGCGGGATCAACGCGCCGCCCGCCGCGGCCGTACACTGAACAGAGACATCCGAGGAGGCTCCATGCGCCGACACCCCGCCTGGCAGCTC
This sequence comes from Acidobacteriota bacterium, assembly GCA_050258075.1. GTDB lineage: Bacteria > Acidobacteriota > Thermoanaerobaculia > Multivoradales > JAGPDF01 > JBLMYC01. The sequence continues at coordinate 7,777 of JBLMYC010000032.1, forward strand.
GCCGTCGTTCTCGCCGCAACGTTCGCTGCAGCTGCGCCCGCCGAGACCTGGAGGTCGCTCGGTCCCGACGGCGGCAGCGTCACGTCGCTGGCGGTCGACCCGCGCGACGGCCGGGTGCTCCTGGCCGGGAGCTTCGGCGGGCTCTTCCGCAGCGCCAACAGCGGCCACAGCTGGCAGCCGTTCGGCGCGGGGCTCGCCGCGCCGGCGCTCGACCTCGCCTTCCACCCGCTCTCTCCTTCCACCGGTTTCGCGGCGACCCCGGGCGGGCTCTTTCGCAGCGTCGACGGTGGCCTGACCTGGGTGCCGAGCGCCGAGGGCGCGCCCGCCGGGATCTACGCGTACGCGGTGCGTCCGATCGCCGGCCAGCGCGGGGTCGTGCTCGCCCTGGGGATGGTCAGCCCGCTTCCCCTCCCGATCCCCAACCTCGCCAGCTTCTACGTCCTGCGCTCGACCGACGGCGGGCGGAGCTGGCGGGTGCAGAACGCCGGTCTGCCGGCCGGGGTGCCGCTCAACGATCTGCGTCCGGATCCCTTCCGGGCCGACCTCGTCTACCTGGGAACCGCGAGCGGCCTCTATCGGTCGCGCGACGGCGGCCGCACCTGGCGGCGGATCTCTCTTGCCGGGAAGTACGTCAGCAGGATCGCGGTCGATTCCCTGCGCGCCGGGCGACTGTGGGCCCTCGCCGCGCCCGACGACTCGGGGCAGCGGGCGCAGGTGCTGCTCTCCACCGATGGCGGCTTCGGCTGGCAGGATCGCACGCCGGACCGCCATCCCGGCGCCTTCGCGCTCGTCGCCGGTGACCCGGCCCGGCGCGATCACCTGTACCTCGGCACGCCGTCCGGCCTGCTGCTGAGCGGCGACGCGGGCCGCACCTGGCGCCGGGTCTTCAACGGCTGGGTGACGAGCCTGGCAGGGGACCGGAGGAGCGGGACGCTCACCGCCGGAGGGGGTGGCTACGGAGTGGCGCGTTCCCAGAATGGCGTCGTCTGGGTGACTTTCAAGCAGGGCCTGCGCGCCCGTGCGGTCGACACCGTGGCGCCCGGCGGCGGTGACGCGCTGTGGGCGGCGTCGGCGACGCTCTTCGTGTCGCCGGACGATGGTGGGACGTGGACGCCGACGAGCGCGGAGGTCGGCGCGGCGCTGGTCGCCGATCCGACCTCGCCCTTGATCGCCTACGCCGGCGCGGCGCAGGGCCTCATCCGCACCCACGACGGCGGCACGAGCTGGGAGTTCGCCGGCCCGCCGGGCACCGAGAACGGCGCCGCTCCGGTCTTCGCCCTCGTGCCGGATCCGTCCTCGAGCTCGGGGCTCTTCCTGCTCGACACGACCGCGGTCTGGCACAGCGCGGACGGCGCCGACTCCTGGCAGCTGCTGACCCGGTTCGACGCCACTCGCCCGCGGCCGCAGATGCTCGCCGTTTCACTGGGGACGCCGCCCGTCCTCTTCATCGACGCGCCCTACCAGATCTACGGGCACCCCGGCGACATCGTGTTGCGCTCGACGGACAACGGCGCGACATGGACCAACCTCCCGCTGATCGTGCCCGGTCGCGCGACGGCGGTGGTCGTCGACCCCGCCGACCCGCAGCGGCTGTGGATCGCGCACTCACGGTTCGACTACGTGACCGGCGCCACGGGAGGCGTGTCGCGCTCGTTCGATGGCGGCGCGACCTGGGAAACGGCGCTCGTCGACGCCAGCGCGGCGCGCGTCACCGGCCTGCTCCTCGACCCACGCGACTCGGACGTGCTCTACGCTGCCGCCACGAGCGGCGTCTTCGTCAGTCGCGACGCCGGCTCGACCTGGCAACCTCTGTCGACCGGCCTGCGCGCCGCGGGCGCGGCCTCCCTGGCGCTGCGCCGGGGGACGCCCGACACGCTCTACGCCGCGACCGCCGGCGGGGTGTACGCGCTGACTCTTCCCTAGAAAAGCAAACGGCCCTCCCTGGATTTGCGGGAGGGCCGCCGGAGGAACGAGAGCCGGGCGTCTAGCCCTGCTTGCCGTTCTCGTCGAGGATGCCGTACTGCTCCAGCAGCCGGCGGTCGTAAGTGACCTTGAGCTCCTGGCGCTTCTGCTCGATCAGCGAGGCGAGGAGCTTCGAGACCGCGTCGCGCTCGAGGGACGAGCGGATCTGGTCCTTCTGCTTGGCGAAGTCGGCCGGATCGAAGCGCTTGTGCTCGGTGACCTGGAACACGACCGGGCCCTGCTGCGTGTTCACTGGGCCGCCGAACTGGCCCTGCTCGAGCGCGAAGGCCGCGTCGGCGATCTGCGGGCTGGCGCCGAGCCCCGGGATGTAGCCCATGCGGTTGAACTCCTGGCTCTCCTGCACCTGGGCGCCGGCACCCTTGGCCACCTCGTCCATCGGCTTGCCGGCGGCGAGCTCGGCCTTCAGGCGGCTCGCCTCGGCCATCGCCAGGTCCTCACGCTTCTGGGCCTCGAGCGTCTGGCGCACCCGCGCCTCGGCCTCGGCGAGCTCGGGCAGGCGGGGCGCCTTGACCTCGCGCACCACCAGGATGGCGTAGCCGCGGGCCACCTTGACCGGCGCCGAGGGCTTGCCGGTCGCGCCGGCGAAGGCGGCGGCGGCGAACGGTCCGCCGCGCCCGAAGCCGGGCACGAACTCGTTCTGCCCGAACGGCGGCGTGGTGCCGACCTCGCAGCAGCCGCCGGCGGTGCCGGCCTGCGCCCGCAGAGTTTCCAGATTCACCGTGCTCTGCTTGGCCAGCGCGGTCGAGAGCTCGCCGGCCTTGGCCTCGGCCGCCGTCTGCGCGCGCTCGCCGCGCAGTCGGGTCTCGATCTGCAGGCGGACGTCCTCGAACGGCCGCAGGCCGCCCGGGCGATGATCCTCGACCTTGATCAGGTGCCAGCCGAACTCGCTCTTGATCGGTCCGACGATCTCACCGGGCTTGGCGGCGAACGCCGCGTCTTCGAACTCCTTCACCATGCGGCCGCGTCCGAAGTAGCCGAGGTCGCCGCCGCGATCCTTGCTGCCCGGGTCCTCCGACAGCTCCTTGGCGAGGGCGGCGAAGTCGGCGCCCTTCTCGAGCTTCGCCTTGGCCTGCTCGAGCAGCGCCTTGGCCTGCGCGTCGGTGCGCTTGTCGTTGGGCAGGATCAGGATGTGGCGCGCGTGCACCTGCTCCTCCTGGTTGAACTCGTCCTTGTGCTGGTCGTAGTAGGCGCGCGCGTCGGCCTCGCTCACGTTCAGGCCGGCGGCGAGCTTGGCGTTGTCGACCAGCAGGTAGTCGACGACGCGCTGCTCGGGCAGGCGGAATTCTTCCTTGTGAGCGTTGAAGTAGGCCGCCACCTCGGCCGGGCTCGCGGTCGCCGTGAAGCGACCACTGGGAACGACGAAGTAGCGGATCTTGGCGCGCTCGGCCTGCTGGCGGTAGGACTTCTCGACCTCCTGATCGGAGACGGTGACCGTCTGCGACAGGGCGGAGGTGAGCTTGCCGACCGTCAGCTCCTCGCGCAGCAGGGCCTCGAAGCTCTCCGGCGTGTGGTCGTTGGCGCGCAGCACCGCGGCGTACTGCTGCTCGCCGATGAAGCTGCCATCCTGCTCCTTGAAGGCTTTCATGTCGAGGATCGCCTGGCGCAGCTCGCGGTCCGAGGTCGCGAAGCCCAGGTGCTTGGCCTCCTCGAGCAGCACCTTCTGGGCGACCAGCTTGTCGAGCGCCTGCAGCGGCAGCTTCAGCTGCTTCTCGACGTCGGCGGTGAACTGCGCCCCGTAGGCCTGGCGGTACTGCTCCTGCATCTGGCGGTAGGTGCGCAGGAACTCGTGCATCGACACCTGCGAGCCGCCGACCGTTGCGGCGGCGGTGCTGGCGCCGCCGGTGCCCATGAAGCCGCCGCCGAAGTCGGCGAAGATGAACAGCACGAAGATGGCGATGGTCGCCCACAGGATCCAGCTGAGGTACTTCAGGTTGTCGCGAATGATCTTGAGCATGGGACTCCCACTCCTCGCCGACGGACAGCCGCTTGGCGCCCTTGGTCTTCGCCCCGGTCGAAGCCCAGGGGCGGAAACCGGAAATCTATCGCAAATGTGCCGTCCCCGCTGCGCCGGCGCGCGGGCGACGCGACGAAGCTGAGGTGGGGCATTTTGTCGCGGCACGGGCGCGCTCGAGACCCGCCCCGGCGATCGCCCCAAACCCCGTTGCTTTCAGATGGTTGTGTTATATTGACGGATCCGGATTGGAACCGAACCGGTGCCTGGAAAGAACGTCCCTCGCCGCGACTGGTACCACGTTTCTGTCGACACCCTGCGCGGGTGGCTGTACCTCTTGCTCGTCGTCGTCATGGTGGCGGTCGGCTACTTCGGCTTCCGCTACTGGTCGGGCGTGGCGGTCGAGCGCGACGCCCTGGGCGCGATCGACGAAGCCCGGGTGCTCGCGCAGCGCCTGCAGCGCGAGCCGGGCCTCGACGCGTACCGCGAGGAATACGGGCGCGGCTGGGACAGCCTGCAGGAAGCGCGCACCGCGTACGAGCGCGGCGACTACCGCCCGGCGCGCGACTCCGGACGGCGCAGCCGCGACATCCTGCAGGGGGTCCTCGACGCGCTCGCGAACAAGGGCACCGCGGGCGAAGCGCAGTTCATCTCGGTGCAGGGCGGCGTCGAGTACCGCCGCGGCGAGAGCGGCGACTGGGAGGAGGCACGCAGCCGGCTGCTGCTGCGCTCGGGGGACTTCGTCAAGACCTCGGCGACCGGCTCGGCCGAGATCATGTTCCTCAACGGGACGTTGTACACGGTGCGCCCCAACACCCTGTTCGTCGTCACCCGCACCCGCACCAGCTCAGGCGCGCCCGGCGAGCAGGCGATCCGCATGGAGTACGGCTGGGTGAATCTGAACACCGCCGAGCGCCCGGGCAAGATCACCACTCCAACCGCGGAAGCGCGGATCAAGGAAGAGTCCGAAGCCACGGTCACTTACGACACCCACTCCGGGGCCGGCCGCTTCGCCGCCTACCGCGGCGGAGTCGAGGTGGAAACGCGCGGCGGCCAGAAGCGCGCCATCGCCGCCAACCAGCAAGTGGTGCAGACCGGTGCCGTGCTCTCCGACGTCCGCACGATGCCGACCGCACCCACCCCGCTCGAGCCCGCCAACGGGGTGTCGCTGTCGGTCGAGCGCGACAAGCAGGTGGCGCTCACCTGGGAAGCGGTGCCGGGAGCGACGCGCTACGCGCTGCAGATCTCGCGCAACCGGCTGTTCGTCGACAACGTCATCGACGTCGACAACCGCACCAAGACCCGTGCTACCCTCGCGCTGCGCGGCGACGGGACGTTCCTGTGGCGCGTCGCGGCGCTCGGCAAGGACGGAGCGCAGGGCGCCTGGAGCGCGCCGCGCGAGCTGCGCGTCGTCTCGGTCGAGCAGCCGGACGAGGCGGCGCTCCAGCCGGGTGACCACCTGCCACCGGCGCTCGAGCTCGACAACGTCAAGTCCTACGGCAGCCTGTTCATCCTCGCGGGACGGACCCGGCCGGGCTCGACGGTGCTGGTCAACGGAGAGGCGGTAGCGGTGGCGGCCGACGGGTCGTTCACCAAGACGGTGCAGATCAACAAGGAGGGTTGGAGCTTCGTCGAAGTGCGCGCGCGGGATGCTGAGGGCAACGAGACAGTCCGGCGTCACCGCGTGTTCGTCGAGAGTCTGTAGACGGCACGTCACGGCAACAGCTTCTCCCGAGCAAACAGAACAGGACGGACGATGCCGTTTGCATTGCTGCGTTACTTCTCCAACGACCTGGCGATCGACCTGGGCACCGCCAACACCCTGGTGTTCGCCCGCAACAAGGGCATCGTGGTGCGCGAGCCCTCGGTCGTGGTGATCAACAAGCTGACCAACAAGATCGAGGCGGTGGGCAGCGAAGCCAAGGAGATGCTGGGCCGCACCCCCGGCAACATCGAGTCCATCCGGCCGATGAAGGACGGGGTGATCGCCGACTTCGAGGTCACCGAGCGGATGCTCGAGTACTTCATCAAGAAGGCGCACGGGCGCAAGATGTACGTGCACCCGCGGATCATCATCGGCGTGCCGTCGGAGATCACCCAGGTCGAGAAGCGCGCGGTGAAGGACTCGGCGATGCGCGCCGGCGCGACCGAGGTCTATCTCGTCGAGCAGGCGATGATGGCGGCGATCGGCGCCGGGCTGCCGATCACCGAGCCCTCGGGCAACATGATCGTCGACATCGGGGGCGGCACGACCGACGTGGCGGTCATCTCGCTCGCCGGCACGGTGTACTCGCGCTCGGTGCGGGTGGCGGGCAACGAGATGGACGAAGCGATCATCAACTACCTGAAGCGCAAGTACAACCTGCTGATCGGCGAGCGCACCGCCGAGATGATCAAGATGGAGATCGGCTCGGCCTTCCCGCTCAAGGAAGAGCTGCGCATGGAGATCAAGGGCCGCGACCTGGTCGAGGGCGTGCCCAAGACGCTGGTCATCTCCGACGAGGAGATCCGCGAGGCCCTGGCCGAACCGGTGTCGACGATCGTCGAGGCGGTGCGCATGGCGCTCGAACGCACTCCTCCGGAGCTCTCGGCCGACATCATGGACAAGGGCATCGTGCTCTCGGGCGGCGGCGCCCTGCTGCGCAATCTGGACCAGCGTCTGCGCCACGAGACCGGCTTGCCGGTGGTGCTCGCCGAGGACCCGCTCGCGTCGGTCGTGCTCGGCACCGGTCGCCTGCTCGAGGACATGGACTTGTTGCGCAAGGTGTCGATCCGCTGACGGTGGCAGGCCCCGCGCCCGGCCAGGGTTGGATCGTGCGTCGCGTGCAAGAGCGGGCCCCGGCATGAACGAGCGACGGGCGCGATGGCTGTTCCTGGCGGTGCTCGGCGCCCAGCTGCTCGCCCTTTCCCTGCAGGTTCCCGATCCCGAACGACGCAGCAGCTTTCCGGAGAGCCTCGGGCTGCGCTTTCTGGGACCGCTGGCGCGGGCCGTCGATTCGGGCGCCGACGGCGCCTCGAGCGTGCGCGAGAGCTTCCGGCGCCGCGCCGCGCTGGTCGAGGAGAATCGCCACCTGCAGAGCGAGCTCGAGCGCCTGCGTCTCGAGGTCATGCGTCTGCGCGAGTCCGACGACGAGGCCCGACGCCTGGCCGCGGCGCTCGACTACGGTCGCCAGTCGCACGCCGACCTGCGGGTCGCCGACGTCGTCTACGGCGACTTCTCGTCCTGGCTGCGCACCCTGGTGGTGCGCACCGGCAGCGCGCGGGTGGCGATCAACCAGGCGGTGGTGGCCCCGGCCGGGCTGGTCGGGCGGGTGATCCTGGTCGCCGGCCCCTACGCCAAGGTGCAGATCGTGATCGACCGCACCGCCTCGGTCAGCGCCTATCTCGAGCCCTCCCATCGCCAGGGCATCGTGCGCGGTGACGGCAATGGCGGCCTCGAGCTCGACTACGTCCTCCAACAGGCCGAGGTCGGAGTCGGCGATCGGGTCCTCACCGCCGGCATCGACGGCATCTATCCGCGCGGCATCCCGATCGGCACGGTGACCTCCGTGCAGCCGGGCGGCGAGCTCTTCCACGCGATCACGCTCGCCCCGGCGGTCGATTTCGGAAAGCTCGAGCAGGTCTACATCGTCGACAGTCAGTCGCTGCCGCAGTCGCTGAAGGAGACCGCCACCGGTGCGCGTCCTTAGGTTCGCGATCGGCTTGCTGGTCGCCCTGCTGGCGCACCTCGCAGGCATGCGCCTGGTGCCGCACTTCTCCCTGGCGGTGGACGTCTTCCTAGTCGTCCTGGTGACCAAGGCGCTCGACGGCGACGTGGTCGCGGCGATCATCGCCGGGGCGGTCGTCGGCCTGTTTCAGGATACCCTGGGTGGCACTCTGTACGGCATGTTCGGCGTCGCCGACACGATCGTCGCCTACGCCACCGCGCTGCTCGCCCAGAAGGTGGTGATCCAGCGGATGAGCGGCGTGGTCCTCGCCTTCGTCGCGGCGGCGGCGACGCAGCAGGCGCTGCTCGCCCTGCTCGCGTTCGTCCTCTTCCCCGACCCTGAGCTGCCGCGGGTCGGCTGGGTGGCGCTGCGCATCGCGGTCACCGCCCTGCTCGGCGGCGTCGTCTTCGTCGCCAGCCGACAGTGGCGCCAGCGCTACGAGAGCTGGCGCCGCAATCGCACCGCCCGGGTGCACTTCGGCTAGGCCGCCATGCGCGTCGGCGAGCACAAGGAGGATCTGGTCGCCCGGCTGCGCCTGCTGGCTCGCCTGGTGCTCGTCGCGCTGGCGATCGAGGGCGCCTTCTTCTGGGTGGTGCAGGTCGTGCGGGGCAGCTATTACGAGACCCTGGCCGAGAACAACCGCCTGCGCAAGCTGCCGCTCAACGCGCCGCGCGGCCTGATCTACGACCGCGACGGCCGGCTGCTGGTCGAGAACGTTCCGAGCTACAACCTGCTGCTCGATCGCAGCCGGATGCGCAGCGCCGACGCCAGCCTGCGCTTCGCCGCGACGCTGCTCGAGCGGCCGGCGGAGGAGCTGCGCTCGGAGCTCGAGCGCTACCGCTCGACGCCGAGCTTCGCGCCGGTGCTGCTGGCCGAGAACCTGACGCTCGGCGAGGTGGCGCGGTTCAGCGCCCAGAGCCTCGAGCATCCCGAGTTCGAGATCGAGGTCGGGCACCTGCGCCTGTACCGGCATGGGCTGCAGACGGCGCACGTGCTGGGCTACCTCGGCGAGCCGTCGCTCTCCGACCTGCAGGCGGGGCGCAGCCCCGGCGATCTGGTGGGCAAGAAGGGCGTCGAGCAGCGCTACGACCGGGAGCTGCGCGGCCACCACGGTGAACGGGTGGTCGTGGTCGACAGCCGCGGCCGCTTGCTCGAGCAACTGCGCGGCGAGTCCGCCCAGGCGGGCCAGAACCTCGAGCTGACGCTCGACCTCGACCTGCAGCAGGCGGCGAGCGAGGCGCTGGCCGACCAGGTCGGCACGGTGGTGGCGCTCGATCCGCGCAACGGCGAGATCCTCGCCCTGGTCTCCTCGCCGGCGTTCAACCCCAACCAGTTCGTGCGCCATCTCGGGGTCGAGCAGTGGCGCGACCTGCTGCAGGCGCCGAACAACCCGCTGCTCGACCGCGCTTTGCAGAACACGTACTCACCGGGCTCGGTGTTCAAGGCCGTGATCGCCGTTGCGGCGCTCTCCGAGCACGTGGTGGAGCCCGGCGACACGGTGTTCTGCGGTGGCGTCACGACTTTCTACAACCGGCCGTTCCGCTGCTGGAAGAAGGAAGGCCACGGCCGGGTCGACCTGCTGGCGGCCCTGAAGGGCTCGTGCGACATCTACTTCTACACCGTCGGCCAGAAGCTCGGCATCGAGCGCATCGCCAAGTACGCGCGGCTCTTCGGCTTCGACCATGCGACCGGAATCGACCTCGCCGGCGAGAAGTCGGGCATCGTCCCCGACCCGCGCTGGAGCCTGCTGACCCGCCGCACCCCGTGGTACGCGGGCGAGACGATCTCGGTGGCGATCGGCCAGGGTCCGCTGCTGGTGACCCCGCTGCAGGTGGCCGAGATGATGGCGGTCATCGCCAACGGCGGCTATCGGGTGACGCCGCACATCGTCAAGGATGCGCCGGTTCCCGGGCCGCAGCCGCTGCCCATCGACCACGACGCCCTGACGCGGGTGCGCCAGGGGCTGTGGGCGGTGGTGAACGACGGCGGCACCGGGCAGGCGGCGCAGATCGCCGGGCTCGACATCGCCGGCAAGACGTCCACCGTGCAGGTCATCGCCCAGCACACCTGGACCGACAGCTCGACGCTGCCCTTCGAGCAGCGCGACCACGCCTGGTTCGGCTCCTTCGCGCCGGCCTTCGACCCCCGCCTGGTGGTGGTCGTCTTCGTCGAGCACGGCGGCAAGGGCTCGGCGGCCGCGGCGCCGATCGCCAAACGGATCTATGAGACCTACTTCCGGAACGTTCTCGCCGCTCGGCAGCCTTCCTGAGAGCCGCCCGTCCCTGCACCACCTGGCGGGCATCCGCTGGGGGATGCTCGCCGCCGCGCTGCTGCTCTGCGCGATCGGCCTCGCCATGGTGCACAGCGCCAGCTCGGAGCTGCAGATCGACTTCCTGCCGCGCCAGGCGATGTGGGTGGGAATCGGTCTGCTGCTGATGCTGATCGCGTTCAGCCTCGACTACCACGTGGTGCTCGGCCTCGCCATTCCGATCTATGTCTTGAGCCTGGTCGCCCTGACGCTGGTGCTGGTGCTCGGCCACCGCGCCGGTGGAGCGCGCAGCTGGATCGGCCTCGCCTCGCTCGGCGGCCAGCCATCGGAGGTGGCCAAGCTGGCGGCCGCGCTGATGCTGGCGCGCTACCTCGGTGCGGCGGGACGGCGCTTCCTCAGCGGCCGCCAGCTGCTGGTGGCGAGCGCGATCGTCGCTGCCCCGATGCTGCTGGTCGTGGTCGAGCCCGATCTGGGCGGCGCCCTGACCTTCCTGCCCCTGCTGGCGGCGGTGCTGGTCGTCGCCGGGGTGCGCATGCGCATCCTGGTCGTCGCCGCCCTGACCGTGGTCATCGGCGCCGGGGCGCTGTGGAACTGGGGCATGCACGAGTACCAGCGCCAGCGCGTGATGACGTTCCTCAACCCGGATCGCGACCGGCTGGGGGCGGGTTACCAGGTGCAGCAAGGCAAGATCGCGGTCGGCTCCGGACAGTTCTTCGGCAAGGGCTACATGCAGGGCACCCAGAGTCAGCTGCGCTTCCTGCCGGCCCGCCACACCGACTTCATCTTTGCCGCGCTCGCCGAGGAGTGGGGCTTCGTCGGCGTGGCGGTGACCCTGTGGCTGTTCGGCCTGTACTTCTGGAGCGGCGCGCAGGTGGCGATGCGCGCCCGGGACCGCAGCGGCATCTTGCTGGTCGTGGGCTTGCTGTCGCTGTTTGCCTTCCACGCGGTGTACAACACGGCGATGGTCGTGGGATTGTTGCCGATCACGGGGATCCCGTTGCCGTTCCTGTCGTATGGCGGCTCGTTCATGTTGCTGAACTTCGTGGCGACCGGGATCATTCTGGGCGTGGACTTCCGGCGATTCGTGAACCGCTAGCCGGGGGAGGGGTGGCGTGGCCAACAAGATGCTCGTCGAGAGTGACCCGCACGAGACCCGCATCGCGGTGCTCGAGGACGATCGCCTGGTCGAGGTCTTCGTCGAGCGGCTGCGCCATCGCGGCCTGGTCGGCAACGTCTACAAAGGGCGGGTGACGCGAGTCCTGCCCGGCATGCAGGCTGCCTTCGTCGACATCGGGCTGGGCCGCGACGCCTTTCTGTACGTCAGCGACGTCGCCGAGAACCTGGCGGCGCTCGAGGAGCTGGAGACCGGCGAGCAGGAGGAAGGGCCGCCCGCGAGCGAGCACCAGCCGTCGATCGACGACCTGCTGAAAGCCGGCCAGGAGCTGATGGTGCAGGTGCTGAAAGACCCGCTGCCCAACAAGGGAGCGCGGGTCTCGACCCAGATCACCCTTCCCGGTCGCTACCTGGTCCTGCTGCCGACCGTGCGCCACGTCGGGGTGTCGCGCCGCATCGAGGAGGAAAGCGAGCGCCAGCGCCTGCGCGGCGTGCTCGAGGAGCTCGCGCCGCTGCCGTACGGCACCATCGTGCGCACCGCCGGCGAGGGCAAGGGACGCGACGAGTTCGAGGCCGACCGCGCCTATCTGGTGCGGTCGTGGGAGCGCCTGCAGCAGCGCGCCGCGAAGACCGCGGCGCCCACTCTCCTGCATCAGGACCTCGACCTGGCGCTGCGCGTGGTGCGCGACCTGTACAACCCGACCTTCAGTGTGCTGTGGGTGGACGGCGAGGAGACCTACGAGCGGATCGTCGAGTTCCTCGACCAGGTGCAGCCCAGCCTGGTGGGCAAGGTCAAGATCTACCGCCAGGAGGCCTCGCTGTTCGACCGCTTCGGCATCGAGGAGGAGATCGAGAGCGCCCTGCAGAGCAAGGTGTGGCTGAAGTCGGGCGGTTACATCGTGGTCAACCCGACCGAGGCGCTGGTGGCGATCGACGTCAACACCGGCCGCTTCGTCGGCCAGCACAACCTCGAGGACACCGTGCTGCGCACCAACCTCGAGGCGGTGCAGGAGGTGGTCCGCCAGGTGCGGCTGCGCGACCTGGGCGGCATCATCGTCATCGACTTCATCGACATGGCCGAGCCTGAGCACCGCCAGCAGGTGTTCGCGGCGCTCGAGACCGAGCTCAAGAAGGACCGCGCCAAGAACAAGGTGCTGAACATCTCCGACTTCGGGCTGGTCGAGCTGACCCGCAAGCGCAGCCATGCCAATCTCGAGCGTCTGCTCACCCAGCCCTGCCCGTACTGCCACGGCAGCGGGCGCATCCGCTCGGTCACCACCGTCTGCCTGAACCTGCGCCGCGCGGTGCTGCGCCAGCGCGGGCGCCTGCATCAGCGCGAGCTGCTGCTGCGCGTGCATCCGGAGGTGGCGCGCGCCCTGCAGCAGGAGGAGCGCGCGATCCTCGACGAGCTCGAGCGCACGCTCGGCTACGGCATCCTGCTGCGCTCGGACGCCGAGCTGCACCACGAGAGCTTCGACATCCTCGAGGTCTAGCGGCTTGTCACGTCAAGCTTTCGACTTCGGCGACTGGCGCGGCGAGGTCGCCCGCGAGCTCGCTCCAGGGCTCGCCGGCCCCGCCCTCGAAGCGGAGGTGCGGCGGATCGTCGATCCGGCGGCGGCCGAGCGCACCGTGCACTGGGGGCGCAACTATCTGTACCAGGTCCGCCTGCGCGTCGGCGCCGCGCCGCTGCCGGCGGTCGTCAAGCAGTTCCGCAACCTGGGCTGGCGCGCCCGCCTGCGCCGCGCCCTCGGCGGCAGCCGGGCGGAGCGCAGCTGGCGCAACGCCTGGGCGCTCCGCGAGCGCGGCCTCGGGACTCCGTCGCCGCTGCTGTGGATCGAATCGGCGCGCGCCGACGGCCCTTCCTTCTACGTCAGCCGGGCGCTGGAGGACGCGCTCGAGCTGCGCTACTTCCTGCGCGCGCTGAACGCCGGCGAGGCGGCGGCGAAGTATCCCGAGCTCGATCCGCAGGCGGTCGTCGCAGCGCTCGGCGAGCTGGCGCGGCGCCTGCATCGCGCCGACGTCTGGTTCCGTGACTTCACCGGCGGCAACGTGCTGCTGCGCCGGACCGCGAGCGGCCTCGAGCTCGACCTGGTCGACCTCAACCGGGCGCGGATCGGACGGCCCCCGACCGCGAGCGAGCGGCTGCGCGACCTCGCGCGCCTGCCGGTCCTGCGGCGCGCGGACCAGCGCGTCTTTCTCGCCGCGTACTTTGCCGAGGCGCCGGAGAATCACCGCGCGGCGCTGCGCGTGTACCGCTTCTACCACGCCGCGTTCCTGCTCAAGAATCGCTGGAAGTCGGCGCTGCGCGGCGCGCTGGGGCGCGGCCTCGGCTGGCTGCGGCCGCGCCGCCCGCACGTCCACATCCCACCGCCCGAGGCCGGGGCCGGCGGCCGCGACCGCATCGTCTGGGACGCGCTCTCCGATCAGCCCCACCAGCATGCCAGCCGCCTGGCGCGCGCGCGGCTGCGCCTGGCCGACCTGCCGGCACACGCCGCCGCCTCGGCGCTCGCCCTCGTCGCGCTGCCCGAGGTCGCGCGTCGCTACCGGCGCCTGCGCCGCGAGCTCTATTCCGAACCCATCGCCTGGCCGCGTGCCGGGGTAGGCGTGCGGCCCTGGCCGGCGGCGCCCGAGCGGCTGCTCGGCGAGCTCGAAGCGCTCGGTCTGCGGCGCGTTCTGCTGCGTCTGCATCCCTGGGAGGACGATCACCGCGCCGAGGAGGCGCTGGCTCGCGAGCTCCATCGCCGGGGCGTCGAGCTCGTCTTCGCGCTGCCGCAGAACCGCGCGCTGGTGCGGGACCCGGCGCACTGGCGAGCCAAGGTCGAGGAGCTGGCCGAGCGCTTCGCGCCGTTCGGTCGCGAGTTCCAGGTCGGCCAGGCGATCAACCGCTCGAAGTGGGGCATCTGGACGCTCAAGGAGTGGGGAGATCTGGCGGCGGCGGCGTGCGAGATCCTGCACCGCCGCGGCCTCCAAGCGGCCGGTCCGGCGGTGATCGATTTCGAGTACCACCAGACGCTGTCCGCTTTGCGCCTGCGCCGGCCGGGCCTCGCCTTCGATGCGGTCTCGGCGCTGCTTTACGTCGACCGCCGCGGCGCGCCGGAGAATCCCCAGCTCGGCTTCGACACGGTGGGCAAGGTGGCGCTCCTGCGAGCGATCGCCGAGTCGGCGCGGCGGCCCACCTCCCGGGTCTGGGTGAGCGAGGTCAACTGGCCGCTCTGGGAGGGCCCGCACTCGCCGGCCGGCCGCACCGTGGCGGTCGACGAGGAGACCCAGGCGAGCCACCTGGTGCGCTACTACCTGCTGGCCTTCGCGACCGGCCTCGTCGAGCGGATCTACTGGTGGCAGCTCGTCGCCAAGGGCTACGGCCTGATCGACCCGACCGACTCCGGCCTGCGCCGCCGCCCCGCTTTCGCAGCGCTGGCCACGCTCGAGCGCCAGCTCGCCGGCGCGACGTTCCTGGGGCCGCTGCCGGCGGCGCCGGGCGCCTGGCTCTACCGCTTCCGTGGCGCGGCCGGACGGCCGCTCATGGTCGGCTGGAGCCGGGTGCCAGGCACCCGACAGCGCCTGCCGGGCGCCGTCACGCGCGCGACGGGCCGCGACGGCGCCGCTCTGTCGCTCTCTGGTTGCGAGGTCGAGCTCGGTCCGGCGCCGGTCTACCTCGAGCTCGAGGGCTAGGTCGGCAAGAATGTTAGCGTGCCGGGGTCAGGTTCTCGGCGACGTACAGCACCAGGGCGCAGCCGATCGGAAAGGCCACCTCATCGACGGCGCGGGCGACGATCGTTGCTGCGCTGTCGCCGCCGCTGCGCGCCAGGAGCGCAACCAGCAGGCCGCCGAGAACGACGCCGGTGGCGGCCCCGGTGAGCGCGTACGCGAGCAGGCCGGCCCGCCGGCTGCTGAGCTTCCCGGTCACGGTGCCGAAGATGCCGTACTGCAGCGCCTTGAGCCCGGCGACGAGCCACGGCGACGGCCCGCCCGCCGCGGCAGCGAGCCCGAGAGCGGCGCTCACCCCTTTCTGCACGGTCTTGGCGATCGCGAAGCCGGCCGGCGCCGAGAGCAGGCCGAGAACGCCCATCGCGGTCGGCCGCGCCCGGCCGACCGCCGTGCCCAGCGAGATGCCGACGCAGACCACGACCGACCACGACACCTTCGAGATGAGGTCAGCGACGAACGGCCGAGGACTGGCGAGGCCGCCGGTGGCGGCCGCCAGCCCGAGCAGCAGAGCCTCGATCGCGAAACCGAGCAGGACGGAGAGCCACGCCACGGTGAGCACGGTTCGCCACAGCGCGACCGGCGGCGAGCCGGAAGAAGGCGACGCGCGCACCGTGTCGGTGCTCGGTCGGGGCGCGGCAACCGAGGGAGCGGACGGCCCGCGGACCGTTGTGGGCATGGCGGGGCGCAGTGTAACAGAGGGCGAAACGCCGGCGCTGGTGTATCGTTCGCCGGCGATGAACGCGCACCGTCTGGCCGCTATCGGCCTCGCTCTTCTCGCCGTCCTCCCCGGTCCCTCCGCTGCCCAGCCGGTGCGCCGCACGCCGGTCGTCGAGGTGGCCGAGAAGGTGTCGCCGGCGGTGGTCAACATCTCGGCCGAGTCGATCGTGCGCGAGGTGGATCCGTTCTTCGGCGGCATCTTCGGTGGCCGCCGCCGGCGCACCCAGTCGCTGGGCTCCGGGCTGATCATCGATCCGAGCGGCATCGTGGTCACCAACGCGCACGTGATCGAAGGCGCCTCGCGCATCGTGGTGACGACCCTCGACGGCCGGGAGCTCGAGGCCAAGGTGCTGGGCTCCGACCGCGACTCCGACTTGGCGGTGCTGAAGGTGGAGGCCAAGGGGCTCCCCGCCCGCCCACTCGGCAAGAGCTCCGATCTGATGATCGGCGAGACCGTGGTGGCGATCGGCAATCCGTTCGGCCTTTCGCACACGGTGACCGCCGGGGTGCTCTCGGCGCGCGGTCGCACCGTGCCGACCGAGAGCGGCGAGCGGGTGTTCACCGACTTCCTGCAGACCGATGCCTCGATCAATCCGGGCAACTCCGGGGGGCCGCTGTGCAACCTGGCGGGAGACGTCATCGGCATCAACAGCGCGATCGTCTCCGGCGCGAGCGGCATCGGCTTCGCGATCCCCGCCGACCGCGCCCAGCGGGTGGTCGGGGATCTCCTGCGCTACGGCTCGCTGCGCCCGGTGTGGACCGGCCTGCGGCTGATGACGATCGATCCGGCCATGGCGCGCAGCTACAACCTGGTCGTGGCACGCGGCGTCCTGGTGCGCAAGGTCTATCCGGGATCGCCAGCCGCCGCGGCGGGCCTCAAGGAAGGCGACATCATCACCGGGGTCGGCGGCGCCTCCGCCGCGACCCGCGAGGACGTCACGACCGCGCTGTACTCGGTGCCGCTCGGCAGCCCGGTGACCCTGCAGGTGCGACTTGGCGACGGAGCTCTGCGCGTCGATCTGCGCCCGGAGCGCCCGCCGCACGGCCTGGGCCTCGCCTTCCTCGAGCGCTCGATCGGGCTCAAGGTGACGGCGGGCCGCGACGGTCTGCTGATCGAGCAGGTGATGCGCGGCTCGCCGGCCGAGGACAAGGGCCTGCGGCGCGGCGACGTGGTGCTCGGCGCCAACGGCCAGGAGCTCGCCTCGCCCGAGGACCTCGGGCGCGAGGTGCTGCGCGGCATCGAGCGCGGCGGCCTGCTCCTGGTCGTCGAGCGCGGCGCCTACGCCTACAACCTCGAGTTTCCGCTGTAGGGCGCGGCCACTCCGTATGGACGCGATCGCGGTCGAAGATCTGCGCAAGACGTATCGCGGCGGCGTCGAGGCGCTGCGCGGCGTCAGCTTCACCGTCCAGGCGGGCGAGGTCTTCGGACTGCTCGGTCCGAACGGCGCCGGCAAGTCGACCACGGTGAAGATCCTCACCACCCTGTCGACGCCGAGCGCCGGCCGGGCACAGGTCGCCGGCTGCGACGTGGTGCGCGAGCCGCGGGAGGTGCGACGGCGGATCGGCTGCGTCGGCCAGAGCTCGGGCGTCGACGTCAACGCCAGCGGGCGCGAGAACCTGCTGCTCCAGGGCCGGCTGCACGGCATGGCGGGTCCCGAGCTCGGCTCGCGCGCCGCCCAGCTGCTCGAGCTGTTCGAGCTCGCCGCGGCCGGCGACCGCATGGTGCGCACGTACTCGGGCGGCATGAAGCGGCGGCTCGACGTGGCGATGGGCCTGGTGCACCGCCCGGCCGTGCTGTTCCTCGACGAGCCGACGACCGGCCTCGACCCGGAGAGCCGCGCCAACCTGTGGGGCGAGGTGAGGCGCCTGGCGGGCGAGGGGCTGACCATCCTGATGACCACGCACTATCTCGAGGAGGCCGACCAGCTCGCCCAGCGCCTGGCGATCATCGACCGCGGCCAGATCGTCGCCGCCGGCACCCCCGATGCGCTCAAGGGCGCCCTCGAGGGCGACCGGCTGCGTCTCGATCTCGGCGACGCCGAACGGGCGGC
Organism: Acidobacteriota bacterium; assembly: GCA_050258075.1. Taxonomy (GTDB): domain Bacteria; phylum Acidobacteriota; class Thermoanaerobaculia; order Multivoradales; family JAGPDF01; genus JBLMYC01. The sequence continues at coordinate 25,276 of JBLMYC010000032.1, forward strand.
GGCCGCCGAGCCGCTGCTGCGCGCGACCGAGGGCGTGGCGTCGGTGCTGCGCGACGGCGCGGTGCTCTTCGCGCGGGTGGCCCACGGCGGGCGGGCCATTCCGATCGTCGTCGGGGCGCTCGAGCGCGCTGGCTTCACGACCGAGCAGGTGGCGGCCAGCCGGCCGTCGCTCGACGACGTATACCTGCACGCCACCGGTCACACGTTCAGCGAGGGCGACGCGGCCGAGAAGCCGCGCCCACGGCCATGAACTTCGTCCGCGACACCTGGCACCTGTTCCTGCGCCTCGTCCAGCAGACGTTGCGCATGCCGGTCTATCTGGTGATGTCGATCATCCAGCCCATCCTGTGGGTGCTGCTGTTCTCGCAGCTCTTCAGGTCGGTGGCGAAGATCCCCGGCTTCGAGGGCGGCTCGTACATCCAGTTCCTGGCTCCCGGCATCGCGATCATGACCGCGCTGTTCGGCGCCGCGTATTCCGGCATGGGGCTGCTCGGCGACATCGATCGCGGCGTCCTCGACCGCATGCTGGCGACTCCGGTCTCGCGCAGCGCGATCATCGCCGGCCGGGTGCTGCACGGCGCGGCACAGGTCGTCGTGCAGGCGCTGCTGATCCTGGTGGTCGCCATCCTGCGCGGTGCCCGCCCGCACGGCGGCCTGGTCGGCATCGCTCTGGTGTGCGTCGCGGCGGGCCTGCTGGGCGGTTCCTTCGCGGCCTTCTCGAACGGCCTGGCGCTGCTCGCGCGGCGCCAGGAGCTGGTCATCGCGGCGATGAACTTCACCATCCTGCCGATGGTGTATCTCTCGACCATGCTGATGTCGAAGGGGCTGATGCCGGGCTGGATCGCCGCGGCGTCGAGCTTCAATCCGGTGAACTGGGCGGTGGTCGTGGCGCGCAGCGGCTTCGAGGGCCAGGAGCTCGGCGTCGTGCTGCTCGACTTCGCGCTGCTCGCCGGCTTCTTCGTCGTGTGCGGGGGGCTGGCGACCGCCGCGTTCCGCAAGTATCAGGCGGAGATGTAGGCGGGAGCCGCAGCTCAGTCGAGATCGAACGGCCGCTTCGGCGGGCCCGCCTCGGGCTCTTCCTCGGCGCGCTTCATCGCCTCGCGGAATTTCTCATCGAGCAGCCGGTCGCGGTCCTTGAGCGCCGCCTTCTCGCGCTCGAAGATCTCGTCGGCCCGCGAGCGTTCGTGCTTCAGGCCCTCGAGCAGGGCGTCGAAGTCCTTGCCCTCGGCGGGCGGGGACTTTGCCTTCTTGTGGAACAGGATCTCGCCGGTCGAGGCGTCGATGGTCAGCTCGGAGCCGCAGTCCGGGCAGCGCAGGGTGAGCTTGCGGGTTTCGGCCACGTCGCCATTCTAGCCTTTCGGGCCGCGGTGGGCCCGCGCCGCGCTTGACGGGTGGCGCGCCAATTGATGTAGTCGCGAGGCTTAGGTCGCGCTGAAACGCCCTCGACGGAGATCCTTTCGATGCCCGATACGCCTCGTCCAACGTCCGCCTCGCCGCCGGCGCCGTCTCCCCGAGGAGCGGCGGGCCCGCTGCGCCTGCACATTGGCAGCGGCGACAAGCGGCTGGAGGGCTGGGTGAACATCGACCTCCAGGCGCTGCCCGGCGTCGATGTGGTGGCCGACGTGACCCGCGGGCTCAACTTCCAGGACGTCCAGGCGGTGTTCGCGGAGCACTTCCTCGAGCACCTGACGATCGACCATGCGATCGGCTTCCTGCTCGAGGTGCACCGGGTGCTCCGCGCCGACGGCTGGCTGCGCCTCTCGACTCCCAACCTCGACTGGGTGTGGGAGACGCACTACCGGCGCACCGCCGAGCCGGCGGACAAGCGCCTGATGGCACTGGTCAGCAACCGCGCTTTTCGCGGCTGGGGGCATCAGTTCCTGTGGAACCCGGAGATGCTCGACGAGGCGCTCGCCGCCTGCGGCTTCGTCGAGATCCGCGCCTGCCGCTACGGCGAGAGCGAGCGCGCGGAGTTCCGCGGTCTCGAGCGCCACGAGACCTACCAGGACCAGCCGGACCTGCCGCACGTGATCATCCGCGAGGCGCGCAAGGGTGCGGAGCAGTCGGCGCGGCTGGCGGCCTTGCGCCGGCAGATCCGCGAGAATTTCGGAATGCACCTGGCGGGCTGAAGGCCCGCTCGGCGCCCGGCGGCATGCTCTCGATCGCCCGCGAGATCCTGCGTTTCCGCGGTTTGCTCCTGACCCTCGTCGGGCGCGAGCTCAAGGCGCGCTACCGCGGCTCGGTGCTCGGGTTCTTCTGGTCGCTGGTCAACCCGACGCTGCTCGCGGCCGTCTATTCCTTCGTGTTCGGCTTCGTATTCGTGCCCCGCCAGGCGGCCGGCACCGATCCCTACGCGCTGTTCCTGATCACCGGTCTCTTCCCGTGGATCTGGCTGTCGACCTCGCTGCTCGAGGGCGCCCTGTCGCTGGTCGCCAACGCCGGGCTGATCCGCAAGGCGGTCTTCCCGGCCGCGCTGCTGCCGATCGTGGCGGTGTTCTCGAACCTGGTGCACTTCCTGCTCGCACTGCCGGTCCTGGCGGTGGCGCTCGTCGTCGGACGCGCGCTCGGCCACCCGGTCGGCGGCTGGTCGGCGCTGCTCCTGCCGCTGGTCGTCGTGCTCGAGCTGCCGCTGGTCGGCGGTCTGGCGCTGGGTCTCGCGGCGCTCAACGTCCACTTCAAGGACGTCAAGGACATCCTGACCAACCTCTTGACCCTGCTGTTCTTCATGACGCCGATCATCTACCCGCTCGCGGCCGTCACCTTCCGGCCGCTGTGGTGGGTGGTGCGCCTGAACCCGTTCACCCCCTTCACCCTCGCCTATCAGCAGCTGCTGTTCTTCCACGTCGTGCCCGATGCGACCCTGTGGCTGCAGATGGCGCTCGGCGCGGCGCTCGGCTGGGTGATCGGGGCGAGCCTCTTCGCGCGGCTCTCCGACACCCTGGTGGAGGCGGTGTGAGCGCGGCGACCGGGACGCCGGCGGCGATCGTCGTCGAGAACCTCGCCAAGCGCTACCGCCGCGCCGTCCCCGGATACCAGCTGCGCACCCTGAAGAGCGCGCTGCTCGATCGCAGCCTGGTGCGCGACCTGGAGCCCGGCGAGACGATCACCGCGCTCGACGGCGTGTCGTTCGAGGTCGGGCGCGGCGAGGCCTTCGGGCTGATCGGCGGCAACGGCTCGGGCAAGTCCACCCTGCTCAAGGTGGTGGCCGGCATCCTCAAGCCGACCAGCGGTCGGGTCGCGGTTGCCGGCCGGGTGTCGGCGCTGATCGAGCTCGGGGCCGGCTTCCATCCCGAGATCTCGGGGCGCGAGAACGTGTTCATCAACGCCGCGGTCCTGGGCCTCGAGCGCGCCGAGGTCGAGCGTCGCTTCGACTCGATCGTCGACTTCGCCGGGCTCGGCGACTTCATCGACGAGCCGGTCAAGAACTACTCGTCCGGGATGTACGTGCGCCTCGGCTTCGCGGTGGCGGTGCACACCGACCCCGACGTCCTGCTGGTCGACGAGGTGCTGGCGGTCGGCGACGAGGCCTTCGCCCACAAGTGCCTGCGCCGCATCGAGGAGCACCTCGGCCGCGGCGGCACGCTCTTGTTCGTCAGCCACTCGCTGCCACTGGTCGAGGGACTGTGCGACCGGGTGCTGTGGTTGGAGCGCGGCACGCCGCGCCTGCAGGGCCCGCCGCGGCGGGTGATCGATGCCTACCGGCTGGCGGTCGCCGAGGAGGAGGGACGCGAGCACCAGGCCGCCAGGCAGGCGGGGAGCGCGGGCGAAGCCGGGCCGAGCGAGGCGCTGCGCTGGGGCTCGGGCGAAGCCGAGATCCTGCGCGTGCGCCTGCTCGACGGAACCGGCGCCGAGCGCTATCACCTGCAGAGCGGCGAGGCGGCGGCGATCGAGATCACGGCGCGGGCGCCGCGCGAGCTCGACGACTTCGTGTTCGGCGTCGCGATCGCCACTCCGCGCGGGGAGATGGTCTGGGGAACCAACACCGACCTCGCCGGCTTCGCGCCGCGCCGCTTCGCCGGCGAGGCGACGGTGCGCGTCGTGTGCCCGGCCCTGCGCCTGGCGGCCGGCGAGTACCAGCTCGACGTCGCGGTGCACGCGCGCAACGGCGCGCCGTACGACTACCGCCGCCGGCTGCTCGCGCTGACCGTCACCGAGCCGCGCCCGGGAGTCGGAACGTATTCCCCCGAGCACCGCTGGGAGTTCTCGGGCGCGCTTGACTGGGAGCCGCCCCGCGAGTGAGCGCGGAATCGACGGTGTAGGATCGAAGCGTTGACATTCATTCTCGGGGGAGGGCCCGATGGCCGAGGCCGGCGAGGGATTCGACGTCAAGATCTCCGATGAGGAGCTGCGCGGGCGCTACTCGAACCTGCTGCGCATCACCCATTCGCGCGAGGAGTTCATCCTCGACTTCATCAACCTGTTGCCGCCGCAGGGCGTGGTCACGGCGCGCATCGTCACCAGCCCGGGGCACATGAAGCGCATCATCCAGGCGCTGCAGACCAACCTGCAGCGCTACGAAGAGACCTTCGGCGTGATCGCGGAGGCGCCGGAGCCGCAGGGCGGCAACATCAACTGAGGCAGCAGTCAGCGGCGAGGCTCGGCCGTGGAGCGACGACGAGCGGCGCGATGGCGCTTGGGGCCGACCCACGCGGCGGCGGCGCTCCTGCTCTGGGCGCCGCTCCTGCTCGCTGGTCTCGACGGCTGCGCCGCGCGCCGGCCGCCGCTTTCCGGCGAGCTCGCGACCTGGGCCCGCGGGCCGGAGCGCTGGCTGCTCCTGCCCGCCGAGCGGCGTCGCTGCTCGCGTCCCGCCGACCCCGCGGCAGCGCAGGCCTTCATCGCCGAGTTCTGGCGGCGCCGCGAGACGCGGCCCGGCGCGCACGACTTCCAGCGCGCCTTCGAGGAGCGCGTGGCGCTCGCCGACCAAGCGTACGCGGAGGACGAGCTGCGCGGCAGCCTGACCGATCGGGGTGGCGCCCTGATCCTGCTCGGCTCGCCCGCCGTGCTGCGCTCGACGCCGCACGCCTTGCTGCGCACCGGTCTGCGCCGCGCCGCCCAGCCGGTCCTGCAGACGATCGAGATCTGGGGCTACCGGCCCGCGGACCTGCCGCGGTTGGTCGGGCGCAAGCCGCGCCTCGCGCGGCGCGCCGAGATCGACCTCGAGTTCCTGATCGAGCACGGCCACGCCACGCTGGTGTCGGGGCGCGATCTCCTGACCCTGGCGGCGAAGGCCGCCGCGCGCGAGCCTGGGCAGGCCGAGCCGTGAGCCGGCCGCGTGCCGGATTGTGAGAAAGTCGCGCTACGCCATGGCGCTCACCCTGTACTTCCTCCGTCACGGCCAGACGCCGCAGAGCCGCGACAACGTGTTCTGCGGCTCGGGCCTCGACCCCGAGCTGACGCCGGACGGCCGCGCCATGGCCGAAGCCTTCGCCGCCGCCTACCGCGCGACGCGCTGGGCGGCGATCTACGCCAGCCCGCTGCGCCGCACGCTGGCGACCGCGCGGCCGCTGTGCGCGGCGCTCGGGCTCGAGCCCGAAGTGCGCGACGGCCTGCGCGAGATCGCGTACGGCGACTGGGAGGGCCTCTCGGTCGCCGCCGTCGACCAGCGCTTCCACGACGACCACGTCGCCTGGACGGCCGATCCCGCCTGGTATCCGCCGACCGGCGGCGAGAGCGCGATCGC
>JBLMYC010000033.1:0-4290 GCA_050258075.1 Acidobacteriota bacterium
TACAGCGAGATCTATCCCGACGTCAGCCGGGACGAAGCCGGGCTACGCAAGCTCTTCCTCCAGTTTTCGTTTCCCGGCGGCATCCCCAGCCACGCGTCGCCGGAGTGCCCGGGCTCGATCCACGAGGGCGGCGAGCTCGGCTATTCGCTCAGCCACTCGTTCGGAGCGGTCTTCGACAATCCCGACCTGATCGTTGCCTGCGTGGTCGGCGATGGCGAGGCGGAGACCGGGCCGCTCGCCACCGCATGGCACTCGAACAAGTTCCTCGATCCGACGACCGACGGAGCGGTGCTGCCGATCCTCCACCTCAACGGCTACAAGATCTCCAACCCGACCGTCCTGGCGCGGATCAGCCGCGAGGAATTGGAGCAACTGCTGCGCGGCTACGGGTGGACGCCCTACTTCGTCGAGGGCCACGAGCCCGCGCTGATGCACGAGGCCATGGCCACGGCGCTCGACACGGTCGTGGAGCAGATCAGGAGCATCCAGCGAGCAGCCCGCGTCCAGGGCGACCTCGCTCGGCCGCGCTGGCCGATGATCGTTCTCGCGTCGCCCAAGGGCTGGACGGGGCCGAAATGGGTCGATGGCGTGCAGATCGAAGGCACCTTCCGCGCCCACCAGGTGCCGCTTTCCGACCCGGCCACCCATCCCGAGCATCTCAAGCTGCTGGAGGACTGGCTGCGGAGCTACCGGCCCGAGGAGCTGTTCGACGAGCGGGGCCGCCTGCGGCCGGAGCTCGCCGAGCTGGCGCCCAAGGGCGAGCGGCGCATGGGCGCGAATCCCCACGCCAACGGCGGCCTGTTGCTGCGCGATCTGCGGATGCCGGATTTCCGCGACTACGCGACCGACGTACCCTTGCCGGGGGCGAGCGGCATCGGCGACACCCGGGGGCTGGCGCCTTTCCTGCGCGACGTGGCGAAGCTGAACCAGAAGGAGCGGAACTTCCGCGTCTTCGCTCCCGACGAGACCCTGTCCAACGGCTTGGGAGCCCTCTTCGCAGCGACCAACCGCCAATGGGACGCCGCGGTCCTGCCGAACGACGAGTTTCTCGCGCCCGCGGGACGCGTCCTGGACTCGATGCTCAGCGAGCACCAATGCGAGGGCTGGCTCGAAGGCTACCTGCTCACCGGCCGGCACGGGCTCTTCAATTGCTACGAGGCGTTCATCCACATCGTCGATTCGATGTTCAACCAGCATGCCAAGTGGCTCGAGGTCTCGTCGCGCCTGCCGTGGCGGCGGAAGATCGCGTCGTTGAACTACCTGTTGGCGTCGCACGTCTGGCGCCAGGACCACAACGGCTTCACCCACCAGGATCCCGGGTTCATCGATGTCGTCATGAACAAGAAGGCCAGCGTCGTGCGCGCCTACTTTCCGCCGGACGCCAATTGTCTGCTGTCGGTCGTCGACCACTGCCTGCGCAGCCGGCATTACGTCAACGTCGTCATCGCGGGCAAGCACCCTGCCCCGCAATGGCTGGCGATGGACGCTGCCGTCGAGCACTGCGCCGCCGGGATCGGCATCTGGCAGTGGGCCAGCAACGACCAGGGCGTGGCGCCCGACGTGGTCATGGCCTGCTGCGGCGACGTGCCCACGCTGGAGACGCTCGCCGCCGTCTCGATCCTGCGCCGGCATCTGCCCGACCTGAAGATCCGAGTGGTCAACATCGTCGACCTCATGCGGCTGCAGCCGCAGAGCGAGCACCCGCACGGACTCTCTGACATGGCTTTCGACGCCCTCTTCACCCGCGACAAGCCGGTCATCTTCGCCTTCCATGCCTACCCGTGGCTGATTCACCGGCTGACCTACCGACGCACCAACCACGACAACATCCACGTCCGCGGCTACAAGGAGGAGGGCACCATCACCACGCCGTTCGACATGACGGTGCTGAACGATCTCGACCGTTTCCACCTGGCGATGGACACCGTCGACCGCCTGCCGCAAACCGGCGCCAAGGGGGTCCAGCTGAAGCGAGAGCTCGCCGACAAGCTGATCGAGCACAAACGATACATCGCCCAACACGGCGAGGACATGCCGGAGATCCGGAATTGGAGTTGGGGTGCGTCTTGAGCTTCTTCCCGCTGGTCAGCATCCTGCGCCGGTGTTCCAGGTCACCAGCCGGTCACTGTTCTGAGGTCCCGGGCCTCCGCACGAGCCAGATGGCGCTCTATCGGCGGCGCCCTCGAGCAGCGAGGCGCCGCACTTTACTCACGCCGCCGAAACGGGCCAAAATGATGGCCACGAATCGCGCGGCAGACCCGCCCCGGCACGAGCGACATGCGGATCTACAACGTCTTCCCCCGCCTCACCCGCACCCGCCAGATGAGCCTCTGGCACAAGGCCCAGAAGCAGCAGTGGTCGGCGACCGACCTCGACTGGAAGGCGCCCGGCACACCGCGCAGCGACGGCTTCAAGGACCACCTGGCGCGGGTGCTGACGCCGGTCATCACCGGTGAGCAGTCGGCGCTGTACTCGGTCGCCACCCTGATCCCGATCCTGGGCAGCAACTCGGAGGTCGAGGGCCAGTTCTACCTCGGCACCTGGGTGGTCGACGAGGCGCGCCACACCGAGCTCTTCGTGCGCTACTACGAGCGCCTGGGGCGCGAGCCGATGTCGATCCGCAAGTTCCCGTATGGCTACCTCTTCCAGAGCCAGATCGGCTCGACCGAGCCGGCGGTGTGGCTGGCCGGCACGCTGGTGAGCGAGGTGCTCGCCAAGCTGGTGATGGAGGAGTTTCGCCGCCTCGACCTCGATCCGGTGCTCAATCAGATCGCCGACGGCATCCTCGCCGACGAGGCGCGCCACTTGGCGTTCAACCACATCTATCTCGAGGAGCGTTTCGGCGGGCTCTTCCGTGAGGGCGAGCGCGCAGGGCGCGATCTCGCCGAGCGCCTCGAGGCGCGCCTCGAGACGGTCATGGCGCACGTCGCGCCGATCTTCGACCACCTCGACGCCGACCTGCGCGCGGTGGGGCTCAATCGCGAGTTCCTGTACGAGGAGCTGCGCCGCGACGCCCGCGAGCGCCTGCGGACCTCGATCGAGCGCGGCGAGCGCGCCGCGGCGAGCCCCGCGACCGCGACCCGGGAATAGCCGCTTGGCCGCCGCGTTGCCGTTCGAGCCGCGCACGCTCTCCACGGCGCTGCGCCGCGCCGCCGAGCGCTTTCCCCGCCGCGGCGTCGCGCTGTTCGACCGCCGCGGCGAGAAGGCCGAGCGCCGCACGTACCCCGAGCTGCTCGCCGCGGCCCGGCGCGGCGCGGCGCGATTGCACGCGCGCGGCGTGCGGCCGCGCGACCCGGTGCTGGTCTGCCTGCCCACCTCCTGGGAGTGGTTCGAGACCTGGTTCGGGGCGCTGCTCCTCGGCGCCTGGCCGGTGGCGGTCGCGCCGGGCGGCGCGCTCGGCGCCTCCGAGGCCCAGGTCGACAAGGTCGAGCACCTGATCGAGCGCCTCGGCGCCCGCCTGCTGGTCGCCAGCGCGAGCTTCCTCGCCGACGCCGGCCGCCACGGCTCACGCTTTGCGCCGGGGCTCGCCGCGACGCCCGAGGAGCTCGCCGCGACGACGGTGTCGGCGGCAGCCCCGGAGCCCGCCGCGGAGCTCGACGACGTCGCCTACCTGCAGCTCACCAGCGGCTCGACCGGCTTCCCGCGCGGCGTCGTCGTCACCCACCGCAACGCGCTGCACAACAACTGGGCCTGCGACGTCGCGATCGGCGCGCCGCGCGGCGGCCCGGCCAGCAGCTGGGCCGACGCCATGGTCTCCTGGCTGCCGCTGTACCACGACATGGGCCTGGTGGGCTGCGTCCTGCTGCCGATCTTCGCCGGCTGGGACCTGTGCCTCTTCCTGCCGCGCACCTTCCTCGCCCGGCCGGCGGCGTGGATGCGGCATCTCGGCGGTCACGGCCGCACGATCACCGCCGCGCCGAACTTCGGCTACCAGCTGTGCACCGAGCGGGTCAGTGCCGAGGAGCGCGCCGGGCTCGACCTGCGCGACTTCCGGGCCGCGATGATCGGCGCCGAGATGATCCGTCCGGAGAGCATGGCCGACTTCCTCGCCGCTTTCGCGCCGCAGGGCCTGGAGAGCGCCGCGCTGCGCCCCTGCTACGGGCTCGCCGAGGGCACCCTGGCGGTGACCTTCGACCTGCGCGGCGAAGGCGTGCGCACGCGCCGCGCTCCCGCCGAGGCGGGCGCCGGCGAGGTCGTCTGCGTCGGCCGCGCGGTCGAGGACACCGAGGTGCGGATCGCCGCGCCGAGCGGCGAGGCGCTGCCGGAGGGCCGGGTCGGCGACGTCCTGGT
>JBLMYC010000034.1:0-7302 GCA_050258075.1 Acidobacteriota bacterium
TCGCCGCCGGTGGCGGCGCCGCCTCGTCGGCGACCAGCAGGAACCGCAGGCCGGGATGGAGCAGGGCGTGCAGGCGCCTGACTGCGACGCGCACCCGCTCGCCGGGTTGCAGCGGCAGACGCCGCGCCTCGTGCGGCGAGCGCGACGCCTCGACCACGAAGTCGCCGCTGCCGAAGCGCGCCGCCGGGGCGATGGCACGCACGCCGACGAAGGCCGGCAGCCGCAGGCGCAGGCGCTCGACCGGGCCGGCGAACGCGCAGCTCTCGACCGTGCCGACGCCGAGGGTGGGCAGCGCCATCTCCTCGGCCTCGCCGGCGAGCGCGACGTCCTCGGGACGGAACAGCACCTGGACGCGGCGCGCGACCGGCTCCGCGGCGGCGCGGGAGAGAAGCGGGAAGTCGACCGGCCCCAGGCGCACGCCGCCCGGCGTCGCCTCGCCGACCAGCAGGTTGGCGCTGCCCAGGAACGTGGCGACGAACTCGGTCTGCGGGCGCAGGTAGAGCTCGCGCGGCGGCCCGACCTCGACCAGCCGGCCGAGCGCCATCACCGCGATGCGGTCGGCGAGCTCGAAGGCCTCCTCCTGGTCGTGGGTGACGAACAGGGTCGGGATGCCGAGCTCGCGCTGGATCTGGTGCAGGCTGCGGCGCAGCTCGATCCGGATGCGCGCGTCGAGAGCGCCGAAGGGCTCGTCGAGGAGCAGCACCTTGGGGCGATGCGCCAGGGCGCGGGCGAGCGCGACGCGCTGCTGCTGGCCACCCGAGAGCTGGCGCGGCAGGCGCTGGCCGAGGCCGCCGAGGCCGACGAGCTCGAGCAGCTCCGCGGCTCGCCGCCGGCGCTCGGCGCGTCCGACGCCGCGCACCGAGAGCGCGAACTCGACGTTCGCGGCAACCGTCAGGTGACGGAAGAGCGCGTAGTGCTGGAAGACGAGGCCGGTCTCGCGGGACTGCGCCGGGAGCTGGGTGACGTCGCGGTCGTGGAGGAGGACGCGCCCGCCGTCGACCGCGGTCAGGCCGGCGATCATCCGCAGCACGGTGCTCTTGCCGCTGCCCGACGGTCCGAGCAGTACCACCAGCTCGCCGAGGGCGACGTCGAGCGAGAAGTCGGCGACCGCCGGCAGGCCGGCGAAGGTCTTGAGCAGGCCCTCGAGGCGAATCGACATGGCGATGAGGACACGTTACCGGCGGCCGGTGACGCCGTCAGTCGCGCCGCGGTGACATCCTGGCCGCTGGGCGTCACCGCGTGGGCACGGAGGGCCACGCTGTGCGAGACTCGCTCGCCGTGAATGCCAAGAGTCCGCTGGATCCCGACACCTCCGCCGCCCTGCTCGATCTCGTCCGCGAGCGCGCCACCCGCTACCTCGAGTCGCTCCCCGAACGCCCGGTCTTCCCGCGCGTCGGTCCTGACGACCTCCGTGCCCGGCTCGACGGCCCGCTGCCCGAGACGGGTCAGGCGCCCGCCGAGGTCCTGCGCCGCCTCGCCGATGCCGGCGACGCCGCGGCGGTCGCCTCGGCCGGACCGCGCTACTTCGGCTTCGTGATCGGCGGCGCGCTGCCGGTGGCGCTCGGCGCCGACTGGCTGACCAGCGTCTGGGATCAGAACGCCGGGCTCTACGTCGCGGCGCCGGTGCCGACCGTCGCCGAGGAGGTCGCGGCGCGCTGGCTCCTGGAGCTCTTCGGCCTGCCGGCGCGCTCGAGCGTCGGCTTCGTCACCGGCGGCCAGATGGCGAACTTCACGTGCCTCGCCGCGGCACGCCACGCGGTGCTGCGGCGCTCCGGCTGGGACGTCGAGCGCGACGGTCTGCAGGGCGCGCCGCGCGTCCGGGTCGTCGCCGGCGAGGAAGCGCACGTCACGATCCATGGCGCCCTGCAGATGCTCGGCCTCGGCAGCGGCGCGATCGTCGCGGTGCCGACCGACGGTCAGGGCCGGGTCGACGCGGCGAGGCTGCGCGATGCCCTGCGCGGCCACGACGGGCCGACGATCGTCTGTGCGCAGGCCGGCAACGTCAACACCGGCGCGGTCGACCCGCTCGCCGAGGTGATCGACGCGGCGCACGAGGGCGAGGCCTGGGTGCACGTCGACGGCGCCTTCGGACTGTGGGCGGCGGCGTCGCCGCGCCGGCGCCCTCTGCTCGCCGGCGTCGAGCGCGCCGACTCGTGGGCGACCGACGCCCACAAGTGGCTGAACGTCCCGTACGACTGCGGCCTGGCGATCGTCGCTCACCCCGAGGCGCACTTCGGCGCCATGAGCCTCAAGGCCGAGTACCTCGAGAAGAGCGACGGCACGGCGCGCGATCCGCTCGACTGGACGCCGGAGTTCTCGCGTCGCGGCCGCGGCGTGGCGGTGTGGGCGGCGCTCGCCAGCCTGGGACGGGACGGCGTCGCGGCGATCGTCGACCGCTGCTGCGACCACGCCGCGCAGTTCGCCGAGCGCCTCGCCGGCGGTCCCGGCATCGAGGTGCTGAACGAGGTCGTGCTGAACCAGGTGCTGGTCCGCTTCCACCCGGATTCCGGGGATGAGCCCGCCGCCGACGCGCCGGGCGCCGATGCGCCGGGCGCCGACGCGCCGGGCGCCGACGCGCTCACCCGCGAGGTCATCCGCCGGGTGCAGGAGGACCGCGTCTGCTGGCTCTCCGGGACGCGCTGGCAGGGTCGCGACGCGATGCGCATCTCGGTTGCGAACTGGTCGACGACGGTGGCCGACGTCGAGCGCTCGGTCGACTCGATCCGCCGCTCCTGTCTCGCGGCGCGCGCGATGCGCTGACCGAACGCCCCGCCGGCGGGACGGCCACCCGCCGCCCGCGAGCCCGCTTCCCGGCCACCCACGCGGGCGGGTTCGGGGGCCCGCCACCGTGCTACGGTCCCGGGATCACTCCCAGCCCGAGGAGGCAGCCTTGAGCGGCGCATCCCAGGATCCCAACCGGCCGGCCAGTCTCTCTCTCTCCGAATCGCAGCAGGCGGCGATCTCCAAGCTCGCCCGCGACGAGACCGTCATCCCGCCGCCGGTCTGGCTGGCGCGCGAGGCCTACCTGCCCAACGACGCGATCGAGCGCGCCGCGGCGGCCGCCGATCCCGCGGCGTTCTGGGGGGAGCGCGGGCGCCTCCTCGAGTGGGCGACGCCGTGGCGCGAGGTGCTGCGCTTCGATCCGCCGCGCCACGAGTGGTTCGTCGGCGGCACGCTCAACGCCACCGTCAACTGCCTCGACCGCCACGTGCACTCCGACCGCAGGAACAAGGCGGCGCTCCTGTGGGTGGGCGAGAACGGCGAGGAGCACGCCTACACCTACAACCGGCTGTACCGCGAGGTGAACCGCTTCGCCAACGCCCTGAAGCGGCTCGGGGTGGTCAAGGGCGACCGGGTGATCCTGTACATGCCGCTGGTGCCCGAGGGCATCATCACGATGCTCGCCTGCGCCCGGATCGGAGCGATCCACTCGGTCGTCTTCGCCGGCATGGGCACCCAGGCCCTGCGCTCGCGCATCGAGGACTGCCAGGCGAAGGTGATCGTGTGCTCGGACTTCACCTTCCGGCGCGGCAAGCAGATCCCGCTCAAGCCGACGATCGACGAGGCGGTGCGCGACCTGACGTTCGTCCAGCACATCGTCGTCCACCGCCGCGGCTCGCGGCCCGGCGACGCGCCGGTCGAGTTCGAGAGCGAACGCGAGCACGACTTCTACGACATCCAGAACCCGCGCGACATCCACTGCCCGCCCGAGCCGGTCGACGCCGAGCACCCGCTGTTCGTCCTCTACACCTCGGGAACGACCGGCAAGCCGAAGGGCGTCGTGCACGCGACCGGCGGCTACATGGTCGGCGTCACCTACCTCGCCAAGGCCTTCTACCAGATCGGCGAGCGCGACATCTACTGGTCGACGTCCGACATCGGCTGGATCGTCGGCCACTCCTTCATCGTGTACGGCCCGCTTTCGATCGGCGCCACGGTGTTCTGCCGCGAGGGCGTCCCCGACTGGCCGTCGCCGGAAGTGACCTGGGAGCTCGCCGAGCGCTTCGGCGTCAACGTGATCTTCACCGCGCCGACGGCGATGCGGATGTGGATGAGCCACGGCGCCGAGGCGCCGTCGAAGTACGACCTGTCGCGCCTGCGCCTGATCGCCTGCGCCGGCGAGCCGCTCAACCCGGAGGCGCACCTGTGGGCGCAGCGCCATCTGGTCGGCCAGTCGAACGGCCTGGTGGTGGACAACTTCTGGCAGACCGAGATCGCCGGGCCGGTGCTCGGCACGCTGCCCACCTTCGAAGTGCGGCCGGGCAAGGTCGGCAAGCCGCTGCCGGGGGTCGACGCCGATGTCGTCGACGCCCAGGGGCGCTCGCTCCCCGACGGCCAGGGCGGTCTCCTGGTGCTGCGCCAGCCGGTGCCCTACATGCTGCGCACGGTGTGGGGCGATCACGCGCGCTACGAGAAGTACTGGCAGCAGATCCCTGGCTGTTACGCCGCCGGCGACATCGCGGTGCGCGACCGCGACGGCTACTTCGCGGTGCTCGGTCGCTCCGACGACGTGATGAACGTCGCCGGACACCGAATCGGCACCGCCGACGTCGAGAGCTCGCTGCTGCGCCATCCGGCGGTCGCCGAGAGCGCCGTCGTCGGGCTCCCCGATCCGCTGAAGGGCGAGCGGATCAAGGCCTTCGTGGTGCTGAAGGCGGGCAACACGGAGAGCCCGGGCTTGATCGGCAGCCTGAAGGACCACGTGCGCCAGGACCTCGGGCCGATCGCCCAGCCCGCCGACATCGAGATCCGCACGTCCTTGCCGAAGACCCGCTCGGGCAAGATCGTGCGCCGGTACCTGAAGGCGGTCGAGCTGGGCGAGAACCCGGGGGACCTGTCGACGCTCGCGGACTGAGCTGAGCTCGACAGAGGGCGACTCGTGTGACCTTTCGCTGGGAGAACGGCGATGCGTACGAAGTCCTTGTCGAGGCCAGCGCGGCGTCCTGAAGCCGCGCCCGCGTCACGACGACGACCGGGGCGCCCGCGTGCTAGCGTCCCCCGAGAGGCCAGCGGTGGCGCTTACGAGTCTTCTCCTGGGTCTCTTCCTCAGCGCGGGGGCATGGCAGGGCCCCACGGGAGAGATTCGCGGCAGCGTCGTGGTGCCGAAGAACGATTCGGCCCCGGCGGCGGTCGTCGTCTTCTTGTCGCCATCGTCCGCGAAGGTCGGCGAGCCGGCGCGCCCGCGGCTGGCGTATTCGCAGGTCGAGTGCCCGGTGCGCGAGCGCCGCTTCTCGTGTCGCGTGCCCGTCGGCGTTCTCGACCTCCGTCTCCGACCGAGCGGCTATGTCGCCCAGTACCGCTGGGGAGCCGAGGTGCGGGCGGGCCAGGCGACGGAGCTCGGCTCGTTCGCCTTCATGAGCGGTGCGTCGGTCGTCGGCTGGGTGGTGGGTGCCGAGGGGCCGATCGACCCGAGGAGCTGTCGGATCCAGCTCCAGCCCAACGTTAGCCAAGCCTCAGCGCTCGCAGGCCCGCGCGGCGCAGCCCGTCGCCAGACGATGTCGGAGGCGACACGCCCGAACGAGCGCGGCTTCTTCCACCTCGATGGCATCCGTCGCGGCGTCTACACGCTGATCGCGACGCAACCCGGGTTCGCGCCGACGCGCGTGCCGTTCCTCTCGGTCCATGAGAACGGCGAGACCGATGCCGGCCGCATCGAGCTCTACCTCCCCGCCGACGTTCGCTTCCAGGTGAATCCGGCGCTCGATCCGCTGGATCGCCGGTGGAAGATCGAGCTGTGGAGCGGCAGCGCCAAGTCGTTCTCGAGCCTGAACGTCGAGAAGACGGTCACCGCCGGCGAGGACGGCTCGTTCACGATCCGCGCGCTCGCCCCCGGGCACTACGCGATTCGCGTCTCGGACCCGGCCGGCTCGGCGGTGGGCTGGCAGGAGATCGATTTGCCGACGCGCGAGTCGCCGATCGCGATCGACCTCAGGTTCGTCTGGGTGGACGGGCGTCTCCGGCTCGGCGAGCGGCCGCTCGCGGGGGACATCTGGTTCGGGGGTCGGAACGGCCTCGTCGCGATCCGCATGAATGCCGACGAGGAGGGGCGCTTCGCCGGCCTCCTGCCGCGCCCCGGCGTGTGGCGGGTCGACGTCGAAACCGAAGGCGCCGGTCTTCATCTCAGCCGGCTCAAGGTGACGGTCCCCAAGCGCGCCGTCGGCGAGAAAGCCAAGGTGGAGATCCGCCTGCCCGACACCCGCGTCCGCGGCACGGTCGTCGACCCGGAAGGCGCTCCGGCTGCGGGAGCCCAGGTCCTGCTCCTCGACGACGTCGGCCCCGCGCGAGCGACGACTGCCGAGGACGGCACATTCCGCTTCCTCGGGGTGTCACCCGGCGATGTTCTGCTTTCCGCCGAGCAAGGCGATTCGCAATCGGACGACGTCACGGTCGGCGTCTCCGAGAACTCCGATTCGCCGGAGGTTCAGTTGCTGCTCCGGCGCTATCAGCGGCTCCGCGGCAGGCTCGTCGGAGGCGACGGTCCGCTCCAAGGAGTCGAGATCATGGCGTTTCCTCTGCTGGGAGTGCAAGCCCTGGGGTCGAGCCCGACGGCCACCGACCAGGACGGTGTGTTCGAGACGAAGGTTCCCGCGGGCTCCTTGGCGGTCGAGATCGTGGCGTTCCCGCCCGGGTACGCGCTCGTGGTCCAGCCGGCTCTCCTCCCGTCGTCGGAGCCGATCGTCCTGCATGCGCGGACCGACGGCGGCGCGCTCCGTCTGCGATTTCCCGCAACCCCGGCGGACGAGATGCCCTCCACGTCCTGGGTGGCGCTCTTCACCGAAGCGGGTTTTCTGGATGAATCGCTGCTGCGCCTGTGGGCCGGCTTGAACGGCGTCACCAGCGACGACGCACACGACCTCTTCGCCCCGGCGCTCCCGCCCGGGTCCTACCGGGTCTGCCGGGTTCCCGAATCGACGCCGATCGCGACCCGCCTTCGCCTCGCTGCCGGAGGCCTACGATCTGGCGAGTTGAGCTGCGTCGAAGGCGAGATCGTCGCGGGCGCCGAGCTCGTCCTCCGCGTGCCCGAGGACTAGGCGCTTCCTTCTCGGGCGCCGGCCACGCGCCGCGAGGGCCGGCAGAACGAACAGCCTCGCGGCGGTTGAGACGAACAGGCCGCTCACAACCGCCAGGGCGAGCGGGCGCTGCATAGTCACGACCGTGCCGGAGAGCGCCGGCGGGAACGCCGGCGCGGCGGGTCAGTACCAGCCGTTGCCGTCCGGATCGATCAGGGTCTGCACGAAGCTGCGCCGCCCGTTGGCGAGCCAGCGCGCCGCATCGGCGTCGTAGGGGACGACCACGTAGCGC
>JBLMYC010000035.1:0-3592 GCA_050258075.1 Acidobacteriota bacterium
GCCGCGGCGCGCTCGGCCGCGGCGCGGCGGGCGATGAGCAGCGGGCGGCACAGACCCTCGTCGAGAGCGTGCTCGGCGGCGGCAACCACCCGCGGGTCGTCGCCCTCGGCGAGCGCGATCGTCGCGCCAACGCGGCCGGCGCGCCGGCGCAGCGCTTCGAGAATCGCCTCGGACGCCTGTGCGTTCACCAGCCCTCCGTCCGGGTGCTGCAATCGCTCGAACGCCGGCGCGCCCCGGGCCTCCGGCACCACGCCGCCCGCCTCAAACGCGGGCCGTCGCCGCGGCGAGACGCTCGATTGCGGCCTCCACCTCGTCGATCACGTAGTCGGGGGTCGAGGCTCCGGCGGTGATGCCGACCGTCCCCACCCCTTCGAACCAGGCAGGATCGAGGTCCGCCGGTCCTTGGATGAGATGGCTGGGCTTGTAGCGCGCGCAGATCTCCCACAGGTGATGGGTGTTGGCGCTCTTCTTGCCGCCGACGACCAGGATCAGCCCGACCCCGGGATCGCTCGCCAGCGCCCGCGCCGCGTCCTGGTTCTCCTTGGTCGCGTAGCAGATCGTGTCGGCGCGGCTGGTGGCCGGCACCCGACTCTCGATGAAGCGCGCCAGGTCCTCGAAGTCCTCGGCGTTGAGGGTCGTCTGGTAGAGGAGCTTGACCCGCGGATAGCGGCTCCAGTCCACGGTTTCCGCCTCGGCGATCGAGGTCAGCACGTGGTACGAGGATGGATCGAGGTCGCGGGTGTAGCCGATGACCTCGCGGTGCTTGGGATCGCCCACGAACACCAGGTGGGCGCCGCCCCGGAGCGCCGCCATCGCCTCGTCGTGGATGTCGTACACGAACGGACAGGTGGTGTCGAGCACGTTCAGACCACGGCGGCGCGCCTCGCCGTGGAAGGACGGCGGGACCCCGTGCGCCGAGAAGACGATCGTGCCCTGCGGCACCTCGTCCATCGACTGGACGGTGTGCACGCCGAGGTCCTCCATCTCCTCCACCACCCGCTCGTTGTGCACCACCTGGCCGAGGATGAAGCCTGCCTCCGAAGCCGGATGGGCCTCCTTGGCAAACTTCTTGACCTTGCGGTCGGCGATCCGCACGCCGGCGCAAAACCCGTATTTCTCGGCCCGTTTGATCTTCACCACCATCGCGGGCAGTCTAACAGAGGGGGCTCGTGGTCCCGGCCCGAAACCCCCGCGCACCGGCTGCGTAGTGAGAAAGCAGGAGGGTCACGATGCTCGGATTTCTCGCCTTTGCCGCCTTCATCGCCTTCGGGGCGATCTTCGCCGTGATCGGGCTGACGCTGCTCGTTCTCCGTCTGGCGTTTGGCCTCGTCCTGCTGCCGTTCCGGATGGCGTTCGGGCTCCTCAAGCTGCTCGCCGTGCTCCTCGTCTTCCTATTCATCGTGCCGCTCTTCGCGGTGGCCCTGCCGATCGTGCTCGCGGTCGGGGCGATCGCCCTGGTTTGCGCGCCGTTCATCCTGCTCATCGCCGGGCTGGTCTGGCTGGTCAAGCCGAAAGCGGCGCCCGCCGCGGCATCGATCTAGGGCGACCTCGGCCGAGTCGCCGATCCGCCGCGCCGCGCAGGCGCCCGCCCATTTTCAAGACCTCTGTCGCCAGGCTGCGGGCGCAGCCTGGACGGCGGTACGCCCCATTCGCAACGGAACGCGTTGGTGAAGTGGCTGTGGTCGCAGAAGCCGAGGTCGAGCGCCAGCGCGGTGAGGTCGCGAGCCCCGTGCGCCAGCCGCTCGGCGGCGAGGCGGGCGCGCAGCCGTCGCAGGTAGTGGCGCAGGCCGAGGCCGGTCTGGGCGCGGAAGATCCGCGACAGATGGAACGGCGAGCACTCCAGGGCGAAAGCGAGGTCGGCCAAGCTGGGTGGAGCGTCGAGGCAGCGATTGAGGATCAGCTTGGCCGCCTCGACCGTGTCGCGCCGCCGCCGGGCCGCCGCTGAGGACTTGCCCGCATTCCACGGCAGCACGCCGGCCAACGCCCGCATCGACTCCTCGACCAGCTCGGCGAGAACCTCCTGGGCGGTGAGTGCCGGCGCCTCCGCCCGGCCGCTCGCGGCGAGGAGCTCGAGGTGCAATCGGGCGGCGCGCGGTGTCGACGGCGCATGCCCGACCGGGAACGGCCCCCGCGCTTCGCCGGTGCGGCGCCACACGAAGCGCTCGTGGAGCGCCCAGGCACACTCCGCATCGAGCGCCAGGATCGTGCAGTCGTCGCCGCCCGGCAGCGGATGCGCGTAGCGATACGGCTGCCCCTGATTGAAGAACAGGATCTGGTTGGCGTCGGCGAGCAGCGTGCCATCACGATCGCTGCGCGCGAAGACGCCGCGCCGAACGAGCACGATGCTGTGTGTGGCGTTGGGCTCCTCGTCGCCGGCGGCCTCGACGTGGGCCCGGCAGCGAAAATCGACGACGCTCACCCCCAGGCAGTGCAGGAGCGGCCGGCGGCGGTGATCACCGGCAGGGACGCGCTCTGGGCGCTCGGCCGGAAAGCGGCGGCTCATGGCCGCACAGTGTACCCGGATGCCGAACGACGGGCACGGCGGGCGACGCCGCGCAAGAGCGTACAAGACGGCCGGGCGGCCCCGGCGGTAGGGTCCGGACATGACCCCGCCCGCGATCGACTCCGCTTTCCTCCAGGCGCTGCCCTCCCCCGCTCCGCCGGCAACCCGCGGCGCCACGAGCGACCTCTATTCCGCTCTGATCGGCGATTGGGACGCCGAGGTCGTCGATCACCTGCCGGACAGTGCCGATCGCCGCCAGAGCGCCGAGATGCACTTCGCCTGGGTGCTCGAAGGCCGTGCGGTCCAGGACCTCTGGATCGTCCCCGCCCGCCGCGAGCGCCCGCCGTCGACCGCGGTCGTGGATGGCAACCGCTACGGCACGACGCTGCGCGTCTACGACCCCAAGCTCGACGTCTGGCGGGTGACCTGGTGGAACCCGGTCACCGGCGCAGAGAACCGCCTGGTCGGTCGCCGGGTCGGATCGCAGATCGTGCAAACCGGCGCCGATGCCGACGGCCGCCTGATCCGCTGGGTCTTCGACGTGGTGCGGGCCGATCAGTTCCACTGGCGCGGCGAGCGCTCCGAGGACGGCGGCAAGACGTGGACCTGCGACACCGAGTTCTTCGCCCGCCGGGCCGCCGCCCAGCCCGTCGTCGAGCGCCGCGTCGCCTGGGGCTGGACCGATCGCCCCGGAATCGAGACGCTCCGCTTCGTGCGCGACCCCGCCGGGGCGCGGGCCGAAGGCAGCGCGCTCGTCGTCTTCGACGGCCAGCCGGAAAGCCTCCGTTACCAGGTCGAACACGACGCCGCGTGGCGACTGCGCAGCGCCCGGGCCGAGATTGGGGCGCCGGGCGCCACACGCGTCCTCACCCTGCGCCGCGACGAGAGCGGCAGTTGGACCGTCGACGGGGTGGCGCGACCCGACCTCGCGGACTGCGAAGACGTCGACCTGATGGCGACGCCCTACACGAACACTCCACCGCTCGCCGCTCACCCGCTCGCTCCCGGCGACAGCCGCCGGCTGCGCGTCGCCTGGGTGCGCTTCCCCGATCTCGCCGTCCGCACCGTCACCCAGGAGTACACTCGCCT
>JBLMYC010000036.1:0-12729 GCA_050258075.1 Acidobacteriota bacterium
TCGGGCTCTACCGAAGCGCTGCAGGCCCTCGGCGCTCTCTCCACCCTGGGCACCGATAGCGGCGCGGCTCTCCTGGCGGCCTATGGGGGCGGAAATCCCTACGCCGCGGCCATGGTGAAGCTGAACGACGCCAGCCCGGACAACGGGCAGATCGCCGCCAACCTCGGCGCTCTCGGGCAGGTGGCTGCCGCTGCCGCGGCGGACAGCGCTGCCGGCACCAACACCTTGAGCGCTCTGGTGGTGTCCAAGGCCGTGGCCGCGATCGACGAGGTGGCCGGGTTCGCCGCCAGCGACAGCGCCAACACGGGATCCGCAGAGGCCCTTCCCGGCGGCGCGCGGGTGCGGGTGGCGGTGGACCTGTACTCCGTCCTGCTCCTCGGCGCCGTAGAGGCCCAATTCGGAGTCGCGATCACGCCCTACGCATCCGCCACCGGGCCGGCCGTGCTGTCGGCTGCCGATCTGCCCGGACTCCTCGCCAACCGGATCGACGCGGCTCCCGGCAGCGCCGACGTTCAGGAGCTCAAGGAGTGGATGACCCTGCTGTCCTACGTGGGCACGGGTCTGGGAGGCGCGATCGGGTCCGAATACGCCTCGACCCAGAACTTCACCGAGTTCGGCAGCTTCGGCGCCGCGGTCCAGACCCGCAACGCCAGCTACCCCATCGCCAGCATCGGGCAGCTGATGGGCACCCTTGCCGGCCTGCAGGGCTCGCCGTAGTGGAGCCACGAGGTACAGACGGGAGCCCCGGGCGCGGGGTTGCTCTTTGCGCGGACTTCCCACAGGATCGCTGGCCTACCCAGGGAACCATGCGAATCGGGGACGTCGGCCGCTGCAGGCCGGAGTCCGCGCACGGGCCCAACCGAGGAAGGAGGACGATGTGGACCATCCACGAGGGAGGTTGATCCTGGCCGCCGCGCTCGTGATCGCGGCACTCTCCGTCACGCTCGCTCCCGCGGCGGAGGCGCCGGCGCCTGGAGATCTCGTCAGCACTTGGGTGTTCTGGCCGAAGGCCGGCGAGAACGCAGCGCTCGAAGCCGGCATCAAGGCGCACGCGGCCTGGCGCAAGAGCGCCGGCGAGGGCTTGCATTGGGACGTGTACCAGCCGGTCGTGGGCAAAGATCTCAGCACCTATGTCATCCGTGCCGAGGGTCTGCATTGGTCGGACTTCGACAGGGAAGATGCCTGGGAGCAGTCGAGCGGCGCCCTCGCCAAGTACATGGAACAGATGGGGGTGCACGTCGACCGAGTCGAGCACTACATCGGTCAACTCGACATGGCCAACAGCATGTGGCAAGAAAACCCGAACTACAGGTACTACGCGGTGTCTGCCATGGTGGCGCGCCCCGGAATGCACGGCGACATCGTGGCGGGCCTGGCCAAGGTCCACAAGACGCTGAGCGACAAGAAGTGGTCGCACAGCTATGGCATCGAGTGGCAGATCGGCGGCGGCGAGGCGATGTTCCTGGTCGAGCCGTTCGTCAACTACGCCGGCATGGCCGAGCCCGATCCGTCGTTCATGAAGGTGATGAGCGAGGCGCTCGGCGCGGCCGACGCCGCCGCGACGATGAAGCAGCTCAGCGGATCGTTCTCGTCGAGCGACTACACGATCTACGTGCACCGGCCCGACCTCTCGACTCCCAAGTAAGGGTACGGCTCGCCCGCGTGCCCGCCGTTCGGCGGGCTCGCGGGTACTCCCGTCACGTTCCTCCCTGCGAGGCTGGCGGAGGGGGTGGGATTCGAACCCACGGACCGGATCACTCCGGTCAACGGTTTTCAAGACCGCCGCTTTCGACCGCTCAGCCACCCCTCCGCGGGCCGCAAGCATAGTACCGACGGCGGCTCCGGCGAGCCTCCCGGCTCCCACCCGTTCGGGTGTTTCTGGCCCCCGGTGCGGGGTCCACGCTGATTCTTGGAGAGCGGAAGGAGGGCATGATGGCTGCCGGGTTGCGCAACATCCTCGTCGGCGTTTCCCTCACTCCCGAAAACGACCGGGTCGTGCAAGCGGGCTTTGCGCTCGCGGCGACCTCGGGCGCGAAGATCCACTTGCTGCACGTGCTGCCCGCGGCGGAGCTCCTCGGCGGCCCGTTCGGCTATGAGTGGATCCAGTATCAGGCGGTCGAGGAGTTGAAGGCCGACCGTCAGCGCACGCTCGAGGCTCGTCTGAAGGAGGTGCAGAAGCCGATCCAGGCCGGGTTCGCTCTGGTCGAGCAGGGTGCGCCGCACCGCGCGCTGCTCGACGCCGCGCGTCGCCTCGAGGCAGGTCTGCTCGTGGTGGGCGCGACCGAGGGCAAGAACGCCTTCGACCGGCTGCTCGGATCCACCGCTGACCGTGTGCTACGGCGAGCCACCTGCCCCGTGCTGGTCGTGCGGGGCGATCTGTCGGTGCCGCTGCGGCGCGTCCTGATGCCGGTGGACCTCTCGCCGCTCTCCGCTGAGTCCTTCCAGGCCGGTTTGCAGCTTCTCACCCTCCTCGGTGAGTCTCCGACGAGCGAAGCCCTCTTCGTGCTCAGCCAGCTGCAGCGCGAGCTGGCGTATCAGTTCAGCCCGGCACAGATGGAGCGGTTCGCTACGGAAGAGCTGCGCCGGTTCGTCGAGCGGCGGGGCACGGTGGGGCCAAAGGACGTCGAGATCCGGGTGCGCACAGGCGTGCCGCACCAGGAAATCCTGACGGAGCTCGTCGAACGGCCCGCCGACGTCGTGGTGCTCGGAACGCACGGCCGCGGGGGCTTCGAGCGCTTCTTGCTCGGCAGTGTCGCCGCCGATGTCGTGCGCGCCGCGCCGTGCTCCGCCCTCGTCAGCCCGCCCGCCGCGGCGCGCGAGGCCGAGCGGGCCGAAGGCGGCCAGCCGCCCTCCGAGGGCTCCTACCGCTTCGGCTGATTACCCCTCCTTGCCCTCTTGCGGGCTGCTCGGCACCATGCCGTGCCGCAGCGCGAAGCCCACCACCTGGGCGCGATTGTGCAGGTGCAGCTTGTCCAGGATGTTGCGGATGTGGAACTTCACGGTGTTCTCGCTCACCCCGAGGTGCTTGGCGAGCCGGCGGTTCGAGGTGATGCCCTGGACCAGGAGCTCCAGCACCTCCTGCTCGCGGTCGGTGAGCGCGTCGGGATCGTGCGCCGCCTTGCCGGCGTGACTGGGCTGCGCGAACTCCTTCAGCAGGCGGCGAGCCAGGGTGGGCGTCAGGGCCGGCTCGCCGCGCCGCACGCCGTCGAGCAGGGCGAAGAACTGGTCGCGCTCGAGGTTCTTCAGCAGGTAGCCCTGGGCGCCGCACTTGATCGCCTCGAACAGGTTGCCGTCGTCCTCCGAGGCGGTGAGGATCACCACCTTCACCGTCGGCAGCTCGGCACTGATCAGCTTGGTGGCGGTGAGCCCGTCGATCTCGGGCATCGCGAGGTCCATCAGCACGAGGTCGGGCTTCAGCCGGCGTGTCATCTCCACCGCCTCGCGGCCGTTGCGCGCCTCTCCCACCACTTGCAGGCCACGCGCCGAGAGCAGGCTCTTCAGTCCATCGCGGAACAGGGCGTGATCGTCGGCGATCAGGATGCGCATGCTTGCTCTCCTTAGCGGTTACGGTTTGGTGCGCGGCACGCGGACGAGCACGCGAGTGCCGCGGCCGGGAGCGGTGTCGAGAACCAGGGTTGCGCCGACGCTCTCGGCGCGCTCGCGCATGGTGGCGAGCCCGAAGCGCGGAAACTGTCCGCCGCGCGTGCGCACCGGGTCGAACCCGGTGCCGTCGTCGATGATCTCGAGCAGGATGCCGTCGCTCTGCTGCTGCAGGCGGAGCTCGGCGCGCCGCGCCCGGGCGTGCTTGCGCACGTTGGACAGGGCCTCCTGGGCGATGCGTACGAGCTGCAGCTCGACCGCCGGCTCGAGCCGCACCTGATCGTCGAGCAGGACCTCGGTCGACACCCCGGACTGGTCCTGCCACTGCGCGGCCCACAGGCGCAGGGCGGCGGCGATCGGCTGGTCGGGGCCGCCGGGAGTGCGCAGGCTGAGGATCCCCTCGCGGGTGTCGGCGTAGATCTCGCGCGCCGCCTCGGCGAGCTGCTCGAGCTGCTGGCGCGCTTCCTCGGCGCGGCCGATGCTGAGCAGCTCGGAGACCGCCTGGGCCTTGGTGTTGACGTAGGCCAGCACCTGTGCCATGCCATCGTGCATCTCGCGCGCGATGCGCAGCCGCTCCTCGGCCACCGCCAGCGACTGCAGCCGGCGGTGCAGGTCGGCGTTGTCGATCGCCACCGCCGCGGTCGCCGCCAGTCGCGCCAGCACCTCCTCGTCGCGCTCGCTGAACTCCGTCGCGCCCTGCTTCTCGGTGACGTAGAGATTGCCGCGGAACGGGCCCTTGCAGACGATCGGCACCGCCAGCAGCGAGCGCATCGCGGGGTGGTGGCGGGGAAAGCCGGCGGAGCGCGGATCGCTGCGCAGATCGCGCAGGCGCAGGCGCTGGCCGTCGTGGAGCACCACGCCGAGCAGGCCGCTGCCGCGCGGCGGATCGCCCATCCGGGCGCGCTCCTCGAGCGTCACCCCCGAGGTGAAGAAAGACTGGATCCGATAGTCCTCGTCGACCACCGCCAGGGCGCCATAGCGCGCGCTGACCAGGACGCGGGCCTGCTCGACGACGTTCTGCAGGACGGTCTCGAGCCCCAGCTCGCCGTGGATCAGCAGACCGGCATCCTGCAGCGCGAGAAGCTCCTCGATCTGCGGTTCGGCGAGGACCGTGGGAGGGCGGTGGGACATGACGTTGCGGGGCGATTGTACTGCCTCCCGGGGCTGGTTGCTCGCCTGCCCGGGGCGGCCGCCCACGAGGGTGGTGGTCGAGGCCCGGCGGTGGGTAGAATGCGTTGGCGATGAACGAGTTGCGCACCGCCGTTCGCTTCGACGCCGACCTCGTTCGCAAGTACGACGTCGCCGGTCCCCGCTACACCTCGTATCCTCCGGCGCCGCACTTCCGCGCCGACTTCGGCGACGCCGACACTCGCGGACTGCTGCGGGCGAGCCGGGAGACCGGCCGGCCGCTGTCGCTGTACGTCCACGTGCCGTTCTGCGCCAAGCGCTGCTTCTTCTGCGGCTGCAACGTGCTGATCTCGCGCGACCGCACCTGGGGCAAGCGCTACCTGCCATGGATCGAGCGCGAGGCGGCGATGGCGGCGGAGCTCCTGGGCGGCGCCGAGCGGCCCACCACCCAGGTGCACTGGGGCGGCGGCACCCCGACCTTCCTGCCCCCCGAGGACCTGCGCGAGCTGATGGCGATCCTGCGCCGCCACTTCGCGTTCACCCCGGACTGCGAGATCGGGGTCGAGGTCGACCCCCGCGCCTGCTCGCCCGAGCAGCTCGATGTGCTGGCCGAGTCCGGCGTCAACCGGCTCAGCCTCGGGGTGCAGGACTGCGATCCGACGGTGCAGAAGGCGGTCAACCGAGTGCAGCCGGAGGATGTCACCCGGGCGGTGCTCGACGGGGCGCGCCAGCGCGGTATGTCGAGCCTCAACATCGACCTGATCTACGGCCTGCCGTACCAGACCCCGGAGGGCTTCGCGCGCACTGTCGAGGAGGTGGTGGGCCTCGGTCCCGACCGCCTGGCGGTGTTCAACTTCGCGTACCTGCCCAACAGCTTCAAGCACCAGACGGTGATCGACGAGGCGGCGCTGCCGTCGCCGGAAGCGAAGCTGCGCATGCTGGGCGAGACGATGGCGGCGCTCGATCGTGCCGGCTACGTGTTCATTGGCATGGATCACTTCGCCCGCCCGGACGACCCGCTGTCGATCGCGCTCGCCGAGGGCACGCTGACCCGCAACTTCCAGGGCTACTCGACCCATGCCGACGCCGAGCTCCTGGCGCTCGGGGTTTCCTCGATCAGCGCCATCGGCGGCGGCTACGCCCAGAACCACCGCGAGCTGCGCGACTACGCGGCGGCGATCGAAGCCGGCCGCTTCCCGACCTGCCGCGGCCTGGTGATGAGCGAGGACGACCACCTGCGGCGCCAGGCGATCCTCGACCTGATGTGCCACTTCCGGCTCGACAAGCGCGAGATCGAGGAGCGCTTCGGGATCGATTTCGATTCCTACTTCGGCGACGCGCTCGTCGCCCTCGAGCCGCTGGCCGCCGACGGGCTGGTGCGGCTCGGCCGCGACGCAATCGAAGTCACCGCGCTCGGGCGCATGCTAGTGCGCAACATCGCGATGCCGTTCGACGCCTACCTGCACGCCGCGCCGCAGGTGCGCTACTCGCGCACCGTCTAGAGCCTGGGCGATGCCGGGCGAGCCGCCGATCGTCGACGTCGCGGTGGTCGGGGCGGGGATCTCCGGCCTCGCGACCGCCTTCTACCTCGCCCGCGGCGGCCTGCGGGTCGCCGTGCTCGAGGCCTCCGACCGGGTCGGTGGCGCGATCTCGACCGAGCGCCGCGACGCCTTCCTCTTCGAGCTCGGTCCCAATACCGTCACCGAGAGCCGGGCCGAGATGCGCCAGCTGGTGCGCGACGCCGGCCTCGAAGGCGAGCGCCTGGAAGCCGCCCCGGTCGGCAAGCAGCGCTTCCTGTGGAAAGCCGGACGTCTGCACGCTCTGCCCAGCAGTCCGCCCGCCTTCCTTGCCACCCGGCTCTTCCCGCTGCGCGCCAAGCTGCGTCTGCTGCGCGAGCCGTGGATCGCCAGGGCGCCGGAGGGGGTCGAGGAGACGGTGGGTGACTTCGTGCGCCGCCGGCTGGGAGTGGACCTGCTCGACTATGCGGTGGCGCCGTTCGTCTCGGGCGTGTACGCCGGTGACCCGGAGCGCCTGGCGGTGCGCTGGGCGGTGCCACGCATCCACTCGCTCGAGACCGAGCACGGCAGCCTGATCCGCGGCGCCCTGGCCCGGCGCAAGGGACCGGCGCCGGGGGGAGCGATGTTCTCCTTCCCCGCCGGGCTCGAAGCGCTGCCGCGGCGGTTGGCCGAGCGGGTGGGCGACGTCCGGCTCGGCACCGCGGTGCGCGCGATCGCGCGCCACGCCGACGGCTGGCGACTTTTGCTGGGCACCGGAGAGCTGCGGGCCCGGCGGGTGGTGACTGCGGTGCCTGCCGACGTTGCGGCCGAGCTTCTGGGCGCGGTCTCCGCGGAGCGCAGCCGGATGCTTGCCGAGCTCGTGTACGCGCCAGTCATCGTCGTCGCCTTGGGCTTCGATCGCGCCGACGTCGTCCATCCCCTCGACGGCTTCGGCTTCCTGGCGCCGCGCAAGGAGGATCTGCGGGTGCTGGGCTGCCTCTTCCCGTCGAGCCTCTTCCCGGGCCGGGCGCCGGAGGGCCAGGTCGCGCTCACCGCGTTCCTCGGCGGCCGTACCGACCCCGGCGCGATCGAGCTCGACGACGGGCAGCTCCTCGACGCGGTGCTGGGCGATCTGCGGCGCGCTCTCGGCGTGCGCGGCGAGCCACGGGTGGTCGCGATCCGCCGCTGGCGGCGCGCCATTCCGCAGTACGAGGTGGGCTACGAACGCTTCGTCGACCGCCTGCAGGAGCTCGAGCAGGCCCTGCCCGGGCTTGCGATCGGCGGCAATCTGCGCGGCGGGGTCTCGGTGCCCGACTGCGTGAAGAGCTCCGCCGCCCTCGCCGCCCAGATCCTGCGCCAGGCGGCGTCCTAGCGGCAGGCAGGCACCGCGTGCTCGCTCAGCGAGCGCAGGGTGGCCACGATCTCCTCGGCGCTCGGCCCGCCGACGCCCGCCCGCAGCACGATCTCGTCGAGCGAGAGGACGCCCTCCAAGTGGCCGTCGCGGTCGATCACCGGCAGGCGGCGGACCCGGCACAGGCGCATCGTGGCGAGCGCGCTCGACACGTCGTCCTCGCGCCGGCAGGAAACGACGTCGCGCGTCATCACGCCGCGGGCCCGCAGCGCCCCGGGATCACGATCCTCGCCGGTCAGGGCGCAGCAGATGTCGCGGTCGGTGAGCACGCCGATCACGCGGCGCGCCGCGTCGACGACCGGCAGCATGCCGCAGCCCACTCGGGCCATCGTGCGGCCCGCCTCGATCAGGGTGGCGTCGGCGGCGCAGGTCACGGCCTCGTGCCGCATCACTTCTTCGACTCTCATTACGGCCTCCAAGCGAGCGTCGAGCGACGGTTGTGGTCTCTTCCCGAGAGTCGTCCCCGCCGGCGAGGGCGGCCATACCCCAGAGGGTGGGCCGCTGCGCGGCTCAGCGCGGCCCGGTGTAGCGGCGGCGGATCTCCGTCAGGCGCGCGCGATTGACGCCGTGGTCGCCGAGCCCGACCCGCGAGGCCGAGCGCAGGTGGACGATGCCGGCCTCGGGATCGGCCAGCGCTTCGACGTCGTCGGCGAAGCGGAAGAGTCGGCTGCGGCAGACGGCGCGCAGGTAGAGACCCTGCCGGTCGGTGACGCGACAGCGGGGCAGGTCGGCGAGGACGCCGGTCAGGCGATCGAGCGACGCCTCCGCGCTGCCCACGAACGGCAGCGGTGGGGCATCGCCGGCCGCCGTCGAGACGCAGTTGGTGGCGCGGCGGCAGGGCCGCAGCTTGCCGTCGCGCAGCCCGAGACGAGGGCTGCGCTGCGACCACAGGGCGAGGACGGCGAGCCCGGCGACCGCGATCGCGCCGAGCGCGGCCGCCGCGAAGAGGAGCGCCTTCACGGCCGGGAGACTAGCATCGGCAGCTGCCGGCAGCTGGCGCGCGCCGACCGCTCAGCTCATTCGGGGGCCCGCCCCCAGAGCTGCTGCAAGCGCCGGTCGCGACCGCAGCTCGTGCGATAGAAGTTGTAGCGCAGCGGGTTCTTCTTGGCGTAGTCCTGGTGGTATTCCTCGGCCGGCCAGAACGGTCCGGCCTGAACGATCTGGGTGACGATCGGCTGGCCGAAGCGGTGCTCGGCCTCGATCGCCTGCTTCGAGCTCTCGGCCAGGCGCCGCTGCTCCTCGTCATGGACGAAGATCGCGGTCCGGTACTGCTCGCCGTGGTCGCAGAACTGGGCGTTCTCGGTCAGCGGATCGATGTTGTGCCAGAAGACGTCGAGCAGCTTCTGGTAGGAGATCTTCTTCGGGTCGTACGTCACCTCGACCGACTCGGCGTGGCCCGTGCCACCGGAGGAGACTTCCTCGTAGGTCGGATGCTCGAAGCTGCCTCCGGTGTATCCGGCCACGACCGAGACGACGCCAGGGAGCTTCTCGAAGGGCGGCTGCATGCACCAGAAGCAGCCGCCGGCGAAGGCTGCCTTGGCGAGGCCGGGGGCCGGGCTGGGAGTCGGAGCGGACGCGGCGTGCGCCGCGGGAGCGAGAAAAGCGGCGACGAGGGCGGTCGTGAGCAGGAACTTGCGCATGGAGGGTCTCCGGGGTTGGACGTTCGTGGGCAGGATACGCGGCGCCGGGCGGCACGGATTCCTTCTGCCGCGAACCGCGCCGAGCGAGAATAGCCCCGTGCTCGCTGCGAAACGCGGGTCGCGCTGGCGCTGGCTTGTCCTGCTGCCGCTGGGGGTGCTGCTCTTCTGGCACCTCGGCGAGCGCCCGCTGCACCACGACGAGGGCGTCAACGGCTGGTTCCTCGAGCGCCTGCTGCGCCACGGCGAGTACCACTACGATCCCACCAACTATCACGGGCCGACCCTGTACTTCCTGGAGATCCCGGTGGTGGTCGCGGCGTGGCTCGCGGGTGGCGCCGGTGGCGCCCTCGCCGACGCGATGTCCGAGGCGACGCTGCGTGCCGGCACGGCGCTGGCGGCCCTGCTCGTGCTCGCCGCGCTGCTCGGCGCCGCCGACCTGCTCGGCGCCTGGGGAGCGACGGCCGCGGCCCTGCTGCTCGGCACTTCCTGCGCGACGTTGTTCTTCGCCCGCGACTTCATCCACGAGACCTGGCTGGTGCTGTTCACCCTGCTGTTCGTGGTCGCGGCGTTGCGCTTCGCGCGGTCGCGGCGCTTTCCACCGGCGGCGGTCGCTGCGGCGAGCTTCGCGCTGGCCCTGGCGACCAAGGAGACCTTCCCGCTCAGCGTCGCGGCGCTCGCCGCCGCCGCGCTCGGCGCCGAGCTTGGCGGAGGAGCGCGGCCCGGCGGCTGGCGCTCGGCGCTCGCCGCTCTGAGCCGGCCGCTCGTCGGCCTGGGGTGGCGGCGGTGCCTCTGGCTGGTTGGCATCGCGGTGGCGATCTGGCTCGTCTTCTTCTCGTCGTTCTTCACCGAGGCGCGCGGGCCGCTCGACGCGCTGCGCGCCTACCTGCCCTGGGGCCGTGAGGCGGTGCACTCGGTGCACGAGAAGCCGGCGACGTACTACCTGCTGACCTTGCTCGGCCCGTACGAGCCGGCGCTGATCCTGGGCGGCTGCCTGGCGCTCGGCCTCGGAGTCCTGTGGCGCGACCGGTTGGCGCTCTTCTTCGGCCTGTGGTGGATCGCCACGCTGGCGATCTACAGCGTCATTCCCTACAAGACGCCGTGGCTCGCCTCGACCCTGCTGCTGCCGGCGGCGGTCGCCGCCGGGCGCGCCGTCGAGCTGCTCGTCGCGGCGCTGGGGCGGCGCGGCCGCAGGCACTGGCTGGCTGCGGCGCCCCTTGCCCTGCTGGCGATCGTCTGGATGGCGGCATTGCCGCGCGCGCTGCGGGTCGTGTACCGCGAGTGGGACGACCCACGCCACCCTCAGGTCTACGCCCAGACGGTCCGCGGCTTCCGCACCCTGCTCGCGGCGATCGACCAGGAGGCCGCCCGCCGGCACGGCCGCGACACGCCGATCGAGGTCACCGCGCCGTCCTACTGGCCGCTGCCGTTCTACCTGCGCGGCTACTCGTCGGTCGCGTACTGGGGAAAGATCGAAGGGGCGCGGCTCGATGCACCCCTGATCGTCGCCGGCGGCGAGCAGGAGGGCGAGCTCGCCTCGCGCCTCGCCGGCTATGGGCGCGCGAGCTTCGACCTGCGCCCGGGAGTGCGCCTCGACCTGTGGTCGCGGCCGGAACCGGCGCCGGCTAACGGTCCTGCGCCTCGCGATCCAGGCGGTCGATGAACAGGTAGAGGGCTGCCGCGGCGGCGAACAGCAGACCGGACACGATCGCCGCCGGCAGCGCCGTCTCGACGCGGCCGCCGAGGTAGGCCTCGAGCGCGGCGGTGAGCAGCCACATCTGGACGATCAGCAGGATGGCGATCAGAGCGATCGCGCCGTCGATCGCGGTGCGGCGGGAGCGGCGCGGCAGCGGTGGGCGCGGGACGCTCACGCGTCGCCCTCGCCCATGTCCATGCCAACCGCGACCAGCTCGTCGCCTTGGCGCTTGAGCAGCACCCGCGGCAACGGGCGCTGCGGCGGTCCCTGCAGGACACGCCCGTCGCGCACCGAGAAGTAGCCCTGATGGCAGGGACACTCGAGTCGCCCGCGCTCGGCCGAGTAGGTCACCGCGCAGGAGAGGTGGGTGCACTTCTGGCTGTAGGCGGCGACCTCGTCGCCTGCGCGGCGCACCAGGATGCAGGGATCGTTGGCGGTCGGGTAGCGGAAGAGCTTCACGCCGCCTTCCGGGATCTCGGAGAGCCGCGCCACCTGCGTGGACGGGAAAGTGGGCGGCCGGCGCAGCCACGAGCGCAGCAGGATCCACAGGTTGCCGACGAACATTCCCAGGCTGGTGAGGATCAGGAACTTGCCGAACTGGCGGCGCGACACGTAGCTCTCTTCGCTCGAGCGGACGGAGAACTCCTCGCGCCACAGCGGACCGCTCATCGTTCGCCCTCCCACAGATAGTCGACGACGTCGATCTCGACCGCCGGCGTCGCGGGCGGCACCATGTAGAAGACTCGGGTGGTCACCGTCTGGCGACCGAACTGGAAGACGTTGGTCGGCACCTCGCGGCGGTGGCTGATCGCCTCGGGCTTGACGTAGGCGAGCGCCTGGCTCGGACACACCGTGGCGCACATCGGCCGCAGCCCGGCCGAGGTGCGGTCGTAGCACATGTCGCACTTCATCATCAGCTCGAGCTCGGACTGCATCTTCGGCACTCCGAACGGGCAGGCGAGCACGCAGTTCGAGCAGGCGACGCAGCGCGGCTTCAGCGCCGAGTGCACGACGCCGTCCTCGCCCTGCTTGATGGCGTCGGCCGGACAGACCTGGGCGCAGGTCGGGTCGTCGCAGTGCATGCAGACCATCGGCACCGTGGCGATCGAGGCGCCGCGATCGAGGTAGTCGACGTGGATCATCGGGTAGCCGCGATGGGTGTCGCACTCGGCGCAGGCGTTGACGCAGGCCTGGCAGCCGATGCAGCGCGACGGGTCGACGTAGAACTCGTAGCCGAACATCAGTCGCGCACCACGCGCAGGCCGGCGCTCGGGCGCGGCGTTGTACCCCGCTGGGCCCACTCCGGCGGGCCGGCCGCTTTCTCGATGCGGCAGGCCGAGACTTTGAACTCGGGGATCTTCGAGCGCGGATCGAGGGTTCGATGGGTGAGCAGGTTGGCGCTCCGGCGCCCCGGCCAGTGATAGGGGATGAACACCGTGTCGGGGCGGATCGTGCGCACCACCTGGGCCTGGAGCGTCACCGCGGCGCGCCGACTGGTGATCGTCACCCAGTCGCCGTCGGCGATGCCGTGCTGGGCGGCGAGGCGGGGGTGGATCTCCACCCGCGGCTCCGGGTACTGGTCGACCAGCGCGCCGATGCGGCGGGTCTGGGTGCCCGACAGGTATTGGCTGACGACACGGCCGGTCGTCAGGTAGTGCGGGTACTCCGCGTCCACCGGATCGCCGCTCGGCCGCGGCTCGGTGACCTGGAAGTGGGCCTTGCCGTCGGCGTGGAGAAACGTGCCACCCTCGAACAGGCGCG
>JBLMYC010000037.1:0-14686 GCA_050258075.1 Acidobacteriota bacterium
GCGTCCTTGGTCACCTTCGGATCGTGGTGGGCGGAGGGCTTGTCCATGGGCGGCATTATACCCCACCCCACCTGGGGAGGGGTCCGAGGACCGTGCGTGCTACGTTTCGCCTCGTGCCCCCTCGCAGACCGGAGCTTCGCGACCAGATCGTGCGCGAGGCTCGCAAGCTGGCGCGCAGGGGCGGGCTCGAGAGCCTGACCATGCGCAACCTGGCCGCGCACGTCGGCCTCACCGCGCCGGCGCTGTACCGCCACTTCCCGAGCAAAGCAGCCCTCGTCCAGCGCTTGGTCGACGAGGCGAACGTCGAGCTCGGCGCACGGTTGCAGAAGGCGCTGGAGCGCGGCACCGGGCTGGCGCGGGTGCGCGCGGCATGCGACGCGTACCTCGAATTCGCGCTTGCCCGCCCGGCCGACTACGAGGTCCTCTTCTTCTCCTCGGTACGGCGCGACCTCGAGGTCCCTCCCAGCGGCGAGCGTTCGCCGAATTTCCGGTTCTTCCGCGAGCGGGTGGCCGAGGCCATGGCGAGCGGCGAGCTGCGCGCTCGCGAGCCCGCGGTGGTGGCGTTCGTGCTCTGGGCCTGGCTGCACGGCCTCGTCGCGCTCGGAAAACAAGGACGTCTTGGAGACTCGAAGGCGGCGCTGCGAGTGGCGCTCGACGAAGGCTTCCGAATCTATCTGGAGGGACTGAAACCCACCTCGCCTTGACAGCGTAGTGAACGCTGTTAACATTGGGGGTGGTCGATGCGAAGTCTCGTCATTCTGCTCTCTCTTCTCCTCTGGAGCCCATGCGCCAAGGCGGCGCCAGCGCCCGAGTTCTCCGCCCCCGCGGCGCGGGAGCTGCTCGCCGGCCTCATGGGCGACGGCGCGCCACACCCGGTCGGCACGACCGCAAACCGCGCGATACGGCAGAGAATCGAGCGGCACCTCGAAGCGCTGGGATACACGCCCGAGACCCAGCGCGAATTCGTCTGCGGCGAATTCCGGCGCAACTGCGCCACGGTGGAGAACGTCCTCACCCGGCTGGCAGGTGGCGATCCCGCGAGCGGCGCAGTCCTCCTCGTTGCCCACTACGACACGGTTCCCGCCTCCCCGGGAGCCGGCGACAACATGTCGGGAGTCGCCGTCGCACTCGAGGTGGCCCGCCTGCTGCGAGCCGAGGGCGGCCTGACACACGACGTTCTCTTCCTCTTCGACGACGGCGAGGAGGCCGGGCTCCTCGGCGCGACCGCCTTCGTCCGCGACCACCCGTGGGCCCACGAGGTGCGCGCGGTCGTGAACCTGGATGCGCGGGGATCTCACGGGCCGAGCCTCCTCGCGGCGACCGTCGACGGAGACGCCCCGCTGGTCTCGGCGTGGGCGCGCTCCGCGGCTCCCCCCGCCGGCAGCTCGCTCCTCCCGGCGCTGGTCGCGCTCCTGCCGAACACCAACGACCTCGCGGTGCTCGAACGGCTCCGCGTCCCGGGGGTGCTGTTCGGCTTCCTCGAAGGCGCACGCAACTACCACTCGGCGAGCGACACGCTCAGCAACCTCTCGCCGGCCAGCCTCGAGTCGCAGGGCGTCAACGCACTCGCGACGGTGCGGGAGCTCGCGCACCAGCCCGTTCTCGGCACCCGCGCCGCGGACATGGTGTGGGTCGCCCTCGGACCCTTCGTCGTGCGTTGGCCCGCATCCTGGTCGTTTCCCGCCATGGTGGCGTTGGCTCTCGCTTGGCTCGTCGCCTTGCTCCATTCGTTCGGCAGGGGGAGCTTGCGCCCGCGCCAGCTCGCCTTCGGCTTCGCCGCTCTGGGACTGTCAGCGGCCGGCGGAGGTCTCACTGCGCTGCTGGCACATCGGCTGCTGCGGGCCACGATGGAGGTCCCGACCGATCTCGTGGCGGATCCGCTGCCCGGCGAGATCGGACTCTTCGCGGCGGCGCTGTGTGGGGCGGTGATCGGCATCGCGGTCCTCCGCCGTCCTTGCGGCCGGCTCGGTCAGACCGTCGCCACCCTGTCCGTGCTCGCCCTGGGGGGTCTGTTGGCGGCGTGGAAGCTGCCGGGAGCCGCGTATCTCTTCCTGCTCCCGATCGCCGCCTCGGCGCTAGGCGCCTGGCTCGGCGAGACGACCTTTGCGGTTCTCGCCGCGGTCGTCACCGCGGCGACATGGGCGCCGGCGTTCGCTGCCTTTCCCCAGCTCTTTGGCCTGGCGGTCACGCCAGCTCTGGGCGCCGTGCTCGGCGGGCTCACCGGTATCGCATCTCCCTGGCTGCCGGCGGGTCGCCGCGCCTGGATCGTCGCAGCGCTTGCCGCGGGGCTCGCCGCCACCGCGCTCGCCGTTGCCGCACACCGGCCGGTCGTCAGCGCCGAGCAGCCGCAGTTCCTGTCGATCGACTACGTGACCGACGAGGCCTCCCACCAGGCCACCTGGCTCGCAACCGGCTATCCCATTCCCAAGGCGTTGAGCTCGGCCGCCGGCTTCGATGCAGTTGACCGCGACCCCATCCCGTGGAGCCGCACGGAAGTCGGTCCGACTGCCCCCGCCCCTTGGTTGGGGATCCCGGCGCCGACGATCAGGGCCTCGACGAGCGATCTCGGCACGCAGCGCCGGCGCTGCGACTTGGAGGTCTTCCCCAGCAGCCCCGAAGGGACGCTCCAGGTCGTGCTCGCAGCCGGCGAGCGTCTCGTCTCCGCCAGCGTCAACGACGTGGAGATCCCGCCGGATCGGCTCCATCGCTATCGTGTGTATCGCGAAGGGTTCGAGGTGATCACCATCTGGGGGCCGCCGGCGACAGGAGTGCGGGTGGCCCTGATCGCCGAAGGCCGCGATCCGCTCAGCGCTCAAGTGGTGGAGCGCACTCCCGGCCTGCCGCCGGCCGGGCTCCCGCTGCTCGCCGCGCGAGGCCCGAGGGCCGCGCCCAACAGCCTCGGAGACTCGACCATCACGCGCACCGTCGTCGAGTGCGCATCCACCCCGGCGCACCAGAGAAGCCCCTGAGCTTGGCGGTGCGATCTGGCCCTCAAGCCGCCAGATCCGCCACCCGGGCCCCCAGGGCGCGCTGCAGGTCCTGCGGGGCGAGGAACACGATCAGTCCACGCCGGCCGCCGTTGACGCCGATCTTCGGGAAGCCCATCAGCGAGGCGTCGATCCACACCGGCATCGCCCGCCGGGTGCCGAAGGGGCTGATGCCGCCGACCCGATAGCCGGTCAGGCGCTCCGCCTCCTCCTCGCTCGCCAGGTGCGCCGTCTTCGCGCCGGCGGCGCGAGCCAGCGTCCTGGTCGACAGCTCGATTGAGCCGGGCAGCACGCAGAGGCAGAAGCGCTTGGCGTCACCGAGCCCGACGACCAGCGTCTTGGCCATCGCGGCGAGCGGCCAGCCGAGCGCCTCGGCGGCGAACTCGGCGCCCTTCACCTTGTGGTCGTACTCGCGGGCCTCGAACGCCACACCCTTCTGCTGGAGGAAGCGCTGCGCCGCCGTGGTCGACATGGGCTGGGAGTCTAGCGGCCCCTGCACCATCTTTGTTATTCCTTGAGATACTGGATGGTAGATTGCTCCGCCGCTGCAGTACCGTGGAGGCGACTCGAGCAGTCGGATGAGAGGGTCTTGGATGAAGCCGTCGCGCCGGCGCGCAAGATGGGACGTCGCGCTCGCGCGCTTTGCGGTGCGGCGCTACATGCTCGCCTGCGCGATCGTCCTGGCGATCGCCGCCGGCAACATCTTCCTCGGCCTCTCCCGCCAGCCGGTGAACGACATGGACGAGGCCCGCTACGGAGTCTCGGCCTGGGAGATGGCGCAGAGCCACGACTTCCTCGTCACCACCTACGCCGGACGGCCCGAGTACTGGAACCTGAAACCGCCGCTCGGCTACTGGTTGATCGCGCTCTCCTTCCGCCTGCTCGGCCCGACGCCCTTCGCGCTGCGCCTGCCGTCGGCCCTGGCGGCGCTCGCCACGGTGGGGGTGATGCTCGCTGCCGGACGCCGCCGCATCGGCCGGCGCGCCGCCCTGCTCGCCGCGCTGATGTTCGCGAGCGGCTTCGGCTTCCTCAGCCATCACGGCGCGCGCAGCGGCGATCTCGACGCGGCCTTGACCCTGATCCTGGTGGCCGCGGCGTTCTCCATCCCCGGGCTCGGCCGCTCGCCCCTGCGGGTCGTCCTGTTCGGCGGCCTGATGGCGATCGGATTCCTGCTCAAGAGCTTCGCCATCCTGCCGATCCTCGCGATCGCCGGTCTGTATCTGTTGTGGACCGGGTCGTGGAGGAAGCTGCGCCCGCTTCCCGTCGTCGCGGCGGGTCTCGTCTTCGCCGCGCCGATCGCCGTCTGGGCGGCGCTGCGCTGGCACGCCGACGGCTCGCCGGTCTTCCTCGAGCGCATGGTGCAGGAGGACCTCTTCGCGCGCTCCCTGCAGGTGATCGACAAGGTCACCTACGAGCCGTACGGCTATCTGATCGGGATCTTCGACCGCTTCGCCCCCTGGCCGCTGCTGGCGCTGGCCGGACTGGTCGCGGCCTGGGCGACCCGGCGTCGCCGCACGCCCTTCCGGGCAGTGCGCACTGCACGTCCGACGCAAACGCTCCTGCTGCTCTGGGCGCTGCTGCCGCTTCTCCTCTTCACCCTGGTGAAGACCCAGCACCACTGGTATCTCGACCCGACGTACCCGGCCTGGGCGATGATCGCCGCCGGCGCGATCCTCGAGCTCCAGCGCCGTTCGCTGCCGGCACGGCGCGGTCTGATCCTCGCCGCCTGCGCTCTGGTGCCGCTGGCCGGCTGCGAGGCGCGCCTCGCGACCCGCATCGTGCGGTCCATCGACCGCGCACTGCCGCAGCGCACCCTGGCAAGCCTCGCCGAGCGACGCGCCGAGCTGGGCCCGCGCCTGCGCACCGGGCCGCTGCGCCATTCCGAGCGCTTCATCCTCGAGGTGATGGACGGCTTCGAGGTCGACGAGGCGGACGCTCCGGAGAAGACGCCCGCCGAATGGACCCGGCTGCTCGCCGAGATCAACGACCCGGCGCGCACCCATCGCGCCATGCTGGCAGCGCCCGCCCGGCCGCGCCGGCGGTGAACGGGGTCCTTCAGTACGGGCTCTTCAGGGCCTCGACGACCAGGGGCTCGTCGATCTCCAGACGGTGGCGCTCGCCCGCCGCTGAGACCTCGGGGCGGCCGAACGGGTCGAACTCGAACGGCTTGATGACCCGGCCGTAGACCGCCTTGAGGGCGCGGGCGCCGATGCGGCTGCTCTTGGCGGCCTCGTCGGCGATCTTGCGCGCCGCGCTCTCGGTGATCTCGAGGTCGATGCCGATCTTGGAGAAGAACTGCTGCGAGCTGCGGAAAACGCTCTGATCGGGCTCGAGGAAGATGCGCAGCAGGAGCGGCGCCGTCAGGTCCTCGAGGATGATCGCGTTGTCGAAACGCGACAGGAACTGCGGCTGCATGCCGTACTCGAACAGATCTTCCTGCTTGAAGTGGTGGCGCAGGGTGAAGACCTCGCGGATCTGCACCTTGCCGTTGTCGACGATGGTCTCGGTCGGCAGCTTGACCCGCGTCGCCGGATTGGTGACCCGCCGGTAGACCTGGTCGTACAGACCCTCGAAGGCACCGGCGCACAGGAACAGCATCTTGCCGGTGTCGACGGTGAGCGGCACGCGCTCGGGCGCCTCGCCCTTCTTGTACACGGTCAGCGGATAGAGGACGTGCTCGCCCTCGATCAGGGTCAGCAGCGTCTGCTGGATCGAGATGCCGGTGACGTAGGGCTTGCCGCCCACCACCGCCGAGATCTTGTCGACCTCGTCGACGCAGACGGTGGCGCGCTCCATCGCCCGCCCGATCTCCTCCGGGGTGGCGGCGTCACCGAGGATCTCGCGGGCGCGCTCCTCGAGGCGGGCGAACAGGCGGTGCGGATCGACCGCGCCCTCCTCGGTCGCCAGGGTGTGGGCGTTGAGGATCACCACCACCCGGTGCTCGGCGAACTCGCGGTGCTCGGAGTACAGGCGCTCGACCGCCCGCATGATCGTCGTCTTGCCGGTGCCGGAGTTGCCGATCAGCAGCAGGTTGCCGAACTTCTCGCCCTGCAGGTGCTTGAAGATCGCGACCGACACGAAGCGCAGGGTCTCCTCCTGGCCGATCAGGTCGCGCTGCAGGTTGCTGTAGATCTCGGTGGGCTTCATCCCGGTGTGAGGTCCGCCCTGGCTTGCCGGGGGCGGAAGGGGGATTCTAGCAAGCATGGCGGGGCGAGCGGTCATCTCCAACGGTATACGGGCCGCGGCGATGGCGCGTCTAGGCGTTCAGCCGACTCGAGGCCTGCGGGCGGAGCCCAACCCCAGGTGGCCGCGGAGCCGTCGGCGAAGACCGGCGAGGCGCGCCTACAGACACGACTCGCCGGTGCGCCGCGACGATCCTCAGCCCGCGGGCGCGGCCGACATCGCGCCGTAGAAGGACAGCGCGAAGCCGACGATCATGATCACCAGCCCTACCACCCAACGCAGGAACGGCGTCTTGCAGGCGGCCCAGTTCTTGGCCACGTAGAAGAAGATCACGAGCGGGATGAACAGGCTCGCGAGACCCCAGCCGACGCTGGTCTTGAACGCCATGATCAGGATCTGGATCGCGAAGATCAGCATCACGATCGAGCCCACGACGGTCAACACCGTGCCGAGCATTGCCATGGTTCCACCTCCCC
Source organism: Acidobacteriota bacterium (assembly GCA_050258075.1). Lineage (GTDB taxonomy): Bacteria > Acidobacteriota > Thermoanaerobaculia > Multivoradales > JAGPDF01 > JBLMYC01. The sequence continues at coordinate 6,647 of JBLMYC010000037.1, forward strand.
GTTCCCACCCGCACGACGAAGAGGCACGCGGAGCCACGCGCCCCTGAGCCGCGCCCGCCACCGCCGAGTTGGGTAGTGCGCCGCGGACTATAGCAGCCCTAGCCGTGCCAGGCCCGAGCTCGGGCGCTCCGCTAGATCCCGAACTCCGCCGAGGCCAGATAGCGCGGTCCCCGCCGCTGCTTCGACGCCTGCTCGTACGCGTAGCCGTAGCGCAGCAGCTTGCCTTCGTTCCACGCCGTGGCGAGGAACAGCATGCCGACTGGCAGCCCCCAGGCGAAGCCGATCGGCACCGTCAGGCTGGGATAGCCGGCGACCGCCGGCGGCGAGGAGGCCCCGCCCGAGGCGTGGTCGCCGTTCGCGAGGTCGGTCGTCCACGCCGGTCCGCCGGTCGGCGCGACCAGCGCGTCGAGCTTGTGCTGGGCGAGCACCGCGTCGATCCCCTCGCGGCGCGAGTACCGGTGGTCGGTCTCCAGCGCGTCGCGATAGGCCTTGTCGGTGAGCGGCCCCTTCTTCGCCGCCATCTCGAAGATCTCCTGGCCGAAGAAGGGCATCTCGCGATCCCGATTCGCCTCGTTCCAGGCGATCAGCTCCGGCAGGGTCTTGGGTGCCGGCGCGGCGCCGTAGCGCTCGGCGAGGTAGCTCTCGAGGTCGGCTTTGAACTCGTACAGCAGCACCTCGAACTCGCTCTTGCCGTACTTGTCGAGGTTGGGGATCTCGGCCGGATCGATGATCTCGGCGCCGAGGCGGCGCATCACGTCGAGCGCCTCGGCCATCAGCTTGTCGACCGCCTCGCCGAGCCCGAACAGGTTGCGCGCCACGCCGATCCGCGCCCCGCGCAGGCCGTCGGGGTCGAGGAACCGGGTGTAGTCGGGCGCGACGTGGCCCCGCGACATGGCGGTCGCCGGATCGCGCGGATCTTCGCCGACGAGCGCGCCGAGCAGCAGCGCGGCGTCGCGCACCGAGGTCGCCATCGGCCCGGCGGTGTCCTGGCTGTGGGCGATGGGGACGATCCCGGCCCGCGACACGAGGCCCACGGTCGGCTTCAGGCCGACGATGCCACACATCGAAGAGGGGCTGACGATCGAGCCATCGGTCTCGGTGCCGACCGCCACCGTGCACAGGTTCGCGGCCACCGCCACCGCCGACCCCGAGGAGGAGCCGCTCGGGTTGCGGTCGAGCGCGTACGGGTTGCGGGTCAGTCCGCCGCGCCCGCTCCAGCCCGAGGTCGAGCGCGTCGAGCGGAAGTTCGCCCACTCCGAGAGGTTGGTCTTGCCGAGGACGACCGCGCCCGCCTGGCGCAGCCGCTCGACGCACCCGGCGTCGCGCGGCGCCGAGGCGCCGGCCAGAGCCAGCGAGCCCGCCGTCGTCTGCATGCGATCGCCCGTGCCGAGGTTGTCCTTGAGCAGCACCGGAATGCCATGCAGGGGCCCGCGTGCGCCCTTCTCGCGCCGCTCCCGGTCGAGCCCATCGGCGATCGCCAGGGCGTCCGGATTGAGCTCGATCACCGCGTGCAGCTTCGGATCCAGCACCTCGATCCGCGCCAGGTAGGCTTGCGCCAACGAGCGCGCCGAAAGGCTGCCCGCGGCCATCGCCTTCTGGAGCTCGTCGATCGAGGTCTCGAACGCCGGGCCGGCCGCCGACGCCGCCGCCTCTCCCCCCGCCGGCGCGGCCGACGCCGCCTGCGCGAGCCCACCGGCACCGAGCGCCGACGCACCTGCCACCGCACCCGCCGCCACCCCCAGGCGCATCAGCTCGCGCCGATCCAGCCCCGATCGCAGCCCGTCCCGTTCCTCCACCATGGCCGTCCCCCCGTCGCTGGTTGGTTGCGAAGCTAGCAGATGTAGGTGTCGACGGACCGGCGGGGGGTTCAGCCCGCCGGCCCGCCGGGGTCAGCCGAGGCCCGCGAGCTGCTTGTGGAGCGCCGCGAGCACACGCGGCGAGCGCTGCGCGGCGGGCAGCGCCTCGGCCTCGTGGATGGCGGTCTCGAGCGTCCGCTTCGCCGCCGCCTTGTCGCCCATCCCGACGTACGTCGCCACCCGATAGCGCAGGATCGTCAGCCGGCGCGGGCCGTAGGCCCTGGCGAGCGCGCGATCCGAGGCCGCGAGCGCCTTGTCCCATTGCTTCATGGCGTTGTAGGCGAGCGCCAGGCGGGCCGGCGGGTTGTAGTCCTGCGGGAAGTCGCGCTCCGAGGCCTCGAGCATCGGGACGGCGCGCTCGGGCTGACCGATCTCGAGGTACGCCGAGATGCGGTGCGGGTCGAACGAGGTGCGCTCCTCCGGCGTGCGGGCGTTCGCCGCCGCCTTCTCGAGCATCGCCACCCACTCCCCCTCGAGCTGCTTCTTCGCGGCCCCATCGCCGGCGTCGTCGCGCGCCCCGATCAGCTCCTGGTAGATGCCCGAGCGGTCGTCGACCGCGAGCTGCCGCTTCGGGTCGGCGAGCACCTCCCGGCAGGCTTTCTCGAAGCGGGCGACGAGCGCGGCGCGGGCCGGCGCCGACTTCGCGAGCGACAGCGCGCAGTCGAGGCCGGTTACGACCGCATTCGGGTACGACGCCGTGGCGGCGATCTTCGGCGCGAGCTCGCTCGCCGCGCGCACGCAGTCCTCGGTGCGGTCGGCTTCCTGCAGGGAGAAGAGGTAGGCGTCGGTCGCCCGCGGCAGCTCGGGCCAGCCGGCGGGAGCCGCCGCGACCGCCGCCGCGTAGGCATCTGCCGCCGCCGGATACTCACCCCGTCCGTACAGCCGGTCGGCGGCGGCGAGCTTCGCGGCCAGGGTTCCGCTGGCCGCGGCGGCGCTCGCGAGCGCGGCGCGGCCGTCCGCCAGGAACGCGACCAGCTGCTCGACCGAGGCGCCGCCGGTCCAGCGCCGCAACACGGTCTCGGACCGCGGATCGACGATGAAGAACGACGGCCACGCCGGGACGGTGTACTTCTCGACCGCCGCGGCGTTCGTCGCCTTCTCAGTGTCCAGCGCGAGCCAGGCAAACTGCCCGGCGACGCTCGTCAAGGCCTTGTCCGTGAAGACGAAGGCCTTCATCGAGCGACAGGTGTGTCACCAGGGCGCCCAGGCCTCGATGAACAGCGGCACCTTCTTCGCCCGCGCCTCGGCGAGGGCGCGCGGGTAGTCGTCGTCGATCCATGGCAGCGGCGAGGTCGAAGCCGCAACCACTGGACCGGCGAGCGCGGCGGCGAGAGCGATGATGGGCAGGGCTTTCATGCTGCCGAGGCTAGCACGCGCATCGAGGTCAGCGGACATCCTCCAATCGCGCTTGATAGGTGTACCAGTAATGGCTATAATGGCCTCGTGAAAAAGGCCTCTCTGACCGAAGCCAAGAACCAACTGAGCGCACTGATCGACCAGGTCCGGCAGGGCGAACCCATCCTGATCCTCGACCGCGGCCGGCCGGTTGCCAAGCTGGTGTCGGTGCTCACCGAGGGCCCGGCGCCCGAGGGCCGGCTCGAGCGACTCGAGCGGGAGGGGCTCCTGCGCCGCGCTGCGACCGCCATGCCGCGCAAGCTCCTCCTCCAGGCGCCACCGGCGGCGAAGGGTGACGTCCTGGCCGCGCTTCTCGCCGAGCGCGCCGAGGGGCGATGAAGTTCTGGGACTCCTCAGCGCTGGTGCCGCTGCTCGTGCTGCAGGAGGCGACCTCGGCCGTCCAGGCCCTGGCGCTGCGCGGCGACGGCATCATCGTGTGGTGGAGCACGGTCGTGGAATGCACCTCGGCCCTGGCGCGCCTCGAACGCGCGGGGGCGATTTCGCGAGACGGCTCGACGATCGCCTACCAGCGTCTGGCGGAGATTGCCGCGAGCTGGAACGAGATCGACCCGACCGCTGCGGTGCGCGAGACCGCGCAGCGTTTTCTCCGTGTCCATGACCTGCGGACCGCCGACGCCCTCCAGCTCGCGGCGGCCTTCGTCGCCGCGGAGGGCCGTCCATCGACGCTCGAGATCGTCTGTCTGGACGACCGTCTGAGCCTCGCCGCGGCGCGCGAAGGCTTCTCCGTCCTCGGACGGCGCGAGCTGCTCGGGGCGGGCTGATTCCGACTCGACCGGCTCCCCGCGCGAGGTCGCCGACTCCGGCCCGGCCTACTCTCCTGGCGGTCCAGACGGGCCCGTGCTAGTCTGTGCCGGTCGTCGGGCAGCGAGCCCCGGCGGCCCCAACCCACGACATCCGGAAGGAACCTCGCATGGCCCTCTCGCAAAGGACCGACCTGCGCAACCTCGCCATCATCGCCCACGTCGACCACGGCAAGACGACGCTGGTCGACGCCATGCTCTGGCAGAGCGGCATTTTCCGCGCCAACGAGCAGGTCATGGAGCGGGTCATGGACTCGATCGACCTCGAGCGCGAGAAGGGCATCACGATCATGGCCAAGAACACGGCCATCCACTACCAGGGCGTGAAGATCAACATCGTCGACACCCCCGGCCACGCCGACTTCGGCGGCGAGGTCGAGCGCACCCTGAAGATGGTGGACGGCGTGATGCTGCTGGTCGACGCCTCGGAGGGACCGCTGCCGCAGACCCGCTTCGTGCTGCGCAAGGCGTTCGAGGCCGGGCTGCCGCCGATCGTGGTGATCAACAAGATCGACCGCCCGGATGCGCGGCCGCAGGAGGTGTTGAACGAGGTCTACGACCTGTTCATCGACCTCGAGGCGACCGAGGAGCAGCTCGAGTTCCCGGTCCTGTACTGCAACGCCAAGAAGGGCCTGTGCAGAAAGACGATCGACGGGACGGACGAGCTCCTGGTGCCGCTCTTCGACCAGATCCTCGCCACCGTCCCCCCGCCGTGCTTCGACCCCGAGATGCCGCTGCAGCTCCTGGTCACCAACCTCGACTACGACGACTACGTCGGGCGTCTGGCGATCGGCCGCATCTTCAACGGCGAGGTGAAGAAGGCCCAGGAGATCTCGCGCTGCAAGCTCGACGGCACCGTGGCGCCGGCCAAGGCGGTGCTGCTCTATGGCTACGAGGGCCTGAAGCGGGTGGAGATCGCCGAAGCCGGGCCGGGCGACATCGTCGCGGTGGCGGGCCTCGAGGAAGTGGCGATCGGCGAGACCCTGTCGGCGCTCGACAACCCGCAGGCGCTGCCGCACATCCGCGTCGACGAGCCGACGATCTCGATGGTCTTCTCGGTCAACACCTCGCCGATGGCGGGCCGCGAGGGCCAGCACGTCACCTCGCGCAAGCTGAAGGAGCGCCTGGAGAGAGAGCTCCTGACCAACGTCTCGATCCGCGTCGAGCCGACCGATTCGCCCGACGCCTTCAAGGTCTCGGGGCGCGGCGAGCTGCAGCTCGCGATCCTCATCGAAATGATGCGCCGCGAGGGCTACGAGCTCTCGGTCGGCAAGCCCGAGGTGATCACCCGCACGATCGATGGTCGCCTGCACGAGCCGATGGAGCAGCTGGTGATCGACATCCCCGAGGAGTTCATCGGCGTCGTCACCCAGAAGCTCGGCGGCCGCCGCGGCCGGATGACCAAGATGACGAACCACGGCACCGGGCGGGTGCGCCTCGAATTCCGCATCCCGTCGCGCGGCCTGATCGGCCTGCGCACCGAGTTCCTGACCGACACCAAGGGCACCGGGCTCCTGAACTCGCTGTTCGACGGCTGGGACCTCTGGCAGGGCGACATCGAGCACCGCCCGACCGGCGCCATGATCGCCGACCGCGCCGGCAAGGCGACGGCCTATGCCATCGAGAACCTGCAGCCGCGCGGCGTCCTGTTCGTGGCGCCGACCGACGAAGTCTACGAGGGCATGATCGTCGGCGAGCACAACCGCGCGACCGACCTCGACGTCAACATCACCAAGGAAAAGAAGCTCACCAACATGCGCAGCTCGACCGCCGACGAGCTCGTGCGCCTGCAGCCGCCGCTGGCGATGAACCTCGAGCAGGCGCTCGAGTTCATCAAGGCCGACGAGCTCGCGGAGGTGACACCGAAGGCCTTCCGGCTCAGGAAGCGCGTGCTGGCCGCCAACATGCGGAAGTGAGGTCCTGCTGGCCCTGTTGAATCGGATCCCAAGTTGTGCTAGATTCCGTTTGCGATTTCAGTGCAGGCCAAGACCGAGCACACGTTCCGCCCAGACCCTCAGGACCCTTCACAAACCAGCCCTGTCTCTAGGTCGAGATCGCAGCCGCTGACGGCGAGTGCCGCCACGTCGGGAACAAAGCCCATCGCGAGGGCAACGATCGCGAAACTCGGAGTCGGCACGAACGCATGACGCGAACGGCCGGCGACGAAAACCAAGGAGAAGGTGCAATGCGTACGACTGGTGTTGTGAAGTGGTTCAACGACGCGAAGGGCTTCGGATTCATCACCCCGAGCGATGGCCAGAAGGATTGCTTCGTCCATCACACGGCGATCCGCGCCGAGGGCTTCAAGAGCCTCGCCGAGGGTGACAAGGTGGAGTTCGAGATCGTCCAGGGCGCCAAGGGCCCGGCGGCTCAGAACGTCGTCAAGCTGTAAGAACCCAATACTGATCTCTTTCAGGCCGGGTCGCCGCGAGGCGGTCCGGCCTTTTTTCTTGCGTTTGGTCCCCGCCCCGACCGGCCATAGACTGGTATCAGGATTCTGGCTTTTCCCAGGAGGGCCATGTTCATCCTGTCCGGCAGCTTGACCGACCTCCCCCTGCCCAATCTGCTGCAGACGATTGGCTCGGGACACAAGACCGGCCGCCTGGTCCTGACCCGGCGCGACGGCCACGCGGTGATTGTCTTCCGTGACGGCAAGATCATCCTCGCCGCCACCAACGGGGCGCGCGAGAGCTTCGGCAGCATCCTGGTGACCAAGCGGCTGGTCAACGAGTCGACCCTCGTCGACGCCTTGTCCCGTCAGGCCCGCAGCCCCACCGAGACTCGGCTGGGCGCGGTGCTGGTGCAAATGGGGGCGCTGCGCGAGGAGGACGTCGAGGCCGTTCTCCATGCTCAGGTGCAAAAGGTCATCTCCGAGCTGCTCGGCTGGAGCAGCGGATTCGTGAAGTTCGAGGCGCTCGAGATTCCGGACTGCGGCGAAGTATCGGTCGTGGCCGACGATTTCGTGCTGCACGAGGGGCTCAGCCCCGACATCGCCGTGCTCGGAGCCATGGAGCAGGGCGGCCCACGCCGCTCGGACCCGATCTCGGGGGAGATCCGTCTGCTGTCGGCGCTCGGCCTCCCGTCCGGGACGCCGGCCGCGAAGGCGGAGCCACCGCGCAAGGCATCGCTGAGCTCGATCATGGCCGAGATCCGCTCGCCGGCGTTCCCGGGCGAGGTCTCGCTCGCCATCCTGCGGCTGGCCGCCGCCCGCTTGGAGCGCGGCGTCCTGCTGCAGCGCACCTCCGACGCCCTGCGCGGCATGGGCCAGTTCGGCCTGGCGGGCCGCGATCCCGACGAACGCATCCGCGACATCCGCATTCCGACCGACGAGGGCTCCATCTTCATCGAGGTGCTCGAGCGCCGCGAGACCTACCGCGGCCCGCTGGATCGCCTGTACTGGAACGTCGAGTTCACCCGCCGGATCGGCGGCGAGCTGCCGTCCGAAGTGGCGCTGATCCCCATGGTGGTGGAGGATCGGGTGGTGATGGTCCTGTATGGCGACAATCAGCCCAGCGGCCGCCCGATCGGCGACCTCGGGGACCTCGAGGCGCTGATGATCGAGGGCGGGTTGATCATCGAGAAAGCGCTGCTCGATTCCCGCCTGAACGACCTCGAGTCCCGGCGCTCGAGCCACAACCCGCAGGCGCCCTAGCACCCCGCGAGCCTCGCCCGGGCCCTCGGGGCCGGCTCGCCAGACGGCGATCCGGCCCCTTCCTCATCCTGCCTCGACCCTACTCGCTGGCGGCCGTCCCGGCCGCCGGAGCGCCAGCCGTGGTGGGCACCGGGAACCCGCGCTTGCGCATCAGGGCGTCGATGCCCGGGTCGCGGCCGCGGAAGGCGCGGTAGCCGTCCGCCGGATCGACCGTGTTGCCGGCAGCGAACACGTGGTCGCGCAGCGCCTTGGCGACCGTCTTGTCGTAGGCCCCGCCGGGGGCCTTCTCGAACGCTTCCCAGGCGTCGGCCGACAG
>JBLMYC010000038.1:0-8277 GCA_050258075.1 Acidobacteriota bacterium
CGAGGCAGTCGGGCCGCGTCGTCTGGTTCAGATCGGCTGGACAGGTGCCCTGCGCGGGCAGGTCCCATCTGCCGGTGGTGCCGTTCTGCACGGCGCCGTCGTTCAGGTACTGAGTCGCCGCAAACGCCGTCCCGGCCGACAGCACCAGGACGACCAACGCGAGCGACGCCAGCACCGTCTTTCTTGGCGTTCTATGCGTTCGATTCATTTGGTTCGCTCCTCCCAATGAGGGTGTTGCCTACCCTCGCAGGAGCAAGGCATGTGCCGCTCTTCACAAGCGAACTTCTCGGCCTGCGCGCAGTCACTATCCGCTGATTCCAAATGACTTGTAGCAGTAGCCGCCCGAGCGGGTGGGAGCGCCTCCCACGCTCCGAGAGAGGCGCCGCCGGGGGTTCTCACCCAGGCCTTGGGGAATTTCACCCACCCAGAAACCGACCTGGAAGCGCCCTCTGCCGCCGCGTCCTGCACCTCACGCCGCAGCGCCGCCAAGGTGCGGCAAAGCGCACGACAACGGAATCGTTAGCTGAGCTAAGAAATTGCGACGAGCCGCGGCGCGCTCACAGCGAGGGACCGCGACCCATGCGCCGCGAGGCGGCGATCAGGCGCTCGATCGCCGCCTGCAGATCGCCGCGCGGCGTCGGCTTGGGGACGAACTCGGCGTAGCCCTCGAGCGGCCCCAGACCCGCGTCGGACGGGCTCTTGTGGACGCACGACTCGTACAGCACGGGGACCGGCGGCACGCTGCTCGCGCACAGATGCTGGAAGGCGCGCCAGGGGAGGTGCGCCGGAGTGAGGCTGACGACCGCGGCGTCGGGAGGACGCTCGCTCACCCGTCGCTTCGCCTCTTCGAACGACTCGACGAACTCGACTTCCACACCCGGCGGGGAGAGATGCTCCACCACCCAGGACAGCACACGGCTTTCATCGAGAACCAGCAATCGCACTGGAAAGATCCCCTCCGCACATAAAGAAAGTGCAAAGGCTGTTCCAGCTTCGATTGCTGCCGGAGAGCCCCTACTCTTCGCCCTCAGCGCTGCGCATCTCGAACTTCTTCAGCCGGTAGCGCAGCTGATCGCGGGTGATGCCGAGGAGCTCGGCGGCCCGCGTCTGGTTGTCGGCCGCGGCACGCAGGGCGCGAGTGACCATCTCACGCTCCATCTCCTCGAGCGGGACGATGCCCGGCGGCATGCCGGCGGCACCGCCGCCATCGCCGCCGCTCGTCGCCTCGGCGGACGATCCCGCCCACTCGAGCATCAGCGAGCGCACGCCGACCTCGCTGCCGCGCTCGAGCACGATCGCGCGCTCGACCACGTTGCGCAGCTCGCGCACGTTGCCCGGCCACGGATAGCCGAGCAGCAGGTTCTCGGCGTCGCGGTCGAAGCCGCGCAGGCGGCGGCCCACCCGCGGCTGCAGGGTCTGCAGGAAGTGCCGAGCCAGCGGCAGGATGTCCTCCGGCCGCTCGCGCAGCGCCGGCACCACCACCGGGAACACGCTCAGCCGGTAGAAGAGGTCGCCACGGAAGGCCTTCTCGCGCACCATCACCTGCAGGTCGCGGTTGGTGAGCGCCACCACTCGCACGTCGACCTGGATCTCGCGCGTGCCGCCGACCCGGCGGAAGCGGCGCTCCTCGAGGAAGTGGAGGAGCTTCGCCTGGAGGTCGAGCCGCAGCTCGCCGATCTCGTCGAGCACCACCGTGCCGCCCTCGGCGAGCTCGAAGACGCCGCGCTTGGTGGTCTTGGCGTCGGTGAAGGCGCCCTTCTCGTGGCCGAAGAGCTCGCTCTCGAGGAGGTTCTCGGGGATCGTGGCGCAGGAGACTTCGAGGATCGGCCGCGAGCGGCGCGGCGACGCCGCGTGCAGGTGGCGGGCGAGCACGTTCTTGCCCGAGCCGCTCTCGCCCTGGATCAGGATGCTGCCGACCTCCGAGGTCGCCACCTTCTCGATCACCTCGGTGACCCGGCGGAACGCGGCCGAGTCGCCGACCACCTGGCGCGACAGCTGCTGCTCGCGCGACTGGCGGGCGGCCTGCGCCTCGAGCTCGACGCCGCGCACCTGGAGCGAGCGGTCGACCAGGCGTACCAGCTCGGCCTGATCGACCGGCTTGGAGAGGAAGTCGAGGGCGCCGAGCTTCATCGCCCGCACCGCTTCCTCGACCGCGCCAAGCGCGGTCATCACGATCACCACGCTGTCCGCCAGCCGCTCGTGGTTGCGCTCGTAGAAGTCGAGCCCGTGGCCGTCGGGGAGTCCGAGGTCGAGCAGCACGACCTCGGGCTGGTGGTTGGCGAGGTGCTCGCCGGCGGTCTTCAGGTCGGGCGCCGCGTGCACCGTGTGCCCGGCACGCTCGAGCTGCTTCTGCAGCGCCCAGCGCAGCAGCCGTTCGTCCTCGACGATCAGGATCAGGGCCATGGCTCAGCTCTCGCGCGTTTCCGGCGCGGCGCCGGGCTCGGCCGCGCGCTCGGGAAGGAAGAGGAAGAAGGTGGTGCCGCGGCCGGGCTCGGAGTCGACCTCGATGTGCCCGCCGTGCTGCTCGATCAAGCTCTTCGAGATGGCGAGGCCGAGGCCGGTGCCGGTGAACTTGGTGGTGTAGAACGGCTCGAACAGTCGCTTCAGGTCTTCGGCCGCGATTCCCGGCCCGTTGTCGGCGACCGCCACCACGACGCCCCGCTCCGCGCTCTCGCCATCGCCGTCCGCGCTCGACGCGGTGAACGCGCTCGCCCGCACCACGATCCGGCCGCCCTCCTCGGGCATCGCCTCGCCGGCGTTCTGGATCAGATTGACCAGCACCTGGCGGATCTTCGCCGGATCGATCTGCACCGCCGGCAGGCCCGCCGCGGTCTCGACCGCGAGCTCGACCCTGCGGCGGCGCAAGGCCGGACGCAGGAGATCCGCGGTCTCGCCGAGCAGGTGCGCGAGGTCGGTGCGCGCCAGGCGCAGCGGCGCCGGCCGGCCCGACTCGAGCAGGCGCTGGAGGATGCCGTTGACGCGCCGCAGCTCGTCGAGCATCTCGCCGTAGAGCCGGACGGTCGATTCCTCCGGCGACTCGTCCTTCAGCACCTCGAGGGCGCCCTGGATGCCGGCGAGCGGGTTCTTGATCTCGTGCGCCAGACCGGCGGCGAGCTGGCCCAGCGTCGCGAGCTGGTCGACGTGCGCCAGGCGCGAGGCGACCTGCTGCTCGCGCTCGTGCTGGCGGGCGAGGAAGGAGCGCAGGCTGCGATGGAGCTCGGCCGCGGCGGGATCGAGCGGCAGCTCGAGACGCGGGGGCTCGTCGGCGGCCTTGCCCGCCGTCGCCGCCTGCAGGTCGGCCTCCAGCCTGCGGACCGAGCGGCGCACGGTGTACTGGACGAGCACCGCCAGGCCGCCGACCAGCGTCACCCAGGCGGCGAGCAGCAGTCCGACCCGCCAACGCAGCGCGTGGCGAATCTCGGTCAGCTCGTCGGTGTAGTCGAGCTTCATGGTCGCCGCACCCAGGGTGACGCCCGGCACGTGGCAGGGGGAGCACGCCGTCTCCGCGCGCAGCCGGACGATGCCCCGCACCCAGCTGCGCCCGCCGTCCTCCTCGACCCAGACGTCGTCGCGGCTGCTGGAGTGCAGGAAATCGCGCACGTGCGCGATTTCGGCGCGATCCGGGGAGATGTTGCGGGCGCCGAGCGGCGCCGCCTCGGCGCTGTACAGCCGCAAGCCGATCGGCTCGTGCGCCGCCAGCAGGTGCCCGAAGATGTGGGGGTTGCGGCTGCCGGCCTGCGACGGCATCAGGAACGGCATGGCGCGCACCGCCTGCTCGAGCTGCTGGCGGGCCGCCGTCGCGCCGGCCTGTGAGTAGCCGCGCTCGAGCAGCCCGTAGGTGCCGAAGTACAGGGTTGCGAACGCCCCGACGTGGATCGGCACCACCACACCCCAGAAGCGCAGCCGCGCCGGGTCGAGGTTGAAGGGCCAGCGCCGCGGCGGACGGGGCGCTGGCGGAGCGGAGTTCTCATCGGAACTGCTCGCGCGCACGCGCGGACTCTAGCCTGAGTCCGCTCCACGGCACCCCGCCCCGGCGTGGGGGAGTGCCCCGCTGCGCCGGGCTCCCGCCCTCTCGGGTGGCGGGCAATGCGCGGTGGTGTGCGACATTCGACGGGTCGTGAGTCGCCGCTCTCCCGTTCTCGCCCTGGCCTTCGGGCTGCTGCTCCTGGCGGCCGGAGTGCCGGCCATGGGTCACTCCTGCGGTCCGGCTGCGCACTGTGCGGGGAGCGCGATGCACCGTGCCACGCATGCGTGCTGCGGCGGCCACGCCAGCCTGGTAACCGCGAGTGCCTGCTGCTCGATCGCCACCCCGCCGGCGACCGTCCCCGCGACGACCGATACGGCCCTCGCGGCATCCTCCACCGCCGCGCCGGCCGAGGTCGCCACCGCCGACCACGTCGCCTCCGTCGCCCCCCTGGCGCGGAGCTCGGAGTCAGCCGTTCGGGCGCGCGCTGCTCGCCAGCACGAAGTCGGCCTCTTCACGCTGCTCTCCACCTTCCTGAACTGAGACCCCGCCGGAAGTAGTGCGTCCTTCCGCGTCGCATGGAGCGGCGCGGCCATGGCCCCATTCCGGAGGTCTCGTGAACCCGATTCGTAGGCTTGGGGCGTTCCCCCTCGCGATCTCGACCATCGCCGCGCTCGCCGGAGGCCCTCGACTCGCCGCCGCGGCAGACCCGGCGGCCTCGAACCCCGCTTTGCCGGCGTCGCCCGCGGACCGCCTGGCGGCGACCCTGGCGCCACCGCTCGCTGCGCTCGTCACCGAGGCGCTCGAGCGCAACCCCGACGTCGCCCGTCTCGCCGCCGCCGCCGAAGCTGCCGCGGCGCGCGCCCCGCAGGTGCGGGCCCTCCCCGACCCGATGGCGTCGGTGACCGCTTACCTGCTCACTCCCGAGACCCGGGTCGGCCCGCAGCAGGCCGGACTCACCCTGTCGCAGCGCTTCCCGTGGTTCGGCAAGCTCGCGCTGCGCGAGCGCCAGGCGCTGTACCAGGCCGCCGCGGCGCGCGCCGAGCTCGAGGCCAGGCGGCTCGCCCTGGTGACCGAGGTGCGCCGCCTCGGCTACGAGCTGGCGTTCCTGGCGGAGGAGCAGCGCGTCGTCGAGACCGACCGCGCCACCCTCGCCCACTACGAGGATCTCGCCCGCGCCCGCTACGCCTCCGGGGTCGGGCGCGAGCAGGCAGCGGTGAAGCTGCAGGCCGAGATCAGCAAGGACGATGATCGCCTGCTGGAGATCGCCCAGCGCCGCGCCTCCCTGGTGGCCGCACTCGACGCGCTGCGCGATCGCCGCGCCGACGCTCCGATCCCGGCGCTCGACCTGCCAGAGGCCCCGCCCCTGCCGGCGCTGTCGCCTGCCCGCCTGAGCGAGGCGGCGCTCGGCAACCGGCCCGAGCTGGCCCGCGCCCGGGCGCTGATCGCGGCCGCCCAGGTCGGCGCCGAGCTGGCGAAGAAGGAGTACCGGCCCGACCTCACCCTCGGCCTCGGCTACACCGCGGTCGGCCGGCGTGAAGACGCTGCCGGCCGCGCCATGCCGCCGCCGGGCAACGGTGACGACATCGTCGGCGTCACCTTGGGCATCAACCTCCCGGTCTGGCGCGGCAAGCTCGCCGCCGGCGTCGACGAGGCCACCGCGCACGAAAGCGCGGCGCAGGAGGAGCTGCGCTCGATCGCGGCCGGCATCGACCAGGCGCTCGACGATCTCACCGCGCGCCTGCCGCTCACCCGCGATCAGCTGCGTCTCTTCGACGGCCAGCTCTCGGCGCAGGCCGCTGAGGCCCTGCGCTCCGCCGAATCGGCCTACGGCGCGGGCTCGGCGGGCGCCCTCGACCTGCTCGATGCCGAGCGCGTGCTGCTCGACGTCCGGATCGGCGCCGCGCGGATGCGCGCCGACTACCTCATCACGCTTTCCCGCCTCGAAGGCGCGCTCGGCGCGCCGCTCGCCAACCCGCTGCCCGGAGACGCCCCATGAACGATCCCCATGACGAGACCCTCGAGTCGCGCCCGGTCGGCCGCAAGCGGCGCTGGCTCGCGAATTTCGGCTGGCTGACCGGTGGCGCTGCGCTCACCCTGTTGCTGGTCGCGGCGCCGCTCCATCTGCATCCCTTCGACACCTGGCTCCACGAACTGCTCGGCCACCACGAAGAAGCCGCCACGGCCGCGAAGCCGGCCGAGCGCAAGATCCTCTTCTATCGCAATCCCATGGACCCGACGATCACCTCGCCGGTGCCGATGCAGGACTCGATGGGGATGGACTACGTGCCGGTCTATGCCGATCAGGCGGAGGGCGCGGCGCCCCGCGGCGCCGACGGCTCGACGGTGACCATCGACCCGGCCGTGGTCCAGAACATGAACGTGCAGACCGAGCCCATCGTTCGCCACGACCTCCAGCGTGAGATCCGCACCGTCGGCTACCTCGACTACGACCAGGAGAAGATGGTCTCGGTCACCACCAAGTATCCCGGCTTCGTCGAAAAGGTCTACGTCCACTACGTCGGCGAGCCGGTGCGGCGCGGCCAGCCGCTGTTCGAGATCTACTCGCCCGAACTGGTGCAGACCCAGGAAGAGCTGCTGGCGGCAAAGGCGTTCGCGCGCCGCCTGCAGGATGCGCCGCCGGATGCCAGCCGCCGCGCCACCGCGCTGGTCGAAGCCGCCCGCGCGCGGCTCGGCTACTGGGACATCGGCCGCGACCAGATCCGCCGGCTCGAGGAGAGCGGGCAGGTGCGGCGCACGCTGACCGTCACCGCGCAGGCGAGCGGCGTCGTCATGATGCGCAGTCCCGGCCTCGAGGGCATGGCGGTCACCCCCGGCATGGAGCTCTTCCATATCGCCGGTCTCTCGACTCTCTGGCTCTCGGTCGAGGTCTTCGAGGATCAGCTGCCGTGGCTGCGCGAGGGCAGCGAGGCGGAGATATCGCTGTCCTACTTCCCGGGCGAGGTGTTCCGCGGTCGGGTGCGCTTCGTCGAGCCGCAGGTCAACGAGAAGACGCGCACGGTCGGATTGCGGGTCGAGGTGCCCAACCCCGAGGGCCGGCTGCGGGCCGGGATGTACGCCACGGTGCGCTTCGCACCGGTGGTGGCGCGGGGCGCGCTGACCGTCCCGGCGCGCGCCGTGCTTCGCACCGGGGAGCGCAACCTGGTGGTGGTGGCGCTCGGCGAGGGCCGCTTCGCGCCGCGCGAGGTGAAGCTGGGCGCGGCGGGAGAGGACGAGATCGAGGTGCTGTCGGGACTCGCCGCCGGCGAGCGGGTGGTGACCTCCGCTCAGTTCCTGATCGATTCGGAATCGAACCTGCGCGCGGCGGTGCAGAACCTGGTTCCGGCGAGGCCGGCCGGTGCGGCGGCTCCGGGCGCCAGCGAGCCAGCGAGCCAGAACCGCCCCGACGGAGGTGAGTGATGCTCAGCCGGATCATCGAGTGGTCGCTGCGCAACCGCTTCCTGATGCTGGTCGCGCTGCTCGCAGCCATCGGCGGTGGGATCTGGGCGCTTCGCGGCATGCGGCTCGACGCGATTCCCGATCTCTCCGACGTCCAGGTCATCGTCTACACCGAGTATCCAGGCCAGTCGCCGCAGGTGGTCGAAGACCAGGTCACCTATCCGATCACCACCAAGATGCTGGCGGTGCCCTACGCCAAGGTGGTGCGCGGCTACTCGTTCTTCGGCTACTCGTTCGTGTACGTCATCTTTGAGGACGGCACCGATCTCTATTGGGCCCGCTCGCGGGTGCTCGAGTACCTGTCGGGCCTCAGCCGGCAGCTCCCGGCGGGCGTCTCGCCGCAGCTCGGCCCCGATGCGACCGGCGTTGGCTGGGCGTTCATGTACGTCCTCAACTCTCCGCAGCGCTCGCTCGCCGACCTGCGCAGCTACCAGGACTGGTACCTCAAGTACGCCCTGACCGCGGTCGACGGCGTCTCCGAGGTGGCGTCGATCGGTGGCTTCGTGCGTCAGTACCAGATCGAGGTCGATCCGGTGAAGCTGCGCGCCTATGGAATCTCGCTGCAGAAGATCAAGGCCGCGATCCAGCGCTCCAACAACGACGTCGGCGGCCGCGTGGTCGAGATGGCAGAACGCGAGTTCATGGTCCGCGGCCTCGGCTACGTCAAGGACGTCCGCGATCTCGAGAAGGTGGTGCTCGGCGTCGGGCCGGGCGGGACGCCGGTGCTGCTGCGCGACGTCGCGAACGTGACCATCGGGCCCGAGATCCGGCGTGGCCTCGCGGAGTGGAACGGCCAGGGGGAGACGGTCGGCGGCGTCGTCGTGGTGCGCGCCGGCGCCGACACCCTGTCGACG
>JBLMYC010000039.1:0-10113 GCA_050258075.1 Acidobacteriota bacterium
ATCGAGGATCCCATCGCCCGTTGCCTCACGGGCAGCGCGAGCGGCGCCGTCGGCGGCCAGGCCGTGTTGCTGCGCGCCGACGGCGAGGAGTTCTGGGTGCACTACACCGCCGCCGCTCTGCGCGGCCCGTCCGGGCAGAAGGCGGGCGCCGTCCTGGCGTTCAAGGACACCACGGCGCTGCGCGGCATGGAGCGGGAGGTCAACTACCTAGCGACGTTCGATCCGCTGACCGGCCTGCTCAATCGCCGCGAGTTCGAGCGTCGCCTGGAGCGCGCCCTGCAGTCGGCGCGCGAGCATGGCAAGCGCAGCGCTCTGTGCTACCTCGACCTGGACGAGTTCAAGGTGGTCAACGATGTGTGCGGCCACGGCGCCGGGGACGAGCTGCTGCAGCACGTCGCCACCCTCCTGCAGCGGCGGGCCGACGACGACGTGGTGCTCGCTCGGTTGGGCGGCGACGAGTTCGGAGTGCTGATCGAGGACCGCCCGCTCAAGGAGGCGCGACGGATCGCGCAGGACATCCGGCGTACGATCGCCGGCGCGCGCTTCACCTGGCACGACCGCACGTTCGAGCCCGCGGTGTCGGTCGGGCTGGTGCCGATCGGCCCGGAGACCAAGGACCTCGCCGCGCTGATGATCGCCGCCGACGCCGCCTGCTACGCGGCCAAGGAGAGCGGCCGCAACAAGGTGCACGAGTACCAGCCCGACGACGCCGCGCTCGCCGAGCGCTCCGGCGAGATGCAGTGGATCGCACGCATCCACAAGGCCTTCGAGGAGGGCCGCTTCCTGCTCTATCACCAGCCGATCCAGCCGCTGCAGGAATCCTCCCGCGAGCGGCTCTCCGAGGTCGTGCTGCGCATGCGCGGCGAGGACGGCGAGGTCATCACTCCCAACGCCTTCATCCCCGCCGCCGAGCGTTATCACCTGGTGCCGGCGATCGACCGCTGGGTAGTGCGCGAGGCCCTGCAGGCCCTCGCCACCCGGCTGCCGGCCGAACGGGCCTTCACGATCAACCTCTCCGGCCAGTCGCTTTCCGAGGAGAGCTTCCTCGAGTGGGTGGTGCAGCATCTGATGTCCACTCGCGTGCCGACCGAGCGGGTGCTGTTCGAGATCACCGAGACCGCGGCGATCGCCAACCACGCCCGCGCCATGAGCTTCATCTCGATCCTGCGGGGCATGGGCTGCCGTTTCGTGCTCGACGACTTCGGCACCGGCTTCTCGACCTTCGCGTATCTGAAGAACCTGCCGGTCGACTTCCTGAAGATCGACGGCGAGTTCGTGCGCGACCTGGCCTCGAGCCCGATCCACCAGGTGCTGGTCGGCTCGATCCACCAGATCGGCCACGCCATGGGGATCCAGACGATCGCCGAGGCGGTCGAGGACGACGCCACGCTGCAGGCCCTGCGCCGCATGGGCCTCGACTACGCCCAGGGCTTCCACCTCGACCTGCCGATGCCCCTGTGAAGGGGCGCCAGCGCCGCGCTACGGCCGCGGCGCCGCCGCCAGGACGGACGGCTCGGTCTGGTCGGCGTACTGCCTGAAGTTCTCGACGAACATCGCCGCCAGCTTGCGCGCCTGCGCGTCGTAGGCCTGCGGATCGCCCCAGGTGTGGCGCGGCTTGAGGATCTCGGTCGGCACGCCGCGTAGCTCGCGCGGGATCGCCACCCCGAAGATCGGGTCGGCGTCCGTCGCGACGTGGTCGAGCTCGCCGGCGAGCGCCGCGGACACCATGCGCCGCGTGTAGCCGAGCTTCATCCGGCTGCCGACCCCGTACGGGCCGCCGGTCCAGCCGGTATTGACCAGCCAGACCCGGGCGTGGTGGTGCTGCAGCTTGCCGCCCAGCATGCGGGCGTAGGCGGTCGGATGTAGCGGCAGGAAAGGCGCTCCGAAGCAGGTCGAGAAGGTGACGCTGGGCTCGGTCACCCCGCGCTCGGTGCCGGCCACCTTGGCGGTGTAGCCGCTCATGAAGTGGTACATCGCCTGCGCCTCGGTCAGCCGGCTGATCGGCGGCAGCACACCGAAGGCGTCGCAGGTCAGGAACACGACGTTCTTCGGGTGACCGCCGCAGCCCCCGAGGTCGACCTTGGCGAGCTGGTCGACCATGTAGCAGGCGCGGGTGTTCTCGGTCAGCGAGGCGTCGTCGAGATCGAGATGGCGGGTGATCGGGTCGCACGCCACGTTCTCGAGCACGGTGCCGAAGCGCCGGGTGGTGGCGTAGATGTCGGGCTCGCCCTCCGGCGACAGGCGGATCACCTTGGCGTAGCAGCCACCCTCGATGTTGAACACCCCTTCGTCACTCCAGCCGTGCTCGTCGTCGCCGATCAGCGTGCGCTCGGGATCGGCCGACAGCGTCGTCTTGCCGGTTCCCGACAGGCCGAAGAAGAGCGCCACGTCGTCGCGGTCGCGGCCCCAGTTGGCGCTGCAGTGCATCGACAGCACGCCGCGCTTGGGCAGCACGTAGTTCATGACCGTGAAGATGCTCTTCTTCATCTCGCCGCCGTACTCGGTGCCGCCGATCAGCACCATGCCGCGGGCCAAGTTGAGCGCGATGAAGGTGTCGCTGGCGGTGCCGTCGGTCGCCGGTTCGGCCTTCAGGCTGGGCAGGTCGACGACCGTGAAGTCGGGCTGGAAGTCGACCAGCGCGTCGCCGTCGGCCTCGCGCAGGAACATGTTGCGCACGAACAGGCTGTGCCAGGCGTACTCGGTGACCACCCGCACCCGCAGCCGGAACTTGGGATCGGCGCCGGCGTAGCCGTCGAAGACGAAGAGGTCGCGGCCGCGCACGTGCGCCGCCAGCTTGCGCCGCAGACCCTCGAAGTGCTGCGGCGACAGGGCCTTGTTGTTGCCCCACCAGATGTCACCCTCGCTGCCCGGCTCACGCACGATGAACTTGTCTTTCGGCGAGCGCCCGGTGTAGACCCCGGTCTTGCAGACCAGCGGGCCCTCGACCGCGATCACGCCCTCGCCGCGACGGATCGCGTGCTCGTAGAGCTGGGCGACGGGCAGGTTCCAATACACCGACTTCGCTTCAGCGATGTCCAGGCCGGCGAGGCCGTGCCGGCTGACGTACGGGCCGTGGTTTTCCATAAAACGAGCGTTCTCTCCGTCTGCGGATGGAACTGCGAACCGCGTGAGCAACGCATTCTAAACGGCGAGGACGATGGCGGCCAAGCCGCCCCGCCGGGTGGGCCGTGTCGCCTACTTCGGCCCGCCGCTCTCCAGGTAGTCGAGCACCACGTACGCCATCGATTTCATGCCGACCGCGATCGCGCTGTCGTCGGCCCGCAGCTCCGGGGTGTGCAGACCGCCCGACGTCGTGCCGGGTTTGACGACGCCGAGACGGAAGTAGAACCCCGGAACCTGCTGGGCGTAGTACGCGAAATCCTCCCCGGCCATGACCGGCTGGGTGTCGATGACGTTCGCCTTGCCCACCGCCCGCTCGAGGGACGGCCGCGCCCACGCCGAGAGCTTGGGGTCGTTGACCGTCGCCGGCCCATTGTCCTGGATCTCGAGCTCGAAGCTGCCGCCGGCGGCGCGGCTGATGCCGTCGAGGATCTCGCGCATCCGGCGGTGGACGAGGGCCCGCACCTCGGGCCGGTAGGTGCGCACGGTGCCCTCGAGATAGACCTCGCCGGGGATGATGTTGAAGCGCTCGCCGCCGCGCACGATGCCGACCGTGAGCACGGCGGGGTCGAGCGGATCGAGGTTGCGCGAGTGAATGGTCTGCAGCGCGAGGATCGCCTGCGCCGCCATGACGATCGGGTCGACGCTGTCCTGAGGCGCCGCGCCATGCGCCTGCTTGCCGTGCAGCTTGATGCGGAACTGGTCGACGGCGGCGAGGTTGGGGCCGGAGACAAAGCCGATACGCCCCACCTCGCCGACCATCTGCGCGGTCATCTGCGGGAAGGAGTGGAGGCCAAAGATCGCCTGCGGCCGCGGATTTTCGAGCACGCCCTCGTGGATCATCTTCAGCGCACCGGTCTCCTCGCCCGGCGGCGGACCCTCCTCGTCGGGCTGGAAGATGAACTTCACCGTGCCCGGCAGGTCGGCGCGCAGGCCGGCGAGGACGGTCGCGACGCCGAGCGCCGCGGTCGTGTGGATGTCGTGCCCGCAGGCGTGCGCGACCCCCACCTCCTGGCCGAGGTAGGTCTCACGCTTGGTCGAGCGGAACGGGAAATCGGTCTTCTCGGTGACCGGCAGGGCGTCCATGTCGGCGCGCACCGCCACCACCGGTCCCGGCTTGCCGCCACGCAGGATCGCCACCACCCCGGTCTTGGCGACGCCGGTTCGCACCTCGAGACCGAGGGCGCGCAGCGTCTCCGCGACCAGCTTCGAGGTCGCAACCTCCTCGTAGCCGAGCTCCGGGTTCTGGTGGATCTGGTGGCGCAGCTCGACCATCTGCGGCGCCACCCTGTGGACCGCGGCGTCGATGCGGGCGTGGAGGTCGGCGGCGGCGGCCGCGCGACCGGACGGCGCGACCAGGAGCACGGCGAGAGAGAGCGCAGCGGGCAGAGCCAAGCGGGATCGGTGCACGACTTCCTCCTCGGACGGATGAGCCCCGATTCTACCGGCGGCGCGCCGTTTCAGGCCGACGGCTTCAGGATCACGCCGCGGCCACGGCGACCGTCCATGCGGATCGTCAGCGGCTGGGCGAAGCGCAGATGGCGGACGTGCGCCGCCTCGCTCAACGGCGCCTGGGCGTCGAGCCACTCCCAGTCGAGCGCGCCGTCGCCGTCGGCGGGATTGACCGTGAAGTAGCCGACGTTGAACGAGGTCAGGTTCTGGAAGAAGTGGCTGCCCTGCGAGGGCGTCACCCGCAGGTCGCGCAGGCCAGCCTCGACGATCACCTGGGCACCGCTCACCTGGTCCCAAGTCACCGGGATGCCGAGCCACGGATCGCGCGACCCCCAGCGCCCGACGCCAACCAGGACGTAAGGGGCATGCTCGGCGAGCAGCAGGCGGTTCAGGCGACCGACCTCGTCCGCCGCCTCGCGGCTGCGCGAACGCTCGAAGCGCTGGAAGTCGACCACCACCAGGTCGCGCACTCCCTCGACCGCACCGTGGCCGAGCACTCGCTCGCTGCGGCAGAGGACGGCCTCCGCCGTGACCTCGCCGATCTCCAGCGCGTCGCGCTCGTGCGCCAGGGCGAGCGGCCGCATCTGCAGGAAGCCGAACTCGGCCGGCTTGCCCGCCGCAGCCCCTAGGTTGACCGCGAACTCGAGCTCGACCGCCGTGCCGAGGGCACGCGTCGTTTCCGCCAGCAGGTCGCTCAGGATCTCGCCAAGCGGCAGGCGGCCGTGCTTGAGGATCGGCGCGAAGGTGACCAGACGCCGGCCGGGCCGTCCGAGGCCGTCGCTGATCGCATCGTTCTCACGCGAGTACGTCGACCCGACCGCGGCCAGCGCGCCGTCCTGCTCGGCCGCATCGAGCTCGTACCAATGCTCGCGCATGCCAGCGTCCTCGCCGCCCATCGGGATCGCCCAGAAGCCGCGCTGGGTCGAGTCGAGCGCCTCGCGGGTCGAGGCGATCTGCGGCACGTGGCGGGGATAGCGCGGGCAGAAGCGCAGGCAGTTGCCGCCCTCGACGATCGCCCGCCCGAGGCCAAGGGCGACCGCGGCGATGCCGTCGGCGGCGACCATCGGCGGGGCCGGGTAGAAGTTGTGCGAGCGCGCCACTCCCGAGAACGTCGGGTAGAACCGTTCGCCATGGCGCTCGCCGACGATGCGCATCAGCAGCACCGCCATCTTCTCCTCCTCCAGGCTGTAGGAGGTGGCCCGCACGTAGGCCTTGGCGTGCTGGGTGAAGGTCGAGGCATAGACCCGCTTGACCGCGGCGATCGCCTGGGCGGCGCGCTCACCGACGCTCCAGGCGTCGTTGCGCACCATCAGGGTGTCGTACACCCCGGTGAACGGCAGGTGCTGGCTGTCCTCGAGCAGCGACGAGCTGCGCACCGCCAGCGGGTAGCGGGCCTGCTCGAGCAGCAGGGTGACGTCGCGCTCGGCCTCGGCCGGGAAGGGCGCGGCGAGGAAGCGACGGGTGATCTCCGCGTCGTCCTCGCACTCGATCGCGAAGTGGCGCAGGTCGTTGTCGTCGAGGAAGCGATCGAAGACGTCGGTGCCGACGACCACCGCCGGCGGCACCGCCACCTCGACGCCGGGGAAGCGCCGACGCAGGCCGCGCTCGGTCAGCATGCGGCGCACGAAGGCGAGCCCGCGCGCCTTGCCGCCGAGCGAGCCGCCGCCGATGCGGTAGAAGTCGCTCGAGAAGTCGAAGGTCTGGCGGTCGAAGTCGGCGACCACCGTCTGGCCGAGCTCCTGGCGATAGCCGGCGATCGCCGCGATCAGGTCCTGGCGCAGTGCCTGGCGGCTTGGGTAGTCCTCGAGTCGGCGCGGCCGCAGCTGATGGGCGAGCGTGAACTCGGTGCGCGCCTTGAGCCAGCGCGAGAAGTGATTGCGCGAGGCGTGGTACTCGATCGACTCCGCGGGCACCGTGCCGAGCTTCTCCTCGAGGGCGCGCAGGTCGGCCGCCCGGTCGACCTCGGTGCCGTCCGGGCGACGGAACACGAAGTCGCCGAAGCCGAAGTCGTGGAGCATCACCCGGCGCAGGTCCTGGAGCAGGAACGGCGACCCCTTGAGCAGGAAGTTGGCGCCCAGGGCGCGGGCCTGCGCCTCGTTCTCCGGGCGCGAGGAGTGCAGGATGACCGGCACGTCCGGGAACGAGCCGCGCACGAGATGCGCAAGCTCGGCCCCGGCCTCGGGGTCCTTCACGCCGCCGCGCGGGAACTCGACGTCCGAGACGATTCCCATCAGATCCTCGCCGTAGGCGCGGAACGCCTGCTCGGCCTCCTCGTAGGAGGTGCAGAGCAGGATCTTGGGCCGCGCCCGCATGCGCAGGATCTTCTGCGACAGGTTGAGCCCCTCGGCGATCACCCGTTGCGAGTGCTGCAGCAGCTCGCCGTACATGACCGGCAGGAACGACGAGTAGTAGCGGATGCTGTCCTCGACCAGCAGGATGACCTGCACCCCGACCGCCCGGGTGTCGTGGTCGACGTTGCGGCGGTCCTCGACCGACTTGACCATGGCGAGCAGGATGCGCGCATCGCCCTGCCAGACGAAGGCGCGCTCGACCCCGGAGAGGTCGGCCCGCGCCTGGAGCTCCCGGAGCTCGCGGCGGTCCCAGGCGAGCACCTCGATCGGCGCGTCGATGCCTTCCTCGCGGGCCCGCCGCACCAGCTCCGCGGCGTTCATGTCGGCGAGGAATGGGGTGCTGACGATCAGGTTGAAGCGCCGCTGCTCGCGCGCCCGCTCGAGCGCCGCGGCGCCGGTCTCGACGCTGGTCAGGCCCGGCGCGTAGTGCAGATCGAGGTTGCGGAACTCGCCGAACACCCGCTCCGAGAGCTCGCCCGCCTCGCCGAGCAGGAAGGCGTCGTACTCGGTCGATACCAGCAGGATGTCCATGATGCGGTAGCGCATCAGGTCCTGGAAGTCGTGAGAACGGCCCATGGTGGAGGGAGTCAGACTAGCACCGGGGCGAAACCCGGCCGGGGAGAGGGAGCGGTGGCCCGCCGCAGACGCGACGGGCCACCCGGAGGACGATCAGACCAGACCCTGGTCCATCATCGCGTCGGCCACCTTCAGGAAGCCGGCGATGTTGGCGCCATTGACGTAATTGCCTGGCGTGCCGAACCGCTCGGCGGTCTCGACGCAGGCCTTGTGGATGCTCTTCATGATCAGGTGGAGGCGATGGTCGACCTCCTCCCGCGTCCAGCTGTAGCGCATGCTGTTCTGCGCCATCTCGAGGCCGGAGGTGGCGACGCCGCCGGCGTTCGCCGCCTTGCCCGGGCCGTACAGGATCTTGGCGGCCACGAACTGGTTCACCGCGTCGATCGAGGACGGCATGTTGGCGCCCTCGGCGACGACGTAGACGCCGTTCTTGAGCAGGTTCCCGGCGTCCTTGCCGTTGATCTCGTTCTGGGTCGCGCTGGGGAAGGCGCAGTCGGCCTTGTGATTCCACAGCGGGTTGTAGTCGAGCTTGGGGTCGACCGGGACGTAGGTCGCGGTCTTGAACTTGTCGGCGTACTCCTTGATGCGGCCGCGGCGCAGGTTCTTCAAGTCCATCGCCCACTTCAGCTTCTCGCGATCGATGCCCGCCTCGTCGTACACGTAACCCGCCGAGTCGGAGAGGGTCAGCGGCTTGGCGCCGAGGTCGAGCAGCTTCTCGACCGTGTACTGGGCGACGTTGCCGGAGCCCGACACCAGGCACTTCTTGCCCTCGAGCGTCTGATTGCGGGTCGCGAGCATCTCCTGCGCGAAGTACACGCAACCGAAGCCGGTCGCCTCGGGACGGATCAGCGAACCGCCCCAGTTGAGGCCCTTGCCGGTCAGCACGCCGGTGAACTCGTTCTTGAGCTTCTTGTACTGGCCGAACAGGTAGCCGATCTCACGCCCGCCGACGCCGATGTCGCCCGCCGGCACGTCGGTGTCGTTGCCGATGTGGCGATACAGCTCGCTCATGAACGCCTGGCAGAAGCGCATGACTTCCATGTCGCTCTTGCCCTTGGGGTCGAAGTCCGAACCGCCCTTGCCGCCGCCCATGGGCAGCGTGGTCAGCGAGTTCTTGAACACCTGCTCGAAGGCCAGGAACTTCAAGATCCCGAGGTTCACCGAGGGGTGGAAGCGCAGGCCGCCCTTGTACGGGCCGATCGCGCTGTTCATCTGGATGCGGAAGCCGCGGTTGATCTGCACCTTGCCCTGGTCATCCACCCAGGGCACGCGGAACATCAGCACCCGCTCGGGCTCGATGATGCGCTCGAGAACCTTGTGGTGACGATACTCGGGGTGGCGCTCGAGCACCGGGCCGAGCGACTCGGCCACCTCGAACACCGCCTGGTGGAACTCGGGCTCGGACGGGTTCTTCGCCTTCACGTCGGCCATCAGGGAAGCGACGTATTCGCCCGTCGCCGCATTGGCGATCAGGGATGAGACGAAATCGGTCATTTCGATCTCCTGTCGGGAATTGGGCCGGTTGATGCGGAACCTGGAAAACCGCTCCCATTGTCCTCCATCTCGGATCGGCAGTTTACTGCCCCGCCGGGCGGGTGGCGACGCCGCCAACCGGCGGGGTGCTTGCCTTCCCGGGAGCATCGCCACAAGCTTGGACGAGCGCGCCCCCCGGCCATGCCGAGAACCTCCTGCCTCTTCGCCGCCGACCTGCACGGCGATCCCGCCCGCTATGGTCGGCTCTTCACCCGCGCCACCGCGGAACAGCCGGCGGCGGTCCTGCTCGGCGGCGACCTGCTGCCCGGAAACGCCGGGATGGGGGCCGCGCCGGGCCTCGGCCCCGACTTCCTCGAGGACTTCCTCGCCCCGCGCCTCCAGGAGCTGCGGGGCTCCGCCCCCGTGCCGCCGCGGGTCATCCTGATCCTGGGCAACGACGACCTGCGGAGCTCGGAAGCGGCGATCCTCGACCTCGAGGCCCGCGGGCTGCTCGAGTATGCCCACGGCCGCCGGCTGCGTCTCGCCGACTTCGACCTCTACGGCTACGCCTGCGTGCCGCCCACCCCGTTCCTGCTCAAGGACTGGGAGCGCTACGACGTCTCGCGCTACGTCGACCCGGGCTGCGTGTCGCCGGAGGAGGGTCGGCTCTCCGTTCCCCGCCCGAGCCGCGAGGCGAAGTGGGGAACGATCGCCGCCGACCTCGAGGAGCTGGCGCCGGCGACCCGCAGCCTCGAGAACGCCGTCTTCCTCTTCCACGCGCCACCCCACGACACGCACCTCGACCGCGCCGCCCTCGACGGCCGCACGGTCGATCACGCTCCGCTCGACCCCCATGTCGGCTCGATCGCCATCCGCCGCTTCATCGAGCGCCGCCAGCCGCTCCTGACCCTGCACGGCCACATCCACGAGTCGGCGCGCCTGACCGGCTCCTGGCGCGACCAGATCGGCCGTACGATCGCCCTCTCCGCCGCCCATGACGGGCCGGAGCTGGCGCTGGTGCGGTTCGAGCTCGCCGATCCCGCCGGCGCCACTCGCGAGCTGATCTAACAGGACGGAGAGCCCTCCCCGGCCGTCCCCCCTGTCAGCCCGAGCGAGAGCGAGGGATCCGGGCGGGAGGGCG
>JBLMYC010000040.1:0-12971 GCA_050258075.1 Acidobacteriota bacterium
TCGCGCAACGTCGACACCATCACCCGTATGGCGCGGGCGATGAACTGCTCGATCTTCGTCGCCAACGCCGCCACCCTCGCGGGGCTCGGCGCCGGCGGCGAAGGCTTCACCTCGTTCTCGATCGCCACCCCCACCGGCGAGGGGCTCACTCGCCCGCGCACCTTCTCGCGCCTGCGCCGCCTGACCGTCGCCGGAGCGCTGCGCATCACGTGATCGCCCCGGCGCTCGGCCTGCTGGAGTTCGACTCGATCGCGCTCGGCATCCGCGCCGGCGACGCGATGGCCAAGCGCTCGCCGGTCGAGGTGCTGCGTGCCGGCACGATCCACCCCGGCCGCTATCTGGTGCTGGTCGGCGGCGAGGTCGCGCACGTCGCGGAGGCGCTCGACGCCGGTCGGTCGGCGGGCGGAGCAGCGCTCGACGAGCTCTTCCTGCCCAGCGTCCACCCCGACGTTGTGGCGGCGCTGCTCGGTGGGCGGCGTGGAGTCGGGGGCGAGGCGCTGGGTGTCGTGGAGACGACGACGGTGGCGGCCGCCCTCGCCGCCGCCGACGCCGGCGCCAAGGGCGCCGCGGCGGCGCTCGCCGAGGTGCGGCTCGCCGACGGCCTGGGCGGCAAGGGCTACGTGCTGTTCGGCGGCACGGTCACCGACGTCGAGGCGGCGGTCGAGGCGGCGACGCGCGCCCTGCTGCGCCCCGAGCTGCTGCTCGCCGCGGTCACCATCGCGCAGCTCCACCCCGACATGGTCGAGAACCTGGCCGCCGAGCCGCGCTTCGCCGGGCGCCTGCGCGCCCTGGCCGGGGCGGGGAGGAGCGAATGATCCTCGGGCGGGTCGTGGGCACCCTGGTCGCCGCCCAGGTCTACCGCGGCCTCGAGGGCGTCCGCCTGCTGATCGTGCAGCCGCTCGACAAGCAGCAGCGGCCGCAGGGCAAGCCGCTGGTCGCGGCCGACGCGGTCGAGACGGCGGGGCGCGGCGATCTGGTGTACTTCGTCGCCGCCCGCGAGGCGGCGCTGGCGCTGCGCGAGACCTTCGTGCCGGTCGATCACGCCATCGTCGGCATCGCCGACCAGGTGGCTTTGGCGGAGGAACGATGAAGATCGCGCGGGTCGCCGGCACCGTCGTCTCGACCATCCAGCACCCGGCCTTCGACGGCCGCAAGCTCCTGCTCTGCGATCTCCTCGACGCGAACGGCAAGCCCTCCGGCGGCTACTTGATCGCGGTCGACACCGTCGGCGCCGGGGTGGACGAGACGGTGCTGCTCCTCGACGAGGGGAACTCCGCCCGCCAGGTGCTGGGCGATGGCCGTGCGCCGGTGCGCACGGTGGTTGCCGGGGTGATCGATTCGGTCGACCTCTGAGCGCTCCCGGCCCTGCACGTCGCGCCGGGACTGCGAGTAGAATCCCGCTGCCCCCAGGCAGGATGTTCCCGGGACCGCGGCCAGCGCTTGGAGGATCGTCATGCCCAGATCTCGGATTCTCTTCGTCGCTGCGCTGCTCGCGGCCGGTCTGGCCGGCCGCGCGGCGGGCGACATCCTGGTCACCAACGGTGGTGCTTCCTACAGCGTCGAGGCTTTCCACGACGGCGCCAAAGGGGACGTTCAGCCGTCGCCGGTGATCGCCGGCAACAGCACCGACCTCAACCTGCCGGACGGGCTCGACGTCGACCCGGTGCACGGCGAGATCTACGTGCCGTCGGACTTCGGCGACCGGATCGACGTCTTCCCGATCGGCGCCACCGGCGACATCACGCCGCTGCGCTCGATCGTCGGTTCGAATACCGGGCTGCACGAGCCGACGGCAGCGTTCGTCGACCTGGTGCACGACGAGATCGTGGTCGCCAACTTCCAGCACGACTCGACGGACACCGCGGCTGGACAGATCACGGTCTACCCGCTGTCGGCGAACGGTGACGTCGCTCCGCTGCGGACGATCGTCGGCCCGGCGGCGAGGCTGAGCTTCGTCAGTGGCCTGTCCGCCGATCCGGCGACCGGCGAGATCTTCGTCACCAGTCAGGGCAGCCCGGGAGCGGTGCTGGTCTTCGCGCGCACCGCGAACGGCAACGTGGCGCCGAAGCGCATCCTGTCGGGATCGAGCACCGGGCTGATCAACCCGTATGGCGTCACGGTCGATGGGGCGCGCGGCGAGCTGTGGGTGAGCGATCGGACCGGGGCGGTCAGCGCTTTCGCGGAGATCGCCGGCGGCAACGTCGCGCCGCTGCGCCGGATCGCCGGCTCGGCGACCCTGCTGGGTACCGGCGAGACCCTGGGAGTCAAGGTGCTCAACGACCACGAGATCGTGGTCGCCAGCCCGGGGAACGGCGGCAACGACTACAGCGACGATTCGCTGCTCGTTTTCGCGCGTACCGGCAACGGCAACGTCGCGCCGATCCGGCGCATCAACGGCCCGCACACCGGCATCAGCGGACCGGTGGGAGTGGCCGTCTATCACCGGCCGTTGATCGTCGAGGGCGGCAGGTTCGCGATCGAAGCGGCCTGGGAGACGGCGAGCGACGCCGGCGGTGGGACGCCGGCGGTGCTCGGCGCCGACACCGGTGACTTCTGGTTCTTCTCCTCGCCAAACATCGAGGCGGTTGCCAAGGTGCTCGACGGCTGCGGCACCAACCAGCGCTTCTGGTTCTTCGCCGGTGGCCTGACCAACGTGTACACCAGCCTGCAGGTCACCGACCTCGCCACCGGCAAGGTGCGGCGCTACGCCAACCCCCAGGGCACGGCGTTCCAGCCCATCCAGGACACCAACGCGTTCGCGACCTGTGGCGCCGCGGCGGCCGCCCCGTCGGCAGTCGAACCGGTGGCGTCACCGGAGCTGCCGCGGTCCGTGGCGCCGTCCTGCTCCGGCCTCTGCCTCGACAACGGCCGTTTCCAGGTGAGCGCGAGCTTCCAGACGCCGCAGGGCCAGAGCGGCGCCGCGCACACGGTGGCGCTGACCGCCGACACCGGCTACCTCTGGTTCTTCAGCGCCGCCAACGTCGAGGCGCTGGTCAAGGTGCTCGATGGCTGCAGCCTGAACGGCAAGTATTGGGTGTTCGCTGGCGGACTGACCGACGTGCACGTCGACCTCACGGTGCTCGACACGGCGCACGGCACGTCGGCCGTCTACCACAACCCGCAGGGAACGGCGTTCCGGCCGATCCAGGACACGGCGGCGTTCGCCACCTGCCCGTAGAATCGCGCGCTCAGCGCGGCAGCTGCGCCGCGGCTGCCGCGTCGAGGAGGAAGAGCAGCCGTCCGTCGCGCGGCGCGACGAGCTGCGCCGGCAGCGGCGGCTGCTCGAGCGGTCCGAGCACACGCGCCACGATCGCGGCCTTGGCGTCGCCCTCGGCGAGGAAGGCGATGGCGCGCGCCGCGTCGAGCACCGGGTAAGTGAGGGTCAGCCGCCAGGCGGCGAGGCGATCGACGCGGTTGGCGACGCACAGCCGCCGGTTCTCGGCGAGCGCCGCGCTGCCGGGGAAGAGCGACGCGGTGTGGCCGTCGGGGCCGATGCCGAGCAGCACGAGGTCGAAGCGCGGCACCTCGGTCGGCCCGACCGAGAACACGGTGCGCAGCTCCTCCTCGTAGGCCCGGGCCGCCTCTTGCGGATCGTCCTCGCCACGCATGCGGTGCAGGTTGGCAGCCGGGATCGGCGCGTGGTCGAGCAGCGCGTCCCGGGTGTTGCCGTAGTTGCTGTCGGGGTCCTCGGGCGCCACGCAGCGCTCGTCGCCCCAGAACCAGTGGATGTGCTCCCAGGGCAGCTCGTCCTCGCCTTCCTCGGGCAGCTCGGCGAGGCGACGGTACAGTGCGAAGGGCGTCGATCCCCCGGACAGCGCGATCATGAGACGGCCGCGCGCGGCGACCGCGGCGAAGGCCGCGGCGCGCAGCTCCGTGAGGGCCACCTCGACCAGGTCCTCGGCGTCGCCGGCGACGACGACCTCGGGTCTCACGAGCCGGACCGTTGCGGATCGAGCCACCGACGATCGTCCCGCGCCATCAGCTCGTCGGCCTCCGCCGGGCCCCAGCTGCCGGCGGCATAGTTGGGGAAGCCGCGGGCCGGCAGCGCCGCCCACACGTCGAGCACCGGCTGCAGCACCTGCCAGCCGGCCTCCACCGCGTCGGCGCGCTGGAACAGCGTCGAGTCGCCGTTCATGCACTCGTAGAGCAGCGTCTCGTAGCCGGTCGAGGGCGTCTTGCCGAAGTAGTCGGTGTAGTCGAAGCGCATCTGCACCGCGCCGAGGTCGACCGCCGGGCCCGGCACCTTGGCGCCGAAGCGCAGCGAGATGCCTTCCTCCGGCTGCACGTGGATGACCAGGCGGTTGGTCGGCAGGTGCTCGGTGGGCGTGTGGCGGAAGAGGGTCAGCGGGGCGCTCTTGAACTGGATCACGATCTCGGTGTCGCGGATCGCCAGGCGCTTGCCGGTACGCAGGTAGAAGGGCACGCCGGCCCAGCGCCAGTTGTCGATGTAGAGCTTCAGCGCCGCGAAAGTCTCGGTCTTCGAGTCCGGCGCCACCCGCGGCTCGGCGCGGTACGGCGACACCGGGGTGGGCTTGCCGTCGAGGGTGAGCGTGCCGCCTCCGTACTGGCCGCGCACGGTTCGCGCCAGCACGTCCTCGGGGGCGAGCGGCTGCACGGCGTGCAGCAGCTTCGCCTTTTCGTCGCGCACCGCCTCGCCGGCGAAGGAGATCGGCGGCTCCATGGCGGTCAGCGCCAGGAGCTGGAAGAGGTGATTCGCGACCATGTCGCGCAGCGCGCCGGCGCCCTCGTAGTAGCCGCCGCGCTGCTCGACGCCCACCGTTTCGGCGACCGTGATCTGGACGTGGTCGACGTAGCGGCGGTTCCAGATCGGCTCGAAGATGCCGTTCGCGAAGCGGAAGACGAGGATGTTCTGGACCGTCTCCTTGCCGAGGTAGTGATCGATGCGGAAGATCTGGCGCTCGTCGAGCACCTTGCGCAGCTCGCGGTCGAGCGCCAGCGCCGAGTCGAGATCGCGCCCGAACGGCTTCTCGATCACCACCCGACGGTACTGGTCTTCGCCCTCGCGCGTCAGGCCGGCCTCGCCGAGCCGGTCGGCGATGCGGCCGAAGAAGTCCGGCGGCGTGGCGAGGTAGAAGACGGCGTTGCCGGCGGTCGCGTGACGCGCGTCGACCTCGGCGAGCTGGGCGCGCAGCTTCTCGTAAGAGGCCGGATCGTCGAAGCCGCCGGCGATGTAGTACATGCGGCTCTCGAGGCGGCTCCACACCTCGGGGTCGAGCGGCTCCTCGAGGAATTCGGGAAGGTCGGTCTCCAGCTTGCGGCGGAAGGCCTCGGAGGAGAGCTCGGTCGACGCCAGACCGATGACCGCGAATCCCTTGGGCAGGAGCTGCGCCTGCTCGAGGTAGTACAGCGCCGGGACGAGCTTGCGCTTGGTCAGGTCGCCGGAGGCGCCGAAGATGACCAGCGCGCCGGGCGGCGGCGGCGGCGGCTGGCGATCGGGCTTGCCGGGAGCGGCAGCGGGAAGCGACGGGTTCATTGCTTCTGCTCTCCCATCAGCTCCTTGACCGTGCGCTCGAACTGCGGATCGCCGAC
The DNA here is from genome assembly GCA_050258075.1 of Acidobacteriota bacterium. Taxonomy (GTDB): domain Bacteria; phylum Acidobacteriota; class Thermoanaerobaculia; order Multivoradales; family JAGPDF01; genus JBLMYC01. The sequence continues at coordinate 5,551 of JBLMYC010000040.1, forward strand.
GTAGCGACGGAACGAGTCGTCATGGCGCGGGTCGGGCATCCCCTCTTCTCCTGGCAGCTGGTTCGCGCGGTACTTGAACGCCAGGCGGAGGCTTTGGAGTGCCTTGCCGAGGTCGCCGTTCTCCGCGAGCGTGCAGGCCAAGTTGTAGTGGAACATGGGGTACTCGGGCTCGCGCGCGACGCCGTACTCGAAGATCTCCTGCGCGTGTGCGAGGTCTCCCGACAGGCCGTACGACATTCCGAGGTTGTCGACTACCACGATGAACATCGTCCGCGGCAGAGTCGGGTGCTCGCGCTCCAGGTTCAACGCTTGCTGGTAGAAGCGCGCCGCCGGCTGGTAGCGCTGCTCGAGGTAGAGCGCGCTCGCCGTCTGGACGAGATCCTGGACGTCGGGCTTCGTCGCCACGACCGCGACGCTCTCGAAGAGACGCCGGAAGGCCGCTGCGTCGCTCTGGGAGTACCCGGCTTTCGAGAGGTGCAGGTCGAGGCAGGTGTCGTCGTGCGCCACGTGGACCCAGAGGTTGCGCATCGCCGCGTTGCCCATCTTCCGCCCCCCGACCGCCAGGAGCGTGTATTCCACCGCCGCCTTGCCGTCGGCTTCGTAGCGGCGGATGTCGCCGAGCTCGAAATCGCCGGTGCGGAGTTTCTCGAAGTTCTGCTCGCGGCAGGCTTTCGCGTCGAGGCCGCGTGCGGGATACAGGAAGGCCGTCAGGTTGAGGCCCGCGGCGCCCCGCGTGCTCAGCCCGCGCGCCGGCGAGTCGGGGCTGGTTGGCGGAAAGTAGATCTCGTTCCGGTCGACCTGCAATCCCGAGGTCTCGAATTGGATCGCCCAGTCGCGTCCGGGCAGACCCATCGTCGGCATCGGGAACTGGGCGAACGCCGCGGCGGCGGCCAGCAGCCACCCGGCGCCGACAAGGAGGATCCTCCGCACCTCAGCCTCCCGCCTTGGGCTCGACGTGGCCGCCGAAGCCGAATCGCATCGCCGACAGCACCTTGTCGGCGAAGGTGTGCTCGCGGCGCGAACGGAAGCGGGCGAACAGCGAGGCGGCGAGGACGTCGGCCGGCACCGCTTCCTCGATCGCGGTCTCGATCGTCCAGCGGCCCTCGCCGGAGTCGGCGACGTCGCCCTGGAACTCGGCGAGCTCGGGGCTCTTGGCGAGCGCCGCGGCGGTGAGATCGAGCAGCCACGAGGTCACCACGCTGCCGCGCCGCCAGACCTCGGCGATCGCGCCGCTGTCGAGCGGGAAGCGGTAGCCCGGCAGGCCCTCCTGGCCGGCGTTCTTGAGGATGTCGAAGCCCTCGGCGTAGGCCTGCATCAGGCCGTACTCGATGCCGTTGTGAACCATCTTCACGAAATGCCCGGCGCCGGCCGGGCCGCAGTGCAGGTAGCCCTGCTCGGCGGTGCCGCCGAGCGCTGCGCGCCCCGGGGTGAGCGGGATGTCGCCGCGTCCCGGCGCCAGGGTGCGGAAGATCGGCTCGAGGCGCCCGACCGCTTCCTGGGGACCGCCGATCATCAGACAGTAGCCACGCTCCAGGCCCCAGACACCGCCGCTGGTGCCGACGTCGACGTAGTGGATGCCCCGGGGTTGGAGCTCCGCCGCCCGCCGCACGTCGTCCTTGAAGTGGGTGTTGCCGCCGTCGAGGACGGTGTCGCCGGGCTGCAAGAGGCCGGCGAGCTCGGCGATCGTCGCCTCGGTCGGCGGGCCGGCGGGGACCATGACCCACACCGCACGCGGCGCTGAGAGCTTCGACACGAGATCTGCCAGGGAGGCGGTGCCGGTAGCCCCCTCCGCGACGACGTCCTTCACCGCCGCGGCGCTGCGGTCGTAGACCACGCAGGTGTGGCCGCCGCGCATCAACCGGCGCACCATGTTGGCGCCCATCCGGCCCAGCCCGATCATTGCGAGTTGCATTGCCGTCTCCTCCGCACGCGCCACGCGCGGCCGCGATCCTACTAGATCGATCGTCGCGCGCCGCTTGGCGGCGAGGCGCTCACAGCGTGGCGGCTTCGATCGCCTGGCGCAGCCGCTGGAGGCCGGCCTCGACGTCGGCGCCGAGGTGGACGCGCAAGGCGCGGCGGCCGCGCTCGGCGAGCACCGCGAAGTCGCCCCGCGCCTGCGCCGCCTTGACGACGCCGAAGCTGTACTTGCGGCCCGGCACCGCGAGGTCGTGCGCGTCGTCGCAGGTCACCTGCAGGAAGACGCCGGTGTTCGGGCCTCCCTTGTAAGCCTGGCCGGTCGAGTGCAGGAAGCGCGGGCCGAAGCCGAGACAGGTCGCGACGCGGCGGCGATCGCGCACCGCGTGGCGCAGCTCCTGCAGCGCGTCGCGGTGCGCCGCGTTGCGCGCCACGTAGGCCAGGACGGCGAAGTAGTCGCCGGCGGCGAGACGCGCGAGGTGGGCGCGCAGCACGCCGCGCAGGGTGCGGTTGGCACCGGCGCCGGTCACGAGCTCGTCGGCGTTGCGGCGATCGGCGTAGAGGCGGACGTCGCCGTCGGTGAGGAAGGGCTCCTCGCCCGGCAGCACGCCCTGCGCCTCGTACTCGTCGGTCAGCCGGCGAGTGGCGATCTTGCTCGCCTCGACGTCGGGCTGGTCAAAGGGATCGATGCCGAGCACGTGCCCGGCGACCGCGGTCGCGATCTCCCAGCGGAACATCTCAGCGCCCAGCTCGTAGGGGTCGGCGAGGCGCAGGTGGACGATCGGCTGGCCGGCCGCCTCGAGCGTCGCCACCGCCGCGTCGAGGCCGGCGTCGGAGGTGCCCTCGAGGCGCAGGTACACGAACAGGCGGTCCTGGCCGTACACGCCGGGCTCGCCCGGGCGCTCGCCGTCGATCGGGATCAGGCCCTTGCCCTGCTTGCCGGTCGACTCGGCGAGGAGCTGCTCGAGCCAGGCGCCCACGTCCCACAGCGGCGCGGAGGTGAGGATGGTCACCTTGTCGCGCCCCATTCGCGCCGCCTCGCCGAGCAGCAGTCCCAGCGCGACGCCGGGATTCACCGCCGACCCTTCGCCGTGGCAGGCGTCGACCATCGCCGCGGCGCGGTCGAGGAAGTGGTCGAGGTCGAGGCCGAGCGCCGCCGCCGGCACCAGCCCGAAGTCGGACAGCGCCGAGTAGCGCCCGCCGATCTCGGGCACGCCGTGGAAGATGCGGCGGAAGCCCTGGCTGCGGGCCGCCTCCTCGAGCTGCGAGCCGGGATCGGTGATGGCGACGAAGCGCGCGCCCGCCTCCGAGACGCCGAGGACGCGCTCCGCGCGATCGAAGAAGAACCGCTCGAGAATGTTGGGTTCGAGCGTCGTCCCCGACTTGCTCGCCACCACGTGGAGCGTCTCGGCGGGCGGGCAGGCCGCCGCGGCGGCGGCGACCTGGGCTGGATCGGTCGAGTCGAGGACGTGCAGGCGCGGGTGCCCGGCGGCGTTGCCGAACACCGTCTCCAGCACCTCGGGCGCCAAGCTCGAGCCGCCCATCCCGAGCAGCAGAGCGTGGCGGAAGCCGGCGCCGCGCACCTCGGCCGCGAAGGCGCGCAGCTCGCCGAGGCGGGCGCGCTGCGCGGCGACGATGTCGAGCCAGCCCATCCAGCGCGCCTCGTCGCCGTTCGTCCACAGCGAGGCGTCGCGGCCGAACAGCCGCGCGGTCATGCCGGCTCTGTCCCAGTCGGCCTGCGCCTTGCGCACGCGGACGTCGAGGTCGGCGGGGAGGCTCGCATGCAGGGCCTGCGGGACGCGGGATCGGCGGTCGCTCATGGTGCCCTCCGTCGCCGAGTTTACAGGGAGGCAGGCCCCGCATCGCCCGGAGCGGCTCTCATTCCGCGTGCTAGGATTCGAAGCACCCCCGAGCCGCGGAATCGGACATTCGCGGCCTTCTTCCGGAGATCCGCATGACGACTGTCGCCGCCGCGCCCGCGATCGACTTTGCCCTCACCGATGAACAGCGCGCCATTCAGAAGGCGGCGCGCGAGTTTGCGCGCAAGGAAGTGGACCCGATCGTCGATGCGCACGACGAGGCGCAGAAGTTCCCGCGCGAGTGCCTGCGCAAGGCGGGCGAGCTCGGCTTCCTGGGCATCATCTTCCCCGAGGAGCTCGGCGGCGCCGGCCTCGGCTACGTCGAGTACGTGCTGGTGGTGACCGAGCTCTCCAAGGTGGATCCCTCGGTGGGCATCTCGGTCGCCGCGCACAACTCGCTGTGCACCAACCACATCTACAAGTTCGGCAACGACGAGCAGCGCCGCCGCTGGGTCGCGCCCCTGGCGCGCGGCGAGAAGATCGGCGCCTGGGGGCTGACCGAGCCGGGCTCGGGCTCCGACGCCGCCGCGGCGCGCACCAGCGCGCGCAGGGTCGACGGCGGCTGGGTCCTGAACGGCACCAAGGCGTTCTGCACCCACGGCTCGGTCGGCGACGTGTACGTGATCCTGGCGGTGACCGACCCGGCGGCGCCCAAGGGCCGCAACATGTCGGCCTTCGCGATCGACCGCGGCACCAAGGGACTGCGGGCGGGGAAGAAGGAGAACAAGCTCGGCATCCGCGCCTCCGACACCGCCGAGGTGGTGCTCGAGGACTGCTTCGTGCCCGACGCGAACGTGCTCGGCAAGGTCGGCGAGGGCTTCAAGCAGGCGCTGGCGGTGCTCGACGGCGGTCGCATCTCGATCGCCGCGCTCGGCCTCGGGACGGCGATGGGAGCGTACGAGACGGCGCTCGCCTACTCGAAGGAGCGCGAGCAGTTCGACCAGCCGATCGCGAGCTTCCAGGCCATCCAGTTCGCGCTCGCCGAGATGGCGACCCGGATCGCCGGCGCCGAGGCGCTGACCCTCGCCGCCGCGCTCGAGATGGACAAGACCGGCAAGGTGACGCTGGTGGCCTCGGAGGCCAAGCTGATGACCGGCGAGGCCGCGGTCTTCTGCTCCGAGCGCGGCGTCCAGATCCACGGCGGCTATGGCTTCATCAAGGACTACCGGGCCGAGAAGTTCTACCGCGACGCCAAGATCTGCACGATCGGCGAGGGCACCAGCGAGATTCAGCGCCTGGTGATCGCCCGCCAGCTGCTCAAGGGCGCCTAGCCGCCGCGCGCCCATTTCGATCGCCCATGCCGGCCGCCCGCTCCCTCGACGCCCTGCTCGCAGGCCTGGCCGCGCGCCGGCCGCGCGCCGTCGGGCGCGCCATCTCGCTGGTCGAGGACGGCGGCGAGGCCCAGCGCGAGCTGGTGCGCGAGATCTATCCGCGCACCGGCCGGGCGCGAGTCGTCGGCATCACCGGCCCGCCGGGGGCCGGTAAGAGCACGCTGGTCGACCGCGTGGCGCGGGTGCTGCGCGGCCGCGGCGAGACGGTGGGCATCCTGGCGGTCGACCCCACCAGCCCTTACACCGGCGGCGCGCTGCTCGGCGACCGCATCCGCATGCAGGGCCTGTACACCGACCCCGGCGTGTTCATCCGCTCGATGGCGACGCGCGGCGCGATGGGCGGCCTCGCACCGGCGACCCGCGACGCCGCCGACGTGCTCGACGCCGCCGGCTTCGACTGGGTGCTGGTCGAGACGGTGGGCGTCGGCCAGGACGAGGTCGACGTCGTGCGCAGCGTCGACACCGTGCTGGTCGTGACCCTGCCCGGCCTGGGCGACGACATCCAGGCGATCAAGGCGGGCATCCTCGAGATCGCCGACGTGTTCGTGATCAACAAGTCCGACCGCGAAGGCGCCGATCGCACGGTGCGGGACCTGCAGGGCATGCTCGAGCTCGACCCTCATCCGCGCGCCTGGACGCCGCCGATCCAGAAGACGGTGGCGAGCCTCGGCCAGGGAGTCGAGGATCTGGTCGGCGCGATCGAGCGCCACCAGGCTTGGCTGCGCGACTCCGGCGAGCTCGCCGAGCGCCGCCGCGCCTGTCTGCGCCTGCGCGTCGAGGCGATCCTCAAGCAGCGCGTGCTCGCCGCCGCGGACCGCGGGCTGGGGCTCGAGCAGGAGATCGAGCGCGCGTTCGCGGCGAAGAGCGATCCCTACGCCGCCGCCGAGCGGCTGCTTGCCGGTGCCGCCGAGGTGGTGCTCGGGACGAGCGCCCGGAGGTCGGTCTCTTGATCGAGCGCATCGACCACGTCGGTATCGCGGTGCGCTCGCTCGCGGAGGCGCGCAAGACGTACGAGGCGCTCGGCCTGGAAGTGGACGCGATCGAGGAGGTGCCGCAGGAAGGTGTGCGGGTGGCGATGATCTCCTGTGGCGAGAGCCGTATCGAGCTGCTGGAGCCCACCCGCCCCGACTCGCCGATCGCCAGATTCCTCGAGAAGCGCGGGCCGGGCCTCCATCACCTGTGCCTGAAGAGCGATGACGTACGCACGGACGACGCGCGGCTGCGCGCTGCCGGCCTTGAGGCGCTGCGTCCGGAGCCGACCCGCGGGGCGGGCGGCTGCTGGGTGCAGTTCGTCCATCCCAAGTCGACCGGCGGCGTCCTGCTCGAGATTTCCCAGGCCGGCGACGACGGCCACGGCGGCGGGTGAATCCCGTTCGCGTCACGGTGCACCGATGAGATCCGGCACCTTCGTCATCCTCCACCTGGTCAACCCGACCGAGAAGTTCTGGGGCCTGCTCGAGGAGCTGCTGCCGATGGGGATCACCCTGCGCGGCATCAGCGTCTCGAGCTTCGACGACTGGGCCGGCCAGGTGGCGCGCGGCGAGAACGACGAGGAGAGCGGCCTCGGCCTGGTGACGATGTTCGTGCCGCTGTTTCGAGTCGAGCGCATGTTCCGCGACGAGCAGGTGGGTGTGGTGGAGAGCTACCGGCAGCGCTTCGCGCGGCGGGTCGGGCGGCGGGTCGAGGACTTCCTCGGCGCCGACTGGAAAGAGGTCGACTCCGACTTGCCGGACGGCGCCGTATCCTGATCGACGTTTCACTCCAGAGGAGGAGTCCGATGACGTCCAACACGAAGAAGGCAGCGGTTCTCGCGACGGTGTTCGCGGTCGGCCTCGCCGCCGGCGCGGCTCTCGCCAAGAAGGGCGTTCTGGCGGCCGACCTGTTCGTCGGCAAGCCCAAGGCTGAGGCGGCCTCGATGCTGCTCGGCGCCGCCAAGGAGCTCGCCGGCAAGGGCTCGTGGGAGAACATCGCGGTCGGCCGGGTGTACTACCTCGGCGGCCGCCAGAAGGACGGACAGGAGATCTTCGACCGCATCACCAACTCGCCCAAGGTCGCGGCCAGCGACTGGATCCGCATCGGCCGGGTGTATTACGAGGCCGGCGAGTGGGACAAGGCCAAGGCCGCGTTCGACAAGGTCCTGCAGCTCAAGCCCGACGACGAGGACTGGCTGTCGGAGATCGGTGCCTACTACAACCTCAAGGGCGACCGCGCCAAGGCCGAGGAGTACTTCACCAAGAGCTTCACCCGCGACTCGGGGAATCTTTACAACTCGCTGCGCGTGGCGGGGTCGTATCTGGGGGTGAAGCCGCTGTACTGA
>JBLMYC010000041.1:0-10598 GCA_050258075.1 Acidobacteriota bacterium
CGGCTGGCGATCCGGCGCCTCGACCTGCGCAACTCCGCCGATACCGCGGGCGGACGCGATCGGGTGGTCGGCTACGGCGCCTGGGTGCTCACCGGGTGAGACTCACCGCCGAGGTGGCGCCAGAATCTCGTGGCGCTCGAGGAAATCCAGGACCAGCGGCCACTCGCGCGGACAGTCGTTGTGCCCACAATGCAGCAGATGGAGCTCGGCTTGCGGGGCCGCTGCCGCCAGGGCGCGGCCTTGGTCGGGCGGGATGATGTCATCCCGGCTGCCACGCAGCAGCAGGAGCGGCCCGCGGTAGCGGCGCAGGACCGCGAGGTTGTCGAACGGATCGCGCACCAGGAAGCCCGGCGCTCCGAAGAGACGGTGTGGCTCGAGATCGCGGGACGATCACGCCGCCGCGATCAGGGCGAGAAGCAGGAGCGGCCGCATCTCCCTCGAGCCTAACTCGGCCGGGGCGCGAGCGCTGCCGTCGCGATCGTCTGCTCAGGGATGCGCGCCGACCAGCGCGTCGGCCTTCTTCTCATGCACGGTACCCGCCGGGTGGCCAGGCGGCGAGTACAGCGTGTACATCTTCAGCGGCAGGCTGGACGACGCGTTGATCACGTCGTGGCGCGTGCCCGCCGGGATGAGCACCGCGTCGCCGGCATGGACCGCATACTCCTGGCCGGCGATCACGAACCTCGCCTCGCCCTCCTCGACACGAAAGAACTGGTCGCTGTCGGGGTGCACCTCGCTGCCGATGTCCTCACCGGGCCGCAGGCACATCGTGACGAGTTGGGAATGCTCACCGGTGAAAAGCACCTCGCGGAAGTTAGTGTTCTTGAGGGTCTTCTTCTCGATCGATCCGACATATCCTGTCACGGTCGCAACCTCCTATCTGGCGAGCTATGGGCAGCTGAACGCGCTCGTGTCCTGAACCGCCGCGAACGGGTGCCCCACCGGATTGATGTATGACCTGCCGGCACCGCCCGGCGCCGTATCGACGACTCCGATGTCGACTCCGACGTTGGTGAGACCGGCGGCGAACACCCAGAAGTGGTCGTTCACGCGGCAGCCGTCGAGTACCTTCACGAACAGCTCCAAGTTGGAGCGGTCGAAGAACCAGTACTCGCCGCTGTCGTCACTGCGCATCACGGCCACGCCATGCACAGGGTCCGTTGCGCCCGGGAGGGTGTACAGCGCCTCGACGAGGAAGCGCCCCCGGTTCAGGCACAGGTAGTACTCGCTGCTGAGGCAAGGCACATCTCCCCCGATCCCGAACGGCATCATCGAGACCCAAGCCTGATCGAAGTAGGCGAAGAACCCGCCTCCCGCCTCGGTCTTCTTGAGCTGAATGACCAAGCGAACGCTGTGGCTGACCGCAAGCGCGTAACCCGCGGCGTACGCGACGGGAATCCAGTCCCCGGCGCGCGACAGCTGTTGGGTGACAAGCGCGCCGCCGGAGCAGTCGGACGATCCGGAGAACGCCAAGCCCACCAGCACGGCGCCAGAACGGGCTTGGCCCAAGGGAATCAGAACCGAGATCCCATAAGGCACCATCTGGCTGGTCGCCACGGTCAGCGGGACGCACTGGCTGAGTACGGTGACCGTCTGCCCCGCCGCGGCGGCGTCGTTGTACGCCAAGACCGATCCCGACAAGCGGAAGCGGCTGTCCATCGGCACCCACCCAGCGGTCGCTCCGACCGTCCACCCGGCGACGCCGGCGTCGAACGACCCGTTCACGAGGTCGGCGGCCGCGGGTCCGGCGGTGACTAGAAGGGCCAAACACGACAAGAAGGCTACGCGGCGCATGCGCACCTCCCGGAGCCTGCGCTCCATTCTTAGGAGACGCCGACGTCGTCGACCTGGCCACGCTCCGTGATGCGAGACGACCCACCCCGCGGCACGGCGCCGCGGGCGGTTGAAGGCCGGAGATTGGTGTTTTGGGCTAGTGCTCCACTTCGCGCGGCGGCTCGGGTACCGGCTCGTTGCGCACCACCTCGAGCGTCTTCGGCCCGGCCGGGCGCTGGCGGCGGCTGACGACGTACATCGCGGCGGTCCAGGTCGGCACCAGGTCGAGGCCCGGCACCAGCTCGGCGAGGAAGCTCGGCACGAATGACCAGTGCCAGCCGACCAGCAGGATGAGAGAAATGCCGGCGACGAAGTCCAGCGCGTCGTCGACCGGCGAGGCGGCGCCCTGCCAGACGACCGGGAAGGCGACCATCTGCAGAAAATCGGTCCCCACCGCGATCGCCCAGGCGAGGCGCAGGCGCCAGCGCGCGATCTCATCATTCACGATTTCAAGCTACCACGCGGCACGTCGGCGGGTTCTGCCGCAGCGCGGCAATTCCGCCTATACTGGATTCGTTCGGCCTCGAGAGGCCCGCGATGGCTGGCAGCTCCCACCCCTTCGAGCTCCGCGACAACGCGCCGTCCGCCTGCGGCATCGGGTTCCTCGCCTCGCGCCAGGGCGTGGCCGAGCGCGCCCTGGTCGAGACGGCGATCGAGCTCTGCCGCCAGTTCGATCACCGCGGCGCGCCCGGGCATGGCGCCGGCTTCCTGCTCGACATTCCGTGGGCGCTGCTGCTCGACCGCTTCCCCGAGCACGCGCGGGCGATCGCCCAGCGCGACGTCGGGCTCGGGATGTTCTTCCTGCCCTTCGAGTCGCGCGCCCGGCGGCGCGCCGTCGAACGGGTCGAGGACCTCGCCGCGCTCGGCGGCGCCGACGTCCTGGGCTGGAGCGACGTGCCGTTCAACCTCGAGGCGCTGCCCGCCGGCTCCGCCGCCCGCCGCACCGCGCCGGTCGTGCGCCAGGCCCTCCTGCGCCGACCACCCGGCCTCTCCGAGGAAGGCTGGTTCCTGTGCCGCTACCTGCTGCGCCTGGCGCTCGACGAGGAGTTGTTCGAGGACAGCCGCGGCGAGTTCTCGGTCTCGAGCCTCTCCAACCGCACCGTCGTCTACCGCGGCCTGGCCCAGCTATCACGGATCTCCGAGCTCTACCCCGACCTGCGCGACGAGCACTTCGCGTCGCGCTTCGTCCTCTTCCACAGCCGCTACTCGACCAACACCACGACCTCGTGGCGGCGGGCGCAGCCGTTCTGGGGCCTGGCGCACAACGGCGAGATCTCGACCATGCGCGGCAACGTGGCGTGGATGCGGGCCATCGGCCGCGACCTCGTAGCGCGCATCGCGGAGCGCCAGCCGCGCCTGCGCCACCTCGCGGCGCGGGTGCGCTCGGTCGTCTGCGGCGGCGGCTCGGACAGCGCCAACCTCGACGACATGATGCTGGCGCTCGTCGCCGGCGGCCTGACGATGCCGCAGGCCCTGGTCGCGCTGCTCCCCGAGGCGCCGTCGATGGCGCGCGGCGAACCGCACCTCGCACAGTTCCACGAGGCGCTCGGCGTGCTGCTCGGGGCCTGCGACGGCCCGGCGGCGATCGTCGCCTGCGACGGCGACGAGGCGGTCGCGCACCTCGACCGCAACGGCCTGCGGCCGCTGTGGATCGCCACCTCGCGCGACTACGCGCTGGCGGCGAGCGAGCTCACCGGCACCGTCGACCTCGGCCCGCTCGAGGAGCAGCGCATCCTGGGACCCGGCGACACGGTCATGGTGCGGCTCGGCAACGGCGAGGTGCTGCAGACCGAGGAGGTCCACCGCCTGCTCGCACGGCAGCGCTTCCCGGCTCCCAAGGGCCGCCGCGTCGGGCGCGCCGGGGAGGCCCCGCCACCGCCCGCGGGCGACGCCCTGGCGCGCCTCGAGTTGGCGTTCGGCATGACGCGCGAGGATCTCGACGTCGTGCTGCAGCCGCTCATCGAGAAGGGCAAGCTCGCGGTCGGCGCGATGGGCGACGACACACCGCCCGCGGCTCTCCTGGACCGGAAGCCGCGCCGGCTCGAGGACTACTTCCAGCTTCGCTTCGCGCAGGAGACCAGCCCGCCGATCGACCCGATCCGCGATCTCTGGGTCTTCGAGACCTCGGTCGCGCTCGGCGACCGCTCCGGCCTGTGGAACGACGCCCAGGGGCCGCACTACGTCTTCCCCGAGCGCCTGCTCTCAACCGGTGAGCTCGCCTGGCTCGCGGCACAGGAGCGGGTCGCACGCCTCGACGCCGTCTTCCCCGCCGCGCTCGGCCCCGACGGCCTCGAGCGCGCCCTCGAGGACGCCACGAGCCAGGCGCTCGAGCTCGCTCGCGGGGGCGGCGTCCTGATCCTTTCCGATCGCGGCGTCGACCCGCGCACGGCGCCGCTGCCGCTGGTGCGGCTGGTGAGCCGCCTGCACGAGGCGATCGTCCACGGTGGAGCGCGCCACAGAGTCGGCCTGGTCGCCGACGCCGGCGTCTGGGACGTCCACCACTGCGCGCTGCTCCTGGCGCTCGGCGCCGACGCGGTCTGCCCGTGGCTCGGTTGCGCGGTGGCGGGCGAGCGCGAGGCGACGTACCTGCGCGGCCTGCGCACCGGGCTCGTCGAGGTGATGTCGATGATGGGCGTCACCCCGGCCTCGGCCTACTGCGGCGCCCGGCTGGTCGAGGCGGTGGGGCTCGACGCCGACCTCGCGGCGGCGGAGTTCCCCGGTGTGGCGGTCCATCTCGGCGGCATCGGCGCCGACGTCCTCGACCGCGAGTGGCTCGCGTTCCATGCCCGTGCGTTCGCGGATACGCCGCAACTCCCCGATGTCGGCGAGTTCCGCTTCCGCCGCGACGGCCGCGCCCACTTCTGGAGCCCCGATACGGTGCGCGCCCTGCACGCCGTCTCCGGTTTCGGCCGCGGGCGCAGCCCAAGCGCGCGCCGCGTCGCGTCCGCGGAGCACGCGGCTGCCGCCGCGCGCCTGCGCCAGCTGGTCGATCAGCGCCAGCCGATCACGGTGCTCGATCTCCTCCGTCCGCACGAGGCGACGCCGATTCCGCTCGCCGACGTCGAGCCCGAGGCGGCGATCCTGTGGCGCTTCTTCGCCCCTGGCATGAGCGAGGGCGCGCTCTCGGCACCGGCCCACCGCGCGGTGGCGCGAGCGATGAATCTCGCCTGGCGCTTCTGCCGGCGGCGGCTGCGCGCGCTCGGCAGGCCGCTGCCCCCGGGCCTCGGCCCCTTCGCCAACAGCGGCGAGGGCGGCTTCGACAAGGCGCGCTTGGGCGGGCCGGAGGAGAACCGCAGCGTGCAGTACGCCGGCGGCCGCTTCACGATCACTCCCGAGACCGCGGCGCGCGCCGCCGAGGCCGAGGTCAAGTTCGCGCAGGGCGCCAAGCCCGGCAAGGGCGGTCAGCTCCCCGGCGGCAAGGTCTCGCCGCGCATCGCGACGCAGCGCGGCTGCTCTCCCGGCTACGAGCTGGTGTCGCCCCCGGTCAATCACAACCTCTACTCGATCGAGGACGTCAAGCTCATGCTCGAGAGCTGGCGCCACCTCAACCCGGCGGTCGCCTGCGCGTTGAAGTTCGTCGCCACGCACGGGGTCGAGATGGTCTGCCTGGGCGGCGTCAACGCCGGCGCCAACCGCCTGCACCTCTCCGACGGCTGCGGCGGCACCGGCGCGGCCAAGCGCGTCGACCAGAAGCACGCCGGCGTGCCCGCCGCGGCGGTGCTGCCGACGGTGCACGACGCGCTGGTCGAGGAAGGGGTGCGCGACCGGGTCGAGCTGTCGGTCGACGGCGGCGTGCAGACCGGCGAGCAGGCGCTGAAGCTCTTCCTGCTCGGCGCCGATCGGATCGGATTCGGCACCAGCATCCTGGTGGCGCTGGGCTGCTCGATGCTCCGCCAGTGCCACCTCGCCGGGCCGGCGCCGCACGACCCGACCGGCACGCACCGCCAGGGCTGCACGTTCGGCGTCGCCACCCAGGATCCCCTGCTGGTCGGGCGCTTCGCCGGCCGGCCGCGCCAGGTGGTCGACTACCTGCTGACGGTGGCGGCCGACGTGCGCACCGGCCTGGCCCGGCTCGGCGCGCGCCAGGTCGCCGACATCGTCGGCCGTCGCGATCTGCTGCGCCGGCGCGACGACCTCGACGGGAAAGCGGCGCGGATCGACGTCTCCCACCTCGTCGGGGCGCCGCCGGCGCGTTCGACCGAGCGCCGCCTCGAGCGCCAGCAGGAGCTCCACGCCCCGCCGCCGCGGGTGCGCGAGGACGAGGCCGCCGAGCGCGCCATCGCCGGCGAGACGGTCGAGGTGGCGCAGCGCCTGACCAACTCCGACCGCTGCGTGGGCGTCGCCGCCGCCGGCGTGATCGCCCGCCGCTTCGGCGACGCCGGCCTGCCGCTCGGGCGCCTCACTCTGCGTCACCGCGGCGCCGCCGGTCACTTCTACGGCGCCTACGCCCTGTCGGGCATGGAGCTGCGCCTGCAGGGCGTCGCCGCCGACTCCGCCTTCACCGCTGCGTACGGCGGCAAGCTGGTCATCGTCCCCGAGACCGGCTTCGCGGCGCAGAGCGAGCTCACCCTGGTCGGCAACACCTTCGCGTACGGGGCGCGCGCCGGCCAGGCGTTCATCGCCGGCCGGGCCGGCAACCGCTTCGCGGTCTGCTTGCGCCGCAGCCACGAGGGCCCGGGGCCGCGCCTCGTCGTCGAGGGCGTCCTCGCCAACGCGTTCCAGTACATGACCGGGGGCACGGCGCTGGTCCTCGGCCCGACCGGCTTCAACCTCGGCGCGGGATTGACCGGCGGCACCGTCTACCTGCTCGACCCCGACCTCGCGATGCTCAACCGCCAGTACGTCGTCGCCACACCGCTCGACGACGCCGACGTCGGAATCGTCGAGGCGCTGCTCGACGACCACTGGAACGAGACCTCGAGCCCGGTCGCCGAGCGCCTGCTGCGCTCCTTCGACCGCGAGCGCTTCTGTCGGGTGACGACCGGCCTCGCGCCCGAGCCGCTGCTGTGAGGAACGAATCCAACCGGACGGGCGGCGCCGACTGCGCGCCGCGTCCTGCCGCCCTCAGCCCGACCAGCGCCAGCCGATGCCGTAGCCGGGGTGGCTGGGCTCGAGCGAGCCGACGACCGTGAGGTCGCCGCGGCGCGACTGGTTGGTGTGCGCCACTTCCCGTCCGACCAGGGTGCCGATCAGTCCTCCGGCGAGGACGTCCGACAGGTAGTGCGCGTCGCGCTCGACCCGCGCCGCGCCGACCAGTCCCGCGAGGCCGTACGCGACTCCCTTCACCCAGGGCGAGGAGTACTCGCTTGCCACGACCGAGGCCACCGCGAACGCCTGCGTCGTGTGCCCGGAGGGGAAGGACGCCCGGCCGCTGAAAGGGTTGAAGTCGTGCCCGCTCGCGCTCTGGTGAGGCCGGCTGCGCCCGGCGATCTCCTTGAGGGCCGGGGTGACGATGCCGGAGGCAAGCAGGCTGGCGATCGCGCCGTCGAGCGCCACGTTCTTCGAGCGCTCGTCGTGGAGGGCCGCACCGGCGAGGTAGAACCCGCCAAGCACGGCCAGGGAGCCCTGCGCACCGAGAACGTCGAAGCGCCCGACCGTCAGGTGCCGGTCCTCCGTCTCGGCGCCGACGTCACCGTGCTCATGCCTCGCGAGCGCCGCCAGCCCGCCCACCGCAAGGCCCGCCGCGCCCCACTCGCCCAGGCTCCAGCGCGCCGGCGCGGTGAACACCTGGCGGGCGTCGAGCTTCAGGAGCTCGCCCAGCCGCGGCTCCTGCGGCTGGCCAACCCTGGAAGCGACCCCCAGGGAAGCGCCGGCCGCCGCCGTCGCGGCCAGACCTAGGCACAGGGCCAGGGCGAGGGCGAGGAAACGGGTGACGCACTGCGGACACGAACGAAACGGGCTCGAACTGGGCATGGGATCTCCGCGCAAGAGGAGACATCCGCACGCAAGCGCCGTGCCCGGCGCCAACCGCTCCGGCCCGGCTTACGGCTGCTTGCCGGTGTGACACTCCGAGCAGGCGGTTTCCTTCCAGGCGTCACCGATGTCCTCGGGGTGGACGAACGGCAGGCCGTCGGGGCCGTTCGAGGCCTGCAGGGTCGGTCCCGTACCCTGGGAGGTGATCGTGTGACAGGTGGTGCAGGCGGTGGTCAGCGGCTGGCCTTGGTCCGAGACGTGGCTGCTGTTGTGGCAGCGCATGCAACCCAGGTTACGAAGGTGCCCAATGTTGTCGGGATAGACGTCCCAGCGCGCCTTCATGGCCGGGAACATGTTCTCGCGGTATGCCTCCTGGGCGGCGAGCACCGCCTTGTTGAGCGCCAGCTCCTGGGTCTTCAGGACTTCCGGGTGCTCCTTGCGGTAGGTCTCGGTGACCGCATTCGCGATCCCACGCTCGGCTTCCGCGTCCGACCCGTAGTCGGCGGCGATCGCCGAGACCAGGGCGCGCTTGATGCCCGGCAGCTTCGGGTCGACGTTCCCGGTCCACAGCGCCTCGTCGACGAGGTCGTCAGGGGTGCGATAGCGGTGGCTCGGACGGTTGTGGCAGTCGACGCAGTCCATGGTGCGCGGCTTGGCGGCGGCGACCTCGGCCGCGGTCAGGGGCTTCTCCTTGTCCTGGTAGATCGTCTGCCGGCCGGTCTGCCGGTCGGTGACCCGGATCCAGGGGATGTCCTGGCGCCGGTCGTCGCGCGGGATGTACTCGACCTTCACCCCGACGTTCATGTGCCAGTGGATGCCGGCCGGCTGGCCCTTCGCCGGGTCGCCACCGCCCACCTTGAGCAGCAGGGTGATCGGCACCTCGGTGTTCGCGTCGTCGTACTTGAAGTGGTGGAACACCTTCTGCTGGGCGCCCCAGATGCGGCCCGGCCAGTGGCACTGCTCGCAGGTCTGCTGCGCCGGGCGCAGGTTATGGACCGGGGTGGGGATCGGGCGCGGGTACTTCTTCATCAGCGTCGCGTAAACCTGGTACGCGCCGGAGAGCTTCGACTTCACGAACCAGTCGGCACCCGGCCCGACGTGACACTGGGCGCAGGCAACGCGAGCGTGCGGCGAGTTGTGGTACGTCGTGTACTCCGGCAGCATGATCACGTGACAGGTCTTGCCGCAGAAGTTGACCGACTCGCTGTACTCGTAGGCGCCGTTGCTGCCGACCGCGGTCATCAGCAGGAAGACCACCGTGCCGATCACGAACACGATCGCGGCGTTGCGGGTGTGCGGCTTGTTGAGGTCGATCCGCGGCCAGGCGGGGATCTCGGTCTCGCCTTCACGGCGTCGCCGGCGGGCCTCCCGCCACATCCCGAGCGGGATCAGGATCAGGCCGGGGAGCAGAAAGGCCGGGACGACCAGGTACACGAAGATGCCGTAGTACGGATTGCCCTCGAAGCGGCCGGACAGCGTCAGTCCGAGCAGGAGCAGGAAAGTGAGGGCCGCGATGACCGCGATCAGCGCCCCCAGGGCGCTCACCGGGTTGTAGACCAGTCTCGGAAATCGCTTGTCCATCTCCCCCCCTCGCACCCATCCGGGCTGCACCCCGCGGGCGAGCCGAGAACATAGCAAACCGGCCTTCCAGGCCCCACTACCCTCTCAGGTGGCCAGACGGGGGGGCGGGGGCCACCCGCCGGGACGTCGCGTCACCCCGGGACGCAGCGCATCTTAGAGGCGAAGGTCAGGACGCCCCGGAGGTGGAGTATGGCGATGATCAAGACGGTCCTTTGTCCGGTGGACTTCACACCGGTCTGCGAGCGCGAGATCGCGCTCGCGATCGAGCTGTGCCGAACGTTCGGATCTCGGCTGGTTCTGCACCACAACCTCGAGGCTCCCTCGCCCGGGATGGCGATGGCCTGGATGTGGAACCAGGAGAACGCGGCCGGCAAGCGCCCCCAGGCCGATGCCGAGGCGACGTTGCGGGAGTTGCTGAAAAAGCTCCCCGCTGACGTCCAGGCCGAAGCCTGCGTCAGCGACGGCCAGGTCGCCTCGACCCTGCTCTACCTCGAGCGCCAGCTTCCGGCCGACCTGCTGGTCATGGCGACCCATGGCCAGTCGACCGAAGATCACAGTTCCCTCGCCGAGCGGCTGATCGAGCGCTCGACCTGCCCGGTGCTGGTGCTGCACGACTGCGAGAGCGAGGCCTCACCGATTCCCAAGGCCGAGAAGCGGGTCGAGGTTCTGGTCCCGACCGACTGGTCGGAAGGCGGCATGCAGGCGGTCGAGTACGCTTTCGAGCTCGCCCGCACCCTGGACTGGCGGATCCACCTGCTGCACGTCGTCTCGGTCGGTGACGTCACCCGCACCGAGGTCAACGCCCCGTCGATGATGTCGGCCAAGAGTCCGGGCGAGATGCTGGCCGAGAACCGGGCCCGGCTCGACGCCCTGGTGCCGTCCGACTTGCGGGATCGCGTCCTCTGCTACGCCGAGCTCGGCGAGCCCTCGGAGAAGATCGTCGAGATGTCGCGCCGCCTCGAGGTCGAGTGCATCGTGATGGGCATGCACGCCCGCAGCCTGCTGCGCCGCTTCTTCACTCATGACACTTCGCGCGAGCTCCTGCATCGCGCCGGCTGCCCGGTCTGGTTCATCCCCGGGGAGAGGGCCGCTGCCTAGCTCGCGCTGAAGCCCCCAAGCAACCGGCCCCGGGCGCCCGCCGAACCGCGATCGGCACCCGGGGCCGCTTTTTTTCAGGCGGCGTCTTCGATGCCCAATGCGGAAGGGTTGACTCAGGCGGTCCCGGCCGGGGCGGATTCCGCGACCTCGGCATTCAGCTGGGTCAATGTCCG
>JBLMYC010000042.1:0-3858 GCA_050258075.1 Acidobacteriota bacterium
GCGATCGGGTGGTGGTCCGGATGGCGGATCTGCTCCAGGCATTGATACCAGCGCTGCTTGGCGAGCATGCGGTCCCAGGCGGTGTACTGGTAGTGGAGCACGACCATCTCCGGCGCGTTGATCCGCGGCGCGCCGTCGCGCAGCGGCAAGCGGGGGCTGTGGATGTCGAGGCCGCGGTGCTCGCTGCCGTCGTCGAGGACGGCGAGAGGTCGCGGCGGGCCTTCCTCCCAGGCGCTCGCCAGGCCCGGGCGCAGGTTCATCCAGCTTCCGAGGACGACGGTGCCCGGCGCGAGGTCGTACAGGGAGCGCCAGCCGGCTCCGGTCAGCGCGGATGCCGCCAGGATCTCGTCGGCATCGAGCGCGACGAGCAGCCGCGGACCGGGCACCTCGCGCGCCGCCGCGATCAGCCGGCGCTGGCGGCCTGGCTCGTCGAACGCCCGGCTGGGGTTGCGCAGCAGGCGGACTTTCGGGAAGCGGGCGGCGATCTCGGCGGAGCCGTCCTCGGACGCCTGGTCGAGGATCAGGATCTGGTCGGCCCACTGGCTGGCGCAGCGCAGGAAGCACTCGAGGATCCACGCCTCGTTGCGGACCGGCGTCAGGCAGAGGATGGTGGCGGGCGGCATGGATCGAGGGGCCGGGGAGCGGCGGGGAGTCTATCCGCAGGGCGCGGCGTCCAGTCCGTCGGTTGCGCCATAGACTCAGCTCCTTCGCGGCGCCGGAGAGCCCATGACCGAGCTGATCGACCTGCTGTCCCGCTACGGCCTAGCCGCCGTCTTCTTCAACGTGCTGCTCGAGCAGATCGGCCTGCCGATCCCGGCCCTGCCGCTGTTTGTGGTGGCGGGCGCGATGGCGGCGGACGGCAAGCTCTCCGCGCCGGGGGCGCTCGGCTGGGCGATCCTCGCCAGCCTGATCGCCGACGGGGTGTGGTTCGGGCTCGGGCGCCGCCAAGGGGCGCGCGTCCTGCGCACGGTGTGCCGGATCTCGATCTCGCCCGACACCTGCGTCAAGCGCATGGAGTGGCTGTACGAGCGCTTCGGCCTGCCCTCGCTGTTGTTCGCGAAGTTCGTGCCCGGGTACTCGACCGTGGCGCCGCCGCTCGCCGGCGCGCTCGGTGCCGGCGCCGCGGGTTTCCTGCTCTTCGACGCGGCGGGGGCGCTGCTCTGGGCGGGCTCCGCGATCGGCGCCGGGATGATCTTCCACCGCGCCATCGACCGGCTGCTGGCGCTGCTCGAAGGGCTCGGGAGCCTCGGCCTCGGCCTGGTCGGGGTCGCGTTCGTGGCCTGGGTCGTCTACCGCTTCATCGAGCGCCGGCGCTTCGTGCACGAGCTGCGTCTGGCGCGGATTTCGGTGCCGGAGCTCCAGCGGATGCTGGGCGCCGCCGACGCGCCGCTCGTCTTCGACGTGCGCACCAGCAGCGCGGCGTGGCTCGACCAGCGGCGTATCCCGGGCTCTCTGCGCCTGTCCTTCGACGAAATCGAGCGCACCCTCGCCGGGGAGTCCCGGGCGCGCGAGGTCGTCCTGTACTGCACCTGACCGAACGAGGCGACGTCGGCCCGGGTGGCCGGCAAGCTGCGGGCGCTGGGCTTCCAGCGGATCCGGCCCCTCGAAGGGGGCTTCGAAGCCTGGGTCGGGGCGGGGCTGCCGATCGAAGGCGAGCCGCGCTGAGGGGAAGGTCGGTCGACTGGCGCCTTGCTATCCTCGGCCTTCCCGAGGCAGGCGAAGCATTCTGGAGGTTGTGAAGATGTGGAACATCGCGGTTCCCTGGTGGGAGCTGGTGGCGCGCGGCGCGGTCGTGTACGTGTTCCTGCTGGTCCTGCTGCGCGTCACCGGCAAGCGCCAGGTGGGCCAGCTCGCGCCCTTCGATCTGGTGCTGCTGCTGGTGCTGTCGAACGCGGTGCAAAACTCGATGAACGCGGGGGACAACTCGCTGGTCGGTGGGCTCATCTCGGCGACTACCCTGGTGGCCCTGAACTATCTCGTCGGCGCCCTGACCTTCCGCAGCAAGCGGCTCGAGGCGGTGATCGAGGGCCGGCCGCAGGTGCTGATCCACAACGGCAAGCTGTTCGAAGACGTCATGGCGCACGCCCAGCTCACCCATCACGAGGTGCAGGCGGCGCTGCGCCAGGCGGGATGCTCCTCGGTCGAGGAGATCCACTCCGCGGTGCTCGAGAACAACGGCGCGATCAGCGTCGTGGCGCGCAAGGGCGACGGGCGCCAGGGCTGAGACGAGCTCAGGCGCCGGCGGCCGCTGCCGCGCCTGGCGCCGCCTCGCGTCGCGGGTGCTCCTGCACCATGCCGAGGACGACCGCCGACAGGACGGCGAGGGCGAAAGCGGCCGACCATACCGCCGGGCCGAAATGGTCGAGGCCGACCGTTCCGAGCCACGGACCGACCGTGAAGGCGAGATTGACGACCATCGAGTAGACGCCGATGTAGGCGCCCTGCCGGTTCGCCGGGGCGTAGCGTGTGGTGTGCGCCGACAGAGTCGAGAGGAGCGTCATCTCGCCGCAGGTCAGCACCACGACGCACAGCGCGGCGCCCCAGACCTCGTGCACGAACTGCAGGCTGCCGAAGCCGATCCCGTAGAGCAGCGATCCGACGATCATGCTGCCGCGGTGCGACCGCTTCTGGAGGGTCAGGCTGAGCGGCACCTCGAACACCACGACCAGGAGCGTGCTGAGCGTGAACAGCAGGCCGTAGGTGGCCGAGGACAGGCCGAGGTCGCGGACGAGATACAGCGGCATCGCGCCCAGGAACTGGAAGAACACGCAGGAGATCGGGAAGACCCCGAGCAGGAACGTCAGGAAGGCGCGGTTGCGCCACGGCGAGTCTCCGGTCGCCGGGAGCGCGGCTGCGGTCGCCGGCCGGCTGCCGCTGCGCCAGAGTCGAGTGCCGGCGACCAGGAAGAGTGCTCCCGCCAGGAGCGAGGTGCCGCCGTCGACGACGAAGAGCGCGGCGTAGGAGATGCTGGCAAGGAAACCGCCGAGGGCGGGGCCGAAGCTCATGCCGAGGTTGACGGCCAGCCGCACGAGCGAGATGCCGGTGCGCAGCTGCTCGGGTGGGACGAGCTCCGACACCGCGGCGACCGACGCCGGCCGGTAGGCCTCGGCGAGGACGCTCCACAGGAACGCGGCGAGCGCCAGGGTCGGGAACCCGGGCGCCGCGAGGAGCAGGAGGATCGCCGTCCCCGAGGCGAACAGCGACAGCTCTAGGATGCGCCGCGGGCCGTAGCGGTCGGCAAGCCGCCCGGCGAACGGCGCGGTGAGCAGCGCCCCGGCGCCGTAGACCGCGAGCACCAGGCCGGCCTGGAAGTCGGTGAGGCCGCGCGAGCGCGTCAGGTAGAGGGCCAAGAACGGCAGCACCATCGTCCCGGCGCGATTGATCAGGGTCGCGCCGAGCAGCAGCCAGAGGCCCGGGGGAAGGCGGCGCAGGCCGCGCCAGGATTGCATCGCTCGTGGTGCGCGGCGCTGAGCTTCCGCCGCGTGAGGGCCGGCAGTGTAGCAGTCGGTGTGCGTGGCGTCAGTCGCCGAGCGGCCGCAGCAGCAGGTAGGCGGCGACGCAGAGCGCGAAGTCGACCAGCATTCCGGCGTCGATCCGGAAGGGCTGATGGCGCAGCCCCGGCGGCAGGTAGGGCTCGAGCAGCAGGAAATAGACGCCGTTGCCGAGCAGGATCGCCGCCAGGTAGGCGAGCAGCCGGCGCGGGCGGGGCCAGGGCACGGTCGTCAGGCGCGGCCGCGGCTCTCGCCGCGGGTGAGGGCGCCGGCGACCAGGTGCGCGACGCGCAGCGGCTCGGGCTCGCGGCCGTGGATCTGGAGCCGCTCGATGACCCGTCGCGCCTCCTCGGCGGTGAGCCCGTGG
>JBLMYC010000043.1:0-12178 GCA_050258075.1 Acidobacteriota bacterium
CTGCGCCGCCCACGCGCCGGCGACCCTCGCGGTGCGCGGTGCGGGATGGTTCCCGCCCGGCGGGGCGGCGCGCGTCGTGTGGGTCGGCGTCGAGTCGTCGCGGGATCTCGCGCCGCTCGCCGCGGATGCGGCGGCGATCGGCCTGCGGGCCGGCGCTGCTGCGGCGCCCGACGAGCGCCCCTTCCATGCCCACGTCACCCTGGCGCGCTGCCAGCCGCCGTGGCGGCGGGATGCCGCCGAGCGCTTCGTCGAGCGCTTCGCGGTCCCGGTCGGAGAGCCGTTCGGCGCCGCCGCGGTGACGCTGTTCCGCAGCCGGCTCGAGCGCGGTGGCGCGCGCTACGAGGCGATCGAGCGATTCCCATTGGCGGGTGCGGCATGAGCGACGGGTGGATCGTCGGCGGGGCGTACGTCCTGGGCGCGATTCCCTTCAGCTTCCTGGTCGTGCGCCTGCTGGTCGGCCGCGATCTGCGCAGCGTCGGGAGCGGCAACGTCGGGGCGACCAACGCCCTGCGTGCCGGCGGCAAGGCGGCCGGCGTGCTCGCGCTGCTGCTCGACGCCGCCAAGGGCGTGGTCGCCGTGCTCGTCGCCCGCCGCCTCGGAGCGCCGGCCGAGATCGTCGCCGCGGCGGCAGCCGCCGCGGTCGTCGGGCACGTCTTCCCGATCTTTCTCGGCTTCCACGGCGGCAAGGGAGTGGCGACCGCGGCCGGTGCGATGGGCAGCCTCGAGCCGGTGGCGTTCCTCGCCACCCTGGTGGTGTTCGCACTGGTCGTGGGGACGTCGCGGTACGTCTCGCTCGGGTCGATCGTCGCGGTGGCGCTGTTCCCGGCGTTCGTCGCCGGCTTCTCCTGGCTGGGCTGGACCGCCC
Organism: Acidobacteriota bacterium; assembly: GCA_050258075.1. GTDB lineage: Bacteria > Acidobacteriota > Thermoanaerobaculia > Multivoradales > JAGPDF01 > JBLMYC01. Next base: position 866 of record JBLMYC010000043.1, read on the forward strand.
CGGCGCCGCGGCCGCTGCTGCTCGGCTCGGCGGCGATCGCGCTGTTGATCTTCCTGCGTCACCTGAGCAACATCCGCCGGCTGCTGGCCGGGCGCGAGCTGCGGCTCGGCGCGCCGGTCGCGGGCGCACCGGAAGGAGGGGGAGCACAGTGAAGCGAATCGGCATCCTCGGCGCCGGATCCTGGGGCACCGCGCTGGGCGTGAACCTGGCCCTGGCCGACAAGCCGGTGGCGCTGTGGGCGCGGCGGGCCGCGGCCGCCGACGCGATGCGCAGCGAGCGGCGCAGCCCCTACCTGCCCGGCGTGGAGCTGCCGTCGGGGCTCGAGGTGACCCACGACCTCGCGGCGATCGCGGCCTGCGACCCGGTGCTCCTGGTGGTGCCGTCGCACGGTGCGCGCGATGTGCTGCGCCGGTTCCTCGCCGCCTGCGGCAACGGCGGGCCGCAGGTTCTGATCTCCTCGATCAAGGGAGTCGAGCCGGAAACCTACCTGCGCATGAGCGAGGTCACCGCCGCCGAGGCCGCGCGCGCCGGCCGGCGCCTCGCCTACGCGATGCTCGCCGGGCCGACCTTTGCGGCCGAGGTGGCGACCGGGACGCCGACCACGGCGGTCGTTGCGTCGGTCGACCGGGAGCTGGCGATCCGGCTGCAGGGCGAGCTCGCGACGCCGTCTCTGCGCCTGTACAGCTCGACCGACGTGGTCGGGGTCGAGCTCGGCGGCGCGACGAAGAACGTGATCGCGATCGCAGCCGGCGTGGTGAGCGGGCTCGGCCTGGGACACAACACCCTGGCAGCGCTGATCACCCGCGGCCTGCACGAGATCACCCGCCTGGGCGTCGCCTACGGCGGTGATCCGCGGACCTTCTCCGGGCTCGCCGGCCTCGGCGATCTGGTTCTCACCTGCACCGGCGGCCTGTCGCGCAACCGCCGTACCGGGCTCGAGCTCGCCGCCGGGCGCTCGCTGCAGGAGATCCAGGCCGCCACGCCGATGGTCGCCGAGGGAGTGCGCAACTCGCTCGCCGTCGCTCGCCTGGCGGAGCGCCGCGACGTCGAGATGCCGATCACCGAGCAGATGGTCCAGGTGCTGTACCACGGCAAGTCGCCGCGCGCCGCGGTGGCCGACCTGATGCGGCGCGAGCAGAAGGCGGAGACCGCGCTGTAGGAGCGGGGAGGGTGATACCGTTGAGCATGGCCCGCCACCAGACCGTTCTCATCCTCGACTTCGGCAGCCAGTTCACGCAGTTGATCGCGCGCCGGGTGCGCGAGCACCGCGTGTACTGCGAGGTCCATCCGTTCGACTACGCTCTCGACGAGATCCGCCGTCGCCAGCCGATCGGCGTCATCCTGTCGGGCGGGCCGCAGAGCGTGTACGACCCCGGCTCACCGCAGGTCGATCCGGGGATCTTCGCGCTCGGCGTGCCGGTGCTCGGCATCTGCTACGGCATGAACCTGGTGGCGCACACGCTCGGTGGCGAAGTCGAGCCGGCGACGCGGCGCGAGTACGGACGGGCCGAGGCCGAGATCGACAAGCCGGGGACGATCTTCGCCGGGCTCGGCCGCCGCGAGACGGTGTGGATGAGCCACGGCGACCACGTGGCGCGCCCGCCGGCCGGGTTCGAGATCTGCGCCACCAGCGAGAACGCCGGCATCGTCGGCTTCGAGGACCCGGTGCGGCGGATCTTCGGCCTGCAATTCCACCCCGAGGTCTCGCACACCGTGTCGGGCGGCGCCATGCTGCGCAACTTCCTGTACCACGCCTGCGGCGCCCACGGCGACTGGGTGATGGCCTCGTTCCTGGAGGAGGAAGCGGCGGCGATTCGCGAGCGGGTGGGCGGCCGCAAAGTGCTGTGCGGCATCTCGGGCGGCGTCGACTCGGCGGTGACGGCGGCGCTCCTCAAGCGCGCGATCGGCGAACAGCTCCGTGCGGTGTTCGTCGACACCGGCCTGCTGCGCCGTGGCGAGCGGCTGCAGGTCGAGCAGAGCCTGACCGCCGGCCTGGGCATCGAGGTCACGACCGCCGACGCGGGCGCCGCCTTTCTCGGGGCACTGGCCGGCATCGAGGACCCGGAGGCCAAGCGCAAGACGATCGGACGGGTGTTCATCGACGTCTTCGCCGCCGAGGCGGCCAAGCTCTCGGGAGTCCAGTACCTGGCGCAGGGCACGCTGTACCCGGACGTCATCGAGTCGACCTCGGTGCGCGGCCCCTCGGCAGTCATCAAGTCGCACCACAACGTCGGCGGGCTGCCGGAGCGGCTCGGCTTCGAGCTCGTCGAGCCGCTGCGCTGGCTGTTCAAGGACGAGGTTCGCCAGCTTGGCCGAGAGCTCGGGCTGCCGGAGGAGTTCATCGGCCGCCATCCGTTCCCCGGTCCCGGCCTGGCGGTGCGCATCCTCGGCGAGGTCACCGCGGAGCGCGTGCGCCTGCTGCAGGCGGCGGATGCGATCTTCATCGAGGAGCTCCGCGAGGCAGAGCTGTACGAGAAGGTGAGCCAGGCTTTCGCCGTGCTCCTGCCGGTGAAGAGCGTCGGCGTGATGGGCGACTACCGCACGTACGAGAACGTGGTGGCCTTGCGCTCGGTCGAGACCCACGACTTCATGACCGCGGATTGGAGCCACCTGCCGTACGAGCTCCTCGGCCGGGTCGCGAACCGCATCGTGAACGAGGTGCGCGGCATCAACCGCGTGGTCTACGACGTCACCAGCAAACCGCCGGCGACGATCGAGTGGGAGTGATGGCGCCCGCTCAGCCGCGCCGGCGGGCCAGGATCCGGCGCAGATCGTTCGCGCTGACCCGCACCTTGGCAACCGGCAGGCCGTCGCGCAGCAGGACCGGGATCGTCTCCCCGAAGCGCTGCCGCAGGTCGGGATCGGCATCGACGTCGACCCGGCGATAACCGAGTCCCAGCTCTGGCAGGGTGGCGTCGAGCACCGCCGCCATTTCCTCGCACAGGTGACAGCCGCCGCGGGTCAGGAGCTCGAGCCCAATTGTGCCGGCGGGCGCGCGGCCGAACCGCCTCATCCGGCGACGATCGCCAGGCGGCCGTTGCTCGACGGTGCGGCGCCGGGCTCGAGCCGCAGGGGCTCGATGCGTTCGGGGTTCTTCTTGAGCGCCCGCGCCAGGCGGGCCGCGAGCTGGCGCTGCAGGGCTCTGACGTCGCCGCCCGGCGCCTTCTCGATCGGTACCCAGCCGCCGGCGATCATGCCATGGCCGCCGCCCTTGCCGCGCTTGCCGAGCAGCCGCCGCATGATGCTGCCGGCTTCGGCCCGCGGGTTGCTGGTGCGGATCGAGAGATACACCCGGTCGTGGTAGGAGCCCGTGCACAGCGACCAGGTCTTGCCTTCCATGCGCAGCAGGAGGTCGGCGATCTCGGGCACTATGTCGGGCTGCTCGAGGCCGTCGAGATGGCTGATCACCAGCGTCCCGACCCCCTCGAGGTTGGCGAGCGCGCACTGCAGGTCCCGGTAGTAGCCGAGCGGCAGGCGAGGGTACAGGATGCGGGCCAGGCGTCCCTTGTCGGCGTGCGGCAGCAGGGTGTCGTAGATCTCCTTGTCAGGGCCTTCGCTCGGCCCGCGCGAGAAGTCCTGGGTTTCGGTGCGGATGGCGTACACCAGAGCGGTGGCGATGGTGCGCGGGATGGGCACGCCGGCGGCGAGCAGGTATTCGGCGAGCAGCGTCGCGGTGGCGCCGTACGTCCGGCGGATGTCGGAGAAGCCGGCCTGGTACGAGGCCTTGCGCTGCGGGTGGTGGTCGAACACCAGGTCGGGCTGCAGCTCCGGGGGGAGCTGGTTGTTGCCGGTCCGCGGCTGGGTGTCGACCAGCGCGAAGTGCTGGTAGGAGCGCCAGTTCAGGCCGCGCACGTGGACCAGGTCGAGGCCCAGCGCCCGCACCATTTCGCGGTTCTCGGCCCGCCCGATGATGCCGCCGTAGCCGATCTCGGCGCGCCGGCCGAAGGCGCGGCGCAGCAGCAGCGTCAGCGCGGCGGAGGCGGCGAGGGCGTCGGGGTCCGGGTTGTCGTGGGTCATGACCAGCCAGCGGCCGCGCGTCGGCTTGGATTCGACGAACGCGGACAAAGCGGCGAGCCGCTCGCGGGTGGCCTCGGTGATCATGGGGATGAGCGGATTCTAGCGCGTCCGGCTCGACGGGGGACGAGCCCTCAGCCGGCCGGTCCGGTTGCCGGGAAGATCTTGCCCGGATTGAGGATTCCCAGCGGATCGAAGGCGGTCTTGATGCGGCGCATGATCTCCAGGCCGGCCGGATCGACCGACAGCGGCAGGTAGCGACGTTGGGTGAGGCCGACGCCGTGCTCGCCGGTGATCTTGCCGCCGAGGGCCGCCACCGCCTGGAAGAGATCTGCCTCGGCGCCGTCGCGCCGCGCGATCCATTCGTCGCTCGCGAGACCGCCGCGCAGCAGGTTGACGTGCAGGTTGCCGTCCCCGGCGTGGCCGTAGCAGATGGCCCGCAGGCCATGGCGCTCGGCGGTCGAGCGGGCCGCCCGCACCATCTCGGCCAGCGCGGCGCGCGGCACCACGGTGTCGGCCTCCTTGTACGACGACAGATGCTTCACCGCCTCGCCAACCTTGCGCCGGATCTGCCACAGCCGGCGCTGCTCGGCGGCGTCGGTGGCGACCAGCGGCTCGCCGCCGCCGAGCTCCGCGGCGACCTCGGCGATCCCGGCGGCGCGGCCGAGCAGCTCCTCCGCATCGTCGCCGTCGAGCTCGAGCAGGAGCAGGGCGTCCTGCCCGACCAGAGAGGCGGGCAGCGCCAGCACCGTGCCCACGGCCTCGATCGCGGCGCGTTCGAGGATCTCGCACGCGGCGGGCTCGAAGCCGGCACGGAAGAGCGCGGCGACGGCGGCCGCCGCGGCGTCGAGCGCGGCGAAGGGCAGGAGCAGGACGAGGCGGGCGCGGGGCAGGGCAATGAGGCGCAGCGTCGCGGCGGTGATGACCGCCAGGGTGCCCTCGGATCCGATCAGGAGCTGGGTCAGGTTGTAGCCCGCGGCGTCCTTGCGGTTGGCGCCGCCGGTGCGCAGGAGCGAGCCGTCGGCGAGCACCGCTTCGAGGCCGAGAACCCATTTGCGGGTTGTCCCATACTTACAGGAGCGCGGGCCGGCCGAGTCCTCGGCCAGGTTGCCGCCGAGCAGGCAGCTTTCCCGACTGGCCGGGTCCGGCGGATAGAACAAGCCGTGCTCTTCGACCCGGGCCTGCAGGTCGGCCAGGATCACCCCGGCCTCCGCCTCGGCGGTCAGGTTGCGGGTGTCGATCGAGCGGACCCGGTTCAGGCGCTCGAGCGACAGCGCGATGCCGCCCGCAACCGGCAGCGCGCCGCCCGACAGACCGGTCCCGGCGCCGCGCGGTGTGACCGGCAGGCGTGCAGCGCTCGCCACGCGGAGGAGCGCGGCCACCTGCTGGGCGTTTTCGGGCAGCGCCACGGCGGTTGGTGGGAAGAGGAGATCCTCCGTCTCATCGCGGCCGTATTTTTCGAGTGCCGCCGGGTCGTCGGTGAAGCCGTGCTCGCCGAGGATCGCGATGAGCCGGGCTCGCACATCGCGAGCCAGCGGCGGCGGAGACGAGGCGGACGGCACGCGCCCATCGTAACGCTGGACCGGGTGCCGCGAGCCGCTGATAGGATCCGAGGCCGCCATGCGGAAGGCTCTGACTACTCTCGTGCTGCTCGCCGCGCTCGGCGCCCTGATGTTCTTCTGGGGCCTGCCGACGATCATGGCCAAGCGCTCCGACAACTCGATCTGGCGCGGGCGCCGCGAGGCGGCCGAGCACGGCTGCCTGAACTGTCACTCGGCGCCGGCGAACAAGGAGCTCGCCAACCCGGGCAGTCCGTTCGGCACCGTGCCCTCGTTCGCCGGCGGCAACCTGATGATGTACGTCGATCGCCCGGACGAGGTGGAGGAGTGGATCCGCAACGGCTTCACCAAGGCGCGGCGCGCCAATCCGGAGGCGTGGGCGAAGTACCGCTCCCAGCTCATCCAGATGCCGGCCTTCGGCCGCCAGCTCGACGAGGACGAGGTCGCGGCGCTGAAGGCCTTCGTGCTGGCGACCGACGACTACTTCTCGCCGGAGGAAGAGCGCGCCCAGCACGGCGAGGAGATCGCCCGCGCCCAGTGCCTGTCCTGCCACGGCGCCGGGGGCTCCGGCGGGCTCGCCAACCCGGGCTCGCCGTTCGGCTACATCCCGGGCTGGTTCGGCAAGGACTTTCACGACCTGGTGAAGAACGAGGACGAGCTGCGCGAATGGATCACGACCGGCAGCAGCCGCCGCGTCGCGGCGCTGCCGCTCGCCACCTGGTTCTGGCGCCGGCAGGCGATCCAGATGCCGGGCTTCGGGCAGCATCTCTCGAAGGATGACGTCGACGCGCTGGTCGCCTACATCGCCTGGCTCGGCCAGACCGACGGCGGCACGCGGCTGGCTGGGGAGGCCAAACCCAAGTGATTCGCGAAGTGTTCCACATCGGCTCGTTCTCGGTCAGCCCGTTCGGCGTGATGCTGGCGCTGGCCTTCCTTTTTGCATACTTCCAGCTGCGCTGGGGCATGCAGAAGCTCGGGACCGGCGACGAGGACGACGCCAGCCTGCTGATCATTGCCGGTGGCGTCGGCGGCATCGTCGGCGCCAAGGTGTACTTCGCCATCCTGTACCACGACTGGCGGCTGCTGCTCGATCGCGCCGGACTGGTCTGGTACGGCGGCTTCGTGGTCGGGGCGCTCGGCGTCCTGTGGGTGATCCGCAGCCGGAAGCTGTCGGTTTGGGGAGTGATGGACGCCGCGGGACCGGCGCTCGCGCTGGGCTACGCGGTGGGCCGCATCGGCTGCTTCCTGGTCGGCGACGACTATGGCCTGCCGACCGACTCGGCGCTGGGGGTCAAGTTCCCGGTCGGGCCCTCGCCTTCGACCGCCGAGGTGCTGCGCACGCAGTTCGGCGTCCATCTGCCGGCCTCGGTTCCCGACAACACGTTGCTCGCGGTGCATCCGACCCAGCTCTACGAGACCGCCATGGCGCTTGCCATCTGGGGATTCGGCCTCTGGCTGGTGCGGCGCGAGCCGCGCGAGGGGACGATCGCCTGCTCGATGCTGGCCCTGCTGGCGGTCGAGCGCTTCCTGGTCGAGTTCCTGCGTGCCAAGGACGACCGCCTGCTCGGGATGTTCACCCTGGCGCAGGCGCTCAGCGTGCTGCTGCTGGTCCTGGTCGGTGGTCTGTGGCTGATCGTGCGGCGGCGCTCGCGCTCGGCCGGCGCGGTGCCCGGGGCCTGAGGGCGATGGCTGCCCTCGACCTGCTGGTCGTCGGCGCCGGGCCGACCGGCATCGCGATCGGCGCCGAGGCGCGGCGCGCCGGCCTCGACGTCCTGCTGGTCGACCGTGGGCCGCTGACCGCGGCGATCCAGGACTTCCCGACCTACATGACCTTCTTCACCACCCGCGAGCGGCTGGAGATCGCCGGCCTGCCGTTCACGATTCCGGAGGAGAAGCCGGACCGTCGCCAGGCGCTCGCCTACTACCGGGCTGTCGCCGAGCACCATCGGCTGCCGCTTGCCCTCCACGAAGAGGTCGTGACGGTCGCCACCACGGCCGGGGGCGGCTTCCAGGTCACGACCCTCTCCGCGGCCGGCGAGCGCCAGCGTGCCGCGCGGGCGGTGGCGCTCGCCACCGGGTACTTCGGCCAGCCGCGGCGCCTCGGCGTGCCGGGGGAGGATCTGCCGGCGGTGCACGTTCGCTACCGCGAGCCGTTCGCGCACGCCTTCGAGCGCGTGGTGGTGGTCGGCGGTGGAAATTCGGCGGCCGAGGCGGCGCTCGATCTCTGGCGTGCCGGCGCTCAGGTGACCCTGGTGCATCGCGGTGCGGGGATCAAGCCGACGGTGAAGTACTGGCTCAAGCCGGACATCGAGAATCGCATCGCGGCCGGCGAGATCGCGGCGCGCTTCGAGGCGCGGGTGGTCGAGTTCCGCGAAGGTGCGGTCGCGATCGCCGGACCACGGGGCGTCGAGGAGCTGCCATTCGAAGCGGCGTACGTGCTGATCGGCTACCTGCCCGACGTCGACCTCCTGCGGCGCTGCGGCGTCACGGTCGATCCGGAGACCCTCGAGCCAGCCTGTGACCTGGAGACCTGCGAGTCCAACGTGCCGGGCCTCTATCTCGCCGGCACCATCCAGGCCGGCCGCGACTCCGGTCGCATTTTCATCGAGAACTCGCGCGAGCACGGTGGGCGCATCGTGCGGCACCTGCTCGGGCGCTGGACGGACGCTCCCGTCCCCGGCCGGTGACGCGAGCGAGGGCGGGCCGCGCGTGATCCTTGGGTCACCGCGCCGGTACGCGGATTGCACGAGAAACGGTGCTTACGGCGCAGCGCCGCTGGAGGGATGACCTATGAGCTCGAGCCCCCGGTTACCGATGTGGACGAAGCGTTTCCTCGCCGCCGCAATCGCCGCGGTCACCGCCTTGCCCGCCGGGGCGCAGGCTCCTGCGGGGACCTTCGGCGAGACCCTGGAAGTCCGGGTGGTGAACATCGAGGTGGTGGTCGTCGACCGCGCCGGCAATCGGGTCACCGGTCTGGGTCCGCAGGACTTCAAGCTGCTGGTGGACGGCAAGCCGGTCCCGATCGAGTACTTCACCGAGGTGCGAGGCGGCGGCGCTGTGGCGGCCTCGGCGGCGCCCGGGACCGGGTTGGCGCCGACCCAGGGCGTCCCGGCGCTGGCGCCGGGCGGCGCGGTGGGGACGAGCTACCTGGTGTTCATCGACGACCTGTTCTCGATCACCCGCGACCGTGATCGGGTGCTGGAGTCGCTGCGCCGCGACGTGGCCCAGCTCGGTCCCGAGGATCGCATGGCGATCGTCGCGTACAACGGCCGGCGCCTCGAGATGCTGAGCAGCTGGAGCCAGTCGGTGGCGGTGCTCGACCGGGCGCTGCGCAAGGCGTCCGAGCGGCCGGCGTTCGGGCTGCAGCGCCTGGCGGAGCTGCGCATCAACGACCGCGATCGCCAGATGCGCCGCCAGACCGTCTCGTTCGGAGTCGGCGGCGCGATCGGCGGGCGCGACATCGTTTCCCAGCTCGACTTGAGCGAGCGCGCCTACGCCTCGCAGCTCGCCGAGCAGGTGCAGGGCTCGGTGGCCGCCGCCGCGGCGACCTTGCGCAGCTTCGCCCAGCCGCCGGGCCGCAAGGTGATGCTTCTGCTTTCCGGCGGCTGGCCTTACATCCCGGTCGAGTACACGGTGAACGACTTCGCCCGCCCGGTGTCCGACACCAGCATCCCCGGCGGCGAGCCGCTGTTCCGGCCGCTCGCCGACACCGCCAACCTGCTCGGCTACACGATCTATCCAGTCGACGTGCCGGGGCTGCAGGGCCAGTCGATCGCCATGGATGAGTCGAGCGCCGAGGACGCCCAGGCGGCCACTCTGGAGGCCCGCTCGCGCGAGCAGGAGAACGAGTACTCGCTGCTCTTCGTTGCCAAGGAGACCGGCGGCGAGGCGTTGCTCAACGGGCTGCGCGAGAAGGCGCTGTCCGAGGCCGAGGCGGACACCCGTTCCTACTATTGGCTGGGCTTCACCCCGGCGCGACGCGGCGACGACAAGCGCTCGCAGATCCGGGTCGAGGTCAACCGGCCGGGCCTGAAGGTGCGCTCGCGGGACAGCTTCCTGGATCTGTCGAAGAAGCACGAGGTGTCGATGGAGGTGGAAAGCGCGCTGCTGTTCGGGAACCCGCCCTCGATGCGCTCCTTGACCGTCGCGGTGGGCAAGCCGCAGAAGGCGTCGATGGGGACGGTGAAGCTGCCGCTGGAGATCTCGATCCCGCTGGATTCGATCACCATGGTGCCGATCGAGGGCCGTTACGTCGCCGATCTCGAGCTGCGAGTAGCGGCCCTCGACGAGGCGGGGCGGCGCTCGGAAGTTCCGGTCCTGCCGTTCCAGATCACCGGCCATCGGGCGCCGTTCCCTGGCCAGCAGGTGAAGTACGAGACGACGCTCGAGTTGCGCCGCTCCCGCCAGCAGATCGTGGTCGCGGTCTACGACAAGGCGAGCGGCAATCTGCTCTCGAGCACCCTCGAGGTCGCCCCATAACGCGGTCCGCCGCCGCGGACGGCGCCCGGGTCACGGTCGCGGGCCTGGCCTGCTGCTAAGATCCATCTGTTGGTTCGGAGGCCTTCGATTCGCATGAAATCCATCGTGCCCGCGGTTCTCGTCGCCCTTCTTCTGTCCAGTCTGCCGGCGCCCGCCCAGACCCAACCCACGCCTTCGAAGGAGGAGGGCTACTTCGAGGCGGTGAACGTCACGGTGGTCAACGTCGACGTTTACGTGACCGACAAGTCCGGCAACCGGGTCCGCGGTCTCAGCCCGGCGGATTTCGAGCTCTTCGAGGACGGGCGTCCGGTCCAGATCAGCAACTTCTACGTGGTCGAGAACGGCAAGCCGGTCGCCGAGCCGACCGAGCCCCCGGCTCCCCAGGCGACCCCGTCGCCCGCTGCCGTCGCGGCCGCGCCGCCGATGCGGCCGGAGGAGCAGCAGCTCAGCCTGGTGATCTACATCGACAACTTCAACCTGAAGCCGTTCGACCGCAACCGGGTGTTCCGCGAGCTGCGCCAGTTCCTCACCCAGAACGTGAAGCAGGGCGATCGCGTGATGCTGGTGACGTACGACCGCGAACGCCACGTCCGGGTGCCGTTCACCACCGACCTGTCGGCGGTGGCGGCGGCCACCTTCGACCTCGAGAAGATCTCGGCCCAGGGCGTGCACCAGGAATCGGATCGGCGGGGTCTCCTCGACGACATCGACCGCGCCAACAGCCTGAACGAGGTCTACTCGCAGGTGCGCACCTATGCCGAGTCGCAGTACAACGATCTCTCGTTCACCACCTCGGCGTTGCGGGACTTCGTCACCTCGCTGGCCGGCCTGCCCGGTCGCAAGGCGCTGCTCTACGTCAGCGATGGCCTGCAGATCCGGGCTGGCGAGGACCTGTACTACGCGCTGCAGGACAAGTTCAAGGAGCAGGTGTCGCTGCTCGAGGCGCAGACCTACGACCTCTCGCGGACCTTTCAGGAGCTCGCGGCCGAGGCCAACGCCAACCGCGTGACCTTCTACACCATCGATGCCGCCGGTCTGCGGGTGTCGAGCGCCGCCTCGGCCGAGACCAACTCGCCGCGCTCGCCGTACGTCGACCAGGTGTACACCTCGAATCTGCAGGCGCCGTTGCAGATGATGGCCGAGCAGACCGGCGGCCTGGCGGTGCTCAACGCCAACAACGTGCTGCCCGCGCTGCAGAAGATCGCGATCGACTTCGACACCTACTATTCGCTGGGCTACACGCCGTCGCACGCCGGCGACG
>JBLMYC010000044.1:0-17418 GCA_050258075.1 Acidobacteriota bacterium
AGTCGCTCGTGACCCGCGAGATCGAGCGCCCAGAGCCAGCGGTTGCCGCCCGTCCGTGAGCCGGTGAACCAGACTTCGCTGCCGCCGCTCGCCCACGCGAGGCCCTGGATGCTCGAGCACAACTCGGACTTGGCCCTTTGCTTGCCGGCGCGGTCGACGACGATCAGCCAGCCGTTGTCGCCGGCGATCGAAGGATGCTCGATGAACGCCACGGCGTCGCCGCGTGGCGACACCCGCGGGTGCTGGAGCCAGCCGGCCGTCTGGAAGATCGACTTGCCCACCGGGTACTCGAGCCGGTCCGTGCCCTCCACCCGGTGGACGATCGCCAGCGTCTGGCCGTCCGGCCCCCAGTCGGCCCACTCGACGCCCTCGAGCATCTCGCGCGGCGCCCCGCCGGAGAGCGACGCCACCGCCAGCGTGCCGGTGGAGTTGAAGGACGTCACGTAGTGGCGGCCGAGCGACAGCGCCAGCTGGCCGGAGTTCGAGACTGCCAGGACCGTGCCCGCGACGCCGAGCGGCCGCGCCAGCTGGCTCTCGGCGCGGACGGAGAACGTCTCGAACGGGCGCCCGGCCCACGCCGCCCCGTAGACGATCGTGTCGCCGTCCGGAGCGAAGCGCGCCGCGAGGACGGTGCCGCGCTGGAACGTCATCTGCTGGTAGGTGGGCCGCGCCGGCGCGGCGGACGGTCCCCGCCGACCGGCCCAGAAACCGAGGACGACCAGAACCGGCACCGCGAGGAAAGCGGCGAGCGGCCGCCACGCGAGCCCGCGACCTCCAGCAACCGCCGCCTGACTCTGTGACGGGCTCGACAGCGCCTCGAGATCGAACGCGATGTCGCTCGCCGACTGGAAGCGGGCCGCGGGAGACTTCTCCAGGCAGTGGCGAAGGACGCGGTCGAGCGCAGCCGGGACCTGGCGGCCGGTCGCGGCGAGGTCGGGCGGCTCCTCCTTGAGGATGGCGCTCATCGTCTCGACGGCCGAGTCGCCCTTGAATGCGCGCCGCCCGGAGAGCATCTCGTAGAACAGCGCGCCAAAGGAGAAGATGTCGCTGCGTGCGTCCACCTCCCGCCCGCGCACCTGCTCCGGCGACATGTAGCCGACCGTACCGAGGACCGTGCCGGGCTCGGTGCCGGACGGGGTCGCCGACGCGATCGTCTCGGCGGCAGCCGGACCGAATTGCTTGGCGAGGCCGAAGTCGAGGATCTTGACGCGGCCGTCGTCGGTCAGGAACACGTTCTCCGGTTTGAGGTCGCGGTGGACGACGCCCTTGCCGTGCGCGGCGGCGAGCCCGCGCGCGATCTGGATCGCGATCTCGATCGCCCGCCGCGGCGCCAGGGGCCCACCCTCGAGCTGCTGGCGCAGGGTCTTCCCCTCGAGCAGCTCCATCACCGCGTAGGCGGTGCCGTCGTGCGTCCCGAAGTCGAAGATCGACAGAATGTTGGGGTGGTTCAGCGCCGCGACCGCCCGGGCCTCGCGCTCGAAGCGCGCCAGCGCATCGGCGTCCTGCGAGATCGCGGCCGGCAGCACCTTCACCGCGACCTCCCGGTTCAGCTTGGTGTCGCGCGCCCGGTACACCTCTCCCATGCCGCCGGCGCCCACCAACGCGATCACTTCCTGCGCGCCCAGCCTGGTTCCCGGGGTCAGCATCGAAGGGAGGCCGATCCGCCCTACCCGCCGAGACGGCTCATCTTGCGCGCGATCAACATCGCCATCTCGAGCGCCTGCTCGTAGTTGAGTCGCGGGTCGACGTGCGAGCGGTAGTCGCGCTTGAGATCCGACGGCTGCAGACCGCGGGCGCCGCCGATGCACTCGGTGACGTTCTCGCCGGTGAGCTCGAAGTGGACGCCGCCCAGCCGGCTGCCGTGCCGGGCGTGCAGGTCGAAGGCCTGCTCGAGCTCGGACACGATGTGGTCGAAGCTGCGGGTGCGGATCCCGTCCACCGTCGTCTCGGTGTTGCCGTGCATCGGGTCGCTGCACCACAGGGGGCGGCGGCCGGCGCGGGCCACCGCCTCGAGGAGCGGCGGCAGCGCGGCCGCGATCTTCTGATGGCCGAAGCGATGGATCAGGGTCAGACGCCCCGGCTCGCGGTCGGGGTCGAGAACGTCGAGCAGCTCGAGCAGGCCCTCGGGCGTCATTCCGGGGCCGACCTTCACCCCCAGCGGATTGGCGATGCCGCGAAAGTACTCGACGTGGGCGCCGCCGGCGTCGGCGGTGCGCATGCCGATCCACGGGAAGTGGGTCGACAGGTTGTACCAGCCGCGACGGTGCGGCACCCGCCGCGTCTGCGCCTGCTCGTACAGCAGGTGCAGGCCCTCGTGGCTGGTGAAGAAGTCGACCCGGGTCATGTCGGAGATCGTCTGCCCGGCCAGGGTCTCCATGAAGCGCAGCGAATTGCCGATCGCCTCCACCATGCGCTGGTAGTCGGCCGCGAGGCTGGCATGGTGGACGAAGTCGAGGTCCCAGTACTCGGGGTGATGGAGGTCGGCGAAGCCGCCGTCGATCAGGGCACGGATGAAGTTGATGGTCAGGCCGGCGCGCTCGTAGCCGCGTAGCAGCAGGTCGGGGTCCGGCTCGCGATCGTCGGCGGTGAACTCGGGCCGGTTGATCAGGTCGCCGCGGTAGCTCGGCAGCGAAAGCGCGCCGCGCACCTCTTGGTCGGCCGAGCGCGGCTTGGCGTACTGCCCGGCGAAACGCCCGACGCGGATCACCCGCCGGCGGCCGCCGTGCACCAGCACCAGGCTCATCTGGAGCAGGATCTTGAGCTTGCCGGCGATGATCGAGGACTCGCAGTCCTCGAAGCTCTCGGCGCAGTCGCCGCCCTGGAGCAGGAAGCGCTCCCCAGCCGCGGCCTCGGCGAGTTGGCGCTTCAGCGACTCCACCTCCCACGACGAGACCAACGGCGGCAGCTTGGCGAGCTGCCCGACGACCGCCGCCAGCTGCTCCGGGTCGGGGTAGTTGGGCTGCTGGCTGATCGGTTTGGAGCGCCAGGAATCCGGGAACCAGTCCTGCATGGAGGGGCAGTCTATGTCACCGGCGTCGATGGTCGGCGCCGCGGCTCGGCCGAGCGCGGCGCTCAGCCGACTTCGAGACCTTCGAGCAGGGTGCGCAGGAACTGGCGATCATCCACGTCGACGCGCAGAAACTCGACACCGACGTCGAACTTGGAAGAATCCTTGGGGGTTTCGTAGAGCACCCGTGCAGTCGTCTGGATGACCCGCCCCGACACCGAGATCATGACTTCCACGATCGAGCCGACCCCGAGCGAGACCTCGCTCTCGAACCCGCAGCCGCCGAGGCCGATCGATCGCGTGCGACCGAACTCCTCGAGCGCGTCTTTGCCCGCCTTGCGGACCAGGACGGCGTGGCGAGCGGCGATCCGCGGCAGACGACGGTTGTGTCGGGACGGGGTTTCCAATCGGATCTCCTGTGCGATTCAGCGTCTACTGTAGCCGGGTTCCGGAAAACGATGCAAATGCGGGGCCTTCCGCCTATTCCCGGTAGCCGGTCGGGTGCCGTTCGAGCCAGATCCAGGCGTGGCGCAGGATGGTCTCGAGCTCGGCATGCTCGGGGCTCCATCCCAGGACCTCGCGCGCCCGCGCCGAGGAGGCGACCAGCCGCGCCGGATCGCCGGGACGACGGGGGCCGCCGCGCCACGGCACCGGACGACCGCTGACCCGCTCGGCGGCGGCGATCACCTCGAGCACCGAGTGCCCGCGATCGCTCCCCAGATTGAAGGCCTCGCATCCCGGCCGGCCGCGCAGCCGCTCGAGTGCCAGGTAATGCGCCGAGCACAGGTCGGCGATGTGCACGTAGTCGCGCACGCAGGTGCCGTCCGGGGTCGGCCAGTCGGTGCCGTGCACTTGGACCGCCTCGCGGCGACCGAGCGCGGTCAGCAGGACATTGGGAATCAGGTGCTCCTCCGGCGAGTGGTCCTCGCCCAGCTCGCCCTCGGGATCGGCGCCGGCGGCGTTGAAGTAGCGCAGCGAGATCGAGCTCAGCCCATGGGCTACGTGGTACCAGCGCAGCATCTGCTCCACGGCACGCTTGGTCTCGCCGTAGGGGTTGGTGGGCTCCTGAGGATGCTCCTCGGTGATCGGGATCTCCCGCGGCTCGCCGTAGGTCGCCGCCGAGGAGGAGAAGATCAGCCGCTCGACGCCGCGCCGGCGCATCGCCTCGAGGAGGTGGAAGCATCCCACCACGTTGTTGTCGTAGTAGAGCGCCGCGGCCTTGACCGACTCGCCGACCGAGGCCAGGGCGGCGAAGTGCATGACGCACTCGACGTCGCGCCCCGCGAAGGCACGCTCGACGTCCGCCGGCCGCCGCAGGTCGCCTTCGACGACCTCCACCCCGCCGACCGCGGCGTGATGGCCGCGCGAGAAGTTGTCGAACACCACGACGCGCTCGCCGCGACGCCGCAGATGCTTCACCATCAGGGAGCCGATGTAGCCGGCTCCTCCCACCACCAGGACCATTGGACTCGGGCTCCTCGGACGCGGCTGCCGGGTGGCTCCCGGACGCCGTCAACTGCCGGCGCGAGCTTATCGCACCGCGCCGCCGCCATCCCAGCGACCCGGTTGGGGCCGCTCGCCTGCCCTGCTAGTCTTGCGTCTCGCACCACCGCTCGTCCGCCGAGCTGCTCTCTCAAGGAGGTTCCGATGATCCGCCGCCTCGCTCTCCCCCTGGCGATCCTGCTCGCAACCGTCGCCGCGGCTCCGGCCACCGCCGCCGGCAAGGTGGTCGCCCTGGTGGGCGGCATGCTGATCGACGGCTACGGCGGCCCGCCGATCCAGCGCAGCGTGGTGCTGATCGAGGGCGAGCGCATTCGCGCGGTGGGGACCGTCGATACCCTGCCGGTGCCGGCCGGCGCCGAGGTGATCTCCACCGCCGGCATGAGCGTTCTGCCCGGGCTCTGGGACATGCACGTCCATCTCATGATCGACGGGCACTCGGACTACGCGCACTGGGACAAGACCTACGAGAAGCGCTTCGGCTCGGAGATCATGCCGGCCTCGGCGCACCAGCTCCTCCAGGCCGGCGTCACCTCGGCGCGCGACCTCGGCGGCCCGCTCACCGAGAGCCTGGAGGTGCGCGACGCGATCCGCGCCGGCAGGCTTCCCGGCCCCACCCTGTACGTGTCGGGGCCCTTCCTGCAGCACGCGCCGTACCCCGGCGAGGAGCTCTACCGCTGGGGCATCAAGGATCCCGAGGACGCCCGCGCCAAGGTGCGCAAGCTGGCGGCGGCGGGGGTCGACGTCATCAAGATGATCGACCAGGACCAGATGACGATGGAGGAAGTGCGCGCCCTGGTCGACGAGGCGCACGCTCACAAGCTTCCGGTCGTCGCCCACTCGCATCGGCCGGAGGAGATCCGCCGCGGCCTGCAGGCCGGGGTCGACTGCTTCGAGCACACCGGCCTCGCCACCGCCCCCGAGTATCCGCCCGACATCATCGCCATGCTGCGCGAGCGAACCGCCCAGATGAGCCTCGGGCCGCTCTTCTGGACGCCGACCGTCGAGGGCCTGATGAACTACGAGTACGTGCGCGACAACCCGCTGGTGCTCGACGACCCGGCGTGGCAGCTCGATCTCAAGCCCGACACGATCGCCGACATCAAGGCCTCGATCGCCCATCCCGAGCGCCTGCCCTACTACCAGATCACGCCCAACCGCCGCCCGACCCTCCGGCGCAAGATCCAGCAGCTGCGCGAATCGGGTGTCGTGCTGCTGGTCGGAACCGACAGCGGCATCCCGCTGAACTTCCACAGCCAGTCAACCTGGAACGAGCTCGACGTGTGGGTGTCGCAGCTCGGCATCGAGCCGATGGAGGCGATCCGCGCCGCCACCTACTGGCCGTCGGTGGCGATGAAGGTCGACAACGAAGTCGGCACCTTGAGCCCCGGCAAGTACGCCGACCTGATCGCCGTGCGCGGCGACGTGCTGCGCCACATCGACCTGCTGCAGAACGTCGGCATGGTGATCAAGCACGGCAAACGCTATAAGTAGCGCCGCGCCCCCGCCGCGCTAGGGGCCGGCAGGCGGAGCAGGTGGGGCGACGCTGAAGATCGCCAGGGTGCGCGGCGGCAACTGCCAGCGCAGCTTGCCGCCCTCGACCTTCGCCGTTCCACCGCCCCAGACCGGGCTCAGCGTAGCGCCCGCCGGCAGCAGCGCGCCCGGCTGGAGATCGAGGTCGCGCTCGGTCGGCCCCAGGTTCAGGGCCACGAGCAGCAGCTCGGTTGTGCCGAGCTTGGCCATCACCAGGGTGGAATCGTCGCTCCACAGCGGCAGCCGCCCGCCGCGCGCCAGCGCGGGGTGCTCGCTGCGCAGCCGGAGGACTTCCTGGACGCGCCCGAGCAGCTTGCGATCGGGCGCCTCCCATGGCATCGGGATGCGGCCGCTGTCGGTGAAGCCGTCTTTCGCCTGGCCGCCCGCCAGACCGACCTCGGTGCCGTAGAACAGCACCTCCGGACCGCCCAGGCTGCCCATGAACGCCAGCGCCGCGACCAGACGGTCGGGATCGTTCGTCCAGTCCATGAAACGCGCCAGGTCGTGGTTGTCGAGGAAGCGGGTGGGGACCGCGCCCGGACCGTACAGCGCCGCCGTCTCCTGCAGAGTGTCCTCGAGGCGCCGCGCCGGCTCGGTGCCCTTGGCGAACACGCCGGTCATCGTCATCTGCAACGGGAAATCGAACAGCGAGTCGAACTGCGGCTTGCCGGCGAGCGGCGCGAAGTAGGTCGCGATGTCCTCGGCGTTGGCGTCCACTCCCGACTGGTCCTGCCACGCCTCGCCGACCAGGAAGGCCTCCGGCTTCGCCTGCTTCACCGCCGCGTCGAGCTCGGCCCAGAAGTCGTGCGGCACGCCGCGCGCGTAGTCCAGGCGCAGGCCGTCGACCTTCTCGTCGACCAGCCAATGGAGCGCGGCGTCGGTCAGGAAGCGGCGGGTCGGCTGGTGGTCGAAGTTCCAGTACTGGTAGCCGGCGCCCCAGCTGTCCCACAGCTTCTCCGCCTCCTGCTGCGGGCCGGTCGAGCGCGGACCGAAGCCTTTGGGATCTCCTTCGCGGCGCTGATACTGCTTGCTGGCGTGATTGAGCGGCAGGTCGAGGATCAGCCGGATGCCGTTCTGGTGGAGCGCGTCGCGCAGCCCGCCGAACAGCATCTCCGACGCCGCCGCGTCGCCCGGCACCGCCACCGCCGGGCCCACCCGGTAGTAGTTCTGCACGTCGTAGCCGTGCGAGGTCTGGGCCGGGAAGATCGGGCTCAGCCACACCGCGTTCACCCCCAGCTGGCGCAGGTAGTCGACCTCCTCCAGCACGCCCTGCAGGTCGCCGCCGGCGTAGCGGGGGTGCCGCCAGCCGTGGAGCTCCGAGTCGTTGGCGACGCTGCCGTTGCGGAACATCCCGACCATGACCTGGTAGACGATCCACTCCGCGAACGGCGACTCGTTGCGCCGCGGCGCCCGCAGCTCGACGGCGGCGACAGCGCGCCCCTTGTCGCGCAGCTCGAGGCGCCGCGCATCCGGTGCGACGCCGCGCAGGGTGGCGGTCAGGACCCCGCCCCGCGGCGCGAAGCTCGCCGGCTCGACCACGCCATCGATCGCCACCTGCAGCGCCCGGACGTCCCGCGGTGCGTCTCCTCCGAGATCGATCCTCCACTTGCCGCCGGCCTCGGGCACCACCGCGGCGAAGCGCGGCGAGGCCAGCGCGGCGGTCGCGCCGCCGAGCCCGACGACCGCGACCCACAGGCCCAACCCGGCAAGGCGACGAGCACGCATGAGCGATCAGTCCTTGGCCTGCTCGGCGCGCACTTGGTCGAGCGTGTCGAACGCGTGACGCAGGTGGGGAATCACGATGCTGCCGCCCACCACCAGGGCGACGTTCATCGCGTCCTGGAGCTCGGCGTCGGTCGATCCCGCCTCGACGCACTGGATCACGTGGTAGTCGATGCAGTCGTTGCAGCGCAGCACCATGGACGCGACCAGACCGAGCAGCTCCTTGGTCTTGGCGTCGAGCGCCCCGTCGCGATACGCGTTGCTGTCGAGATTGAAGAAGCGCTTGATCCCCAGATGGTCGGCCTCCAGGATGCGCTGGTTCATGCGCTGGCGATAGGCCCGAAACTCCTCCAGACTGCCTTTGCCGCTCATCGCGTTCTCCTTGTCGGGATGGTTGTGCTCAGCGCCGCGCCCGGCGGCCGAAGCGATCTCCGAAGAAGTCCCTGTGGTTCCAGCGCGGGCGCCCGTCGGCCTGGGCCACCTCCCAGCCGACCAGGAAGTCGAGCTGCGCCCAGCGCGCGATCGACGGCCAGTCGAACGGCTGGTCGAGATCGTCGCGCACCGTGTGATAGCGCTCGCGCCGCCAGCGCGCCAGCACCTCCTCGCCCCGCACCTTGGGATCGGCGCTCTTCGTTCCCTCGGTCACGAACAGCGAGGGGATCCCCGCGCGCACGAAGGCGTACTGATCGGAGCGCACGAAGACCACCTCCCCGGGCGCCGGATCCGGGCTGACCTCGAATCCCACCGCCGCCGCCGCGAGGCGCAGGAGCGGACCGAGGCTCGAGTGCTCCTCGCCGAAACCGACCACGTCGCGCACCGGGAACGGGGCGAGGAACATGTCGAGGTTGATGTCGGCGACCAGACTGTCGACCGGCACCGGCGGCGCATCGACGAAAGCGCGCGCCCCGAGCAGGCCCTTCTCCTCGCCGGTCAGCGCCAGGAAGATCAGCGAGCGCCGCGGTGCCCGCGGCAGGCTCGCGAAGCTATGCGCGACCTCCAGCAGGGCGGCCACTCCGACCGCGTTGTCATACGCCCCGTTGTAGATGCGATCGCTCTCCGGCGGCAACGCCTCATTGCTGCCGAGGTGATCGAGGTGAGCGGTTATGACGACGTATTCCCCGGCCCGCTCGGGGTCGGATCCGCGCAGCACGGCGCCGACGTTGACGCCGCGCACCGGATCGCGCACGCTGACCAGGCGCAGGCGAACGCTGGCCGGGAGGGCGAACGCATCGGGCGTCCCGCCAGAGTCCTTGAGCAGCGCGGCTCGCAGGCGCGAGCGTGCGCTGCCGAACAGCCTGTCGACCCCGCTCGGGCTCAGGTAGGCCCGCGCCAGCAGTCCGGCGTAGGCGCCGGCCACCTCGCCGCTTGCGGAAACCCACGTCATGGCGCCCTGGCGCAAGGCGCGCTCGGCGTTCTCCCGGAAGCGTTCCGGCGAACCCGGCGCCCGGCGGGGGTCGCGGAACGTCAGCACCGCCGCGGCGCCGTGCGCCAGGGCATTCGCGAGCTTGGTCTCGCTCGACGCGTAATAGGCGCGCTTGTCGTGATCGAGGAAGGCCGGCGCGCCGTCGGCGATGACCACGATGCGCTGCCGCACCTGGACGCCGGCGTAGTCGTCGTAGCTGCCGTCCTCGGTGGTGACGCCGTAGCCGACGAACACCGCCGCCGCGTCGACGCGCGCGTCGTCGTGCACGAAGCCGGGGCTCCACGCGTAGTCGACCAGGGGCTCGAGGACACTCTCCTCCCCCTGGCGCCCGACGACCGCAAACCGACTCTCCTCGGGCACCGCCCGGGCCCGCAGCAGCGCTACCGGCAGCTCGTAGGAGCCACCGGCGCCCAGCGGTTGGAGACCGAACGCCGCGAATTCGCTCTCGACGTAGCGTGCCGCCACCGCGAAGCCGCGGGTCGCCGTGCCGCGGCCCGCGAGCAGATCGTCGGCGAGGAAGCGGACCCGGCCGCGCAGCGCCTCGGGCCGTGCCACGGCGAGCGCCGCCGAGACATCGGCGGGCAGGTTCGCGGCGTACGCGGCGCCCACCACGAGGGCGGCGCTCACCGCGACGGCCAATCGGCGTCGGAGCGGCGTCTTCATGCCGCCGATTCTGCCATGCCGCTCGCGTGGCTGACGTAAGATCCGGGCATGGCGACGCTCCAGGGCAAGACTTTGTTCATCACCGGCGCGAGCCGCGGCATCGGCAAGGCGATCGCCCTGCGCGCCGCGCGCGACGGCGCCGCGATCGCGATCGCGGCCAAGACCACCCGGCCGCATCCCAAGCTGCCGGGCACGATCTTCACCGCCGCCGAGGAGATCGAGCGCGCCGGTGGCAGGGCGCTGCCGCTGCAGGTGGACGTGCGCGAGGAGGATCAGGTGCGGGCGGCGGTCGAGCGCACGGTCGAGACGTTCGGCGGCATCGACGTGCTGGTCAACAACGCCAGCGCGATCCAGCTGACGCCGACGCTGGAGACCCCGATGAAGCGGTTCGATCTCATGTTCGGGGTCAATGTGCGCGCCACCTTCCTGTGCTCGCAGGCCTGCCTGCCGCATCTGCGGCGGGCCGCCAACCCGCACATCCTGACCCTGTCGCCGCCGCTCAACATGAAGCCGCGCTGGTTCGCGCCCCACTGCGCCTACACGATGTCGAAGTACGGGATGAGCATGTGCGTCCTGGGCATGGCCGAGGAGCTGCGCGCCGACGGCATCGCGGTCAACGCACTGTGGCCGCTGAGCGTGATCGAGACCGCGGCGCTGGCGATGCTGGGCGGCGCGGTGGACCCGCGCCACTGCCGGCGGCCGGAGATCGTCGCCGACGCCGCGCACGCCATCCTGACCCGCCCGAGCCGCACCTGCACCGGCAACTTCTTCCTCGACGAGACGGTGCTGCGCGAAGAGGGCGTCACCGACCTCGAGCCCTACGCGGTCGAGCCGGGTGCGGCCCTGCTGCGGGACTTGTTCCTCGATTGACCGGCCGGGCGGCCGGCGCTCAGTTCGCCCTGCCGGTTCCGGCGGGAACGACCGACTCGAGGAGCGCGGTGTCGAGCGCGTCGAGGTGCAGGAACTCGACGCCGACTTCGATCTCGTTCTGCGGCCGGCGGCGTTCGTAGGCGACCCGCGCCTTGGCACGCAGCACGCGACCGCGCACGGTGAGCATCAGGGCGAGCAGAGCGTTGGGCCCGAAAGTCCGCCCGCTCAGGAACATGCAGCCGCCGAGCCCGAGCACCTGGGTACGCGTCATCTGCTCGGGCGCGCTCTCACCCACCCGCTTCACCAGGATCGGCGTGGCGAACTCCACCCGCGGGTAGCGACGCTTGAAGGTGATCGACCGCGAGTCGGTGGGCATAAGTGTCGATTCCAATTGTACAACAGGCCGCGAACGCCGGCCCCGGACCGGGACCGGACCCGTCGGGCCATAATGGCTGCGTGCGCGGCATCCTTCGCATCGCGAGCACCTGGAACGGCGATCCGGCGCGAGTCGACGAGCAGGTCGAGCTGGCGCTGGAGACCCTGCCCGATGGCGACCTCGTGATCCGGGTCAGGGCTCCGTTTCACCAAGATCCCGCACCGCCGGCCGGCCCCGGACCCACCGACCGGCTGTGGGAATTCGAGGTCGTGGAGCTGTTCCTGGCCGGGCCCGCCGCCGGGCCACCCGAGCAGCCCCGTCATCCCTACCTCGAGGTCGAGCTCGGGCCCCACGGCCACCACCTGGCGCTGCGCTTCCTCGGGGTCCGCAATCCGGTGGAACGAGCCCTGGCGATCGCTTGCCGGGCCGAGATCCACGGCGCGAGCTGGGAGGCCGAGGTCCGCGTCGCGGCGGCCTGCCTGCCACCCCGCCCCTGGAGCGCCAACGCTTTCGCGATGCACGGTCGCGGCGCGGCGCGGCGCTACCTCGCGGCGACGCCGCTCCCCGGCGCGCGCCCCGACTTCCACCAGCCCGATCGCTTCCCGCCACTGCCGCTCTGAGCCAACCCCGATGCTATGATTCCTGCGCCGGGCGCTCTGCCCGCGCCGAGGTTTCAACCCATGCAGACTCCCCCGCGTCATTCCACGGTCGCCGTCGACGTCGGATCGGTGCGCGTCGGCGGCGGCGCGCCGGTCGTCGTCCAGTCGATGACCATGACCGACACGGCGGACGCCGCGGCGACCGCGCGGCAGTCGATCGAGCTCGCCACCGCCGGCTCGGAGCTGGTGCGGGTGACGGTGAACGTTCCCGAGGCCGCCGCGGCGGTGCCGGAGATCAAGCGGCGCATGCTCGACGCCGGCTGCACGGCCCCGCTGGTCGGCGACTTCCACTACAACGGCCACACCCTGCTCACCCAGTTCCCGGACTGCGCCGCGGCGCTCGACAAGTACCGCATCAACCCCGGCAACGTCGGCTTCGGGTCGCGCCGTGACGAGCAGTTCGCGGTGATCTGCAAGGTGGCGCGCGATCACGGCAAGCCGGTGCGCATCGGCGTCAACGGCGGCTCCCTGAATCAGGAGCTGGTGATGCGCAAGATGCAGGAGAACACCGACCGCGATCTCGGCAAGACCTCGCAGGAGATTCTCAACGAGTGCATGGTCGCCTCAGCCCTCGAGTCGACCGAGCAGGCGATCGAGAACGGCCTGCGCGAGAGCCAGATCATCATCAGCTGCAAGGTGTCGCGGCCGCTCGACCTGATCGCCGTGTACCGCGAACTGGCGCGCCGGACCCGCCAGCCGCTCCACCTCGGACTGACCGAGGCGGGCATGGGCGCCAAGGGCCTGGTGTGGTCCGCGGCGGCGATGTCGACCCTGCTGCTCGAAGGCATCGGCGACACCATCCGCATCTCGCTCACCCCGCGTCCGGGCGGCGATCGGCGCGAGGAGGTCTACGCCTGCTGCGAGCTGCTGCAGTCGCTCGGATTGCGCTCCTTCGCGCCCTCGGTCACCGCCTGCCCGGGCTGCGGCCGCACGACCAGCTCGACGTTCCAGGAACTGGCCGAGAAGATCCAGGGCTATGTGCGCGAGAAGATGCCGGAGTGGAAGCGCGACTACGAGGGCGTCGAGACGATGACCGTCGCGGTCATGGGCTGCATCGTGAACGGCCCCGGCGAGTCGAAGGCCGCCAACATCGGCATCAGCCTGCCGGGCACCGGCGAGGCGCCCACCTGTCCGGTCTACGTCGACGGCGAGAAATTCACCAACCTCAAGGGCACGTACGACGAGCTCTCGACGGCGTTCCGCGCGATCGTCGACGACTACGTGGCCAGCAAGTACCCGCGCCGCGCCGGCGCCCCCCAACCCGTCCTTCCCACCCGCTAGCGGCGAGCCACGCACCCGCGGGGCAGTGGCTCAGTTTGGGTCTCTCCGCTCGCGGGCGGACGCAGTACACCCCGACTCACCCGAGCCAATCAGGGTCCGTGGGCCTTCCGCCTTCGCTTCGAGACCCAAACTGCGCCTCTACCGCCAGCGGCGTCGGCTGTTCTCGCAACCGTCGTCCTGCTACTCTAAGCGGCCGATTCAGACCACGATGACCGAGGCGAGAAACGACGCCCGTCGTCCCTTTGTCGACCGCCCGCTCGGCCGCGCCGTTGCCGTGGCGGCCACCGCTGCTGCCTGCGCGCTCGCGTCGTTCGTCGCCCGCCGCTTCGCGCACGAGACCGGCGTGGCCTTCCTCTATCCCTCGGCGGCCGTGGCCCTCGCGGCCACCGGCGCATTCGGCATCTGGGGAGCCCTCGGCGTTGGCCTGGGCTCGGCGCTCGCGCCGTGGGGCGCCGCCGACACACCGTTCACCATCGTGCTGTTCGCCAGCATCCAGGCGGCGGCCGGACTGATCGCGGCCCGGGCTTTGCGCGACGCGACCGGCGGCGCATACAGCCGTCTGAGCCGTGTCGTGGTCTGGGGCGCCATGCTGCCCGACCTCTTCTCGGCGGTGGCCGGGGTCTCCGCCCTGGTGACGCTGGGCCATGTGCCGGTAGCGCCGGGAGCGATCGCCTCCTCCGTTGCCACCTGGTGGGCGAGCGACGTCGTCGCCGCCCTGGTGCTCGGCCTGCCGCTGCTCCTCGCGCTGCGCCCCGGCTTGTTGCTGATCGCTCCCGACCGCGGCATCTTCGACCAGTGGCTGCGCAGCCCGCGTCAGGTCCTGGCGGCTGCGGTGCTCACCGCCAGCGCCCTCGTACCCGCATTCGTCCTGCCGCGGCTCGGCTGGGGCTTTCCCCACTGGCTGACGGCTCCGCTCGCCGCCGGCGTGGCGCTCGCCGCGCTCCAGGGCGGCAGTGGCGCCGCGATCCTGGTCAACGGCTTCGCTTCGGCCGGCTTCATCGCCGCGCTCGCCGCGGCACCGACCGGCGGCCTGGCGCTGGAGGAGATCCTCACCCCGGCCTACGGCAGCGTCGTCGTGCTCAGCGGCTTCGCGCTGCTCGGCGGCTGGATGTCGAACCGCCGCCGCCGGCTACTCGACACGGTCCGCTCGCAGCAGCTCCAGCTGCGGCGCGATTTCGAAACCACCGTCGCCTCGCTCGCCGCCGCGATCGAGGCCAAGGACCCGCTGACCGAAGGCCACGTCCAACGCGTCGCCCAGCTCGCCCAGCGCGTCGGCCGCAAGCTCGGCATCGCCGGCCAGGAGCTCGATCATCTGCGCTGGGCCGCCATCCTGCACGACATCGGCAAGATCGGGGTGCCGGAAGCGGTGCTGAACAAGCCGGGACCGCTCGACGAAGCCGAGAAGCTGTTGATGCAGCGCCACGTCGAGATCGGCCTGCGCATCGTCCGCGACGTCGTCCTGCTGCGCCCCGCCGAGCCCGCGATTCGCTACCACCAGGAGCGCTGGGACGGGCGGCGCGAGGGCGTGCGATTCCCCGGCTACTTCGGCCTCTGCGGCGATGAGATCCCGGTCGGCGCCCGCATCCTGGCGGTGGTCGACGCGTTCGACGCGATCACCCACGACCGGCCGTATCGGCAAGGCCGACCGACCGCGGCGGCGGTCGCCGAGCTGCGCGCCGAGAGCGACCTGCAGTTCGATCGCCAGGTGGTCGAGGCGCTGGTCGAGATCGTGCGCGAGGAAGGCTGGACAACCAGCGCCGAGATCGACGCCAGCACGCTACCGGAGCGCGTCAGCCGCGTTCGCGAGGCCGATTAGAGAACCGGGACGCCCGGCTCGGCGGCGATCCCACAAAGCGCCAGCGCCTCGGCGAACGCAGGCGGCAGCGCGGCCTCGAGCTCGAGCGGGACGGCGAGCGGCGGCGCCGGCAGACGGAGCCGCCAGGCGTGCAGGAAGGTGTGCGCTGGCGCCAGGGCGCGGCGCAGTGCCGGGTCGCGAACCCCGCGGTGGCGGGGCCCGCCATACAGATCGTCGCCCACGATCGGATGTCCTGCCGCCGCCAGGTGGACGCGGATCTGGTGCGTCCGTCCGGTTTCCGGCGCGAGCTCGACCAGCGCCACCGACGGACCGACCGCGCGCACGGCGTAACGGGTGACGGCGCGCCGACCGGCCGGATCCGTGCCCATGCGCCGCCGGTCGCGGCGGTCGGGCGCGACGGGCACATCGTAGACCCCACGCCCCGGCCGCGGCCGTCCCCAGACCAGCGCCAGGTAGCGCTTCTCCACCCGGCGCTCGGAGAACGCCTGCACCAGGGCGCGATGCGCCTCGGCGGAGCGCGCCACCACCACCAGGCCAGACGTCCCGACGTCCAAGCGGTGCACGAGCAGCAGACCGCCGGTGCCCAGCTCGCGCCGTTGATCCTCCGGCAAGGCCGCGAGCAGACGCTCGACCGCCCCCTCCGGGTCGCGCCGCGGAGTCTGCAGGCTCAGCCCGGACGGCTTGGCGAGGACCGCCAGGTCAGGATCGAGGTGGACGAGGCGGGCCGGCTCGGTATTCACTGCGGGGCGGGCGGGGTGTGCGGGCCTGGGCACGACGCCGGGCAATCTAGCACCTGCCTCCCGGCCCGCGCCGCGCCGCGCCGGTCAGCGCGCGGCGCCCGGCGCCCGGCGCCCGACGCGTACAATAGGCCGGTGACTCTCGAGGACACTCGCGGACGCCCGCTGCAGGACCTCCGCATCTCGGTGACCGACCGCTGCAACCTGCGCTGCACGTACTGCATGCCGCGCGAGGTGTTCGGACCGGGCTTCGAGTTTCTCGCCCACCGCGAGCTGCTCACCTACGAGGAGATCGCGCGGCTCGCCCGCGTGCTGGTCGAGCTCGGGGTGCGCAAAGTGCGGATCACCGGCGGCGAGCCGTTGGTGCGCCGTGATCTCGAGCGGTTGGTCGCGATGCTGGCGGCGATCCCCGGCATCGACGACCTGGCGCTCACGACCAACGGGCTGCTCCTTCCCGGCCAGGCGCCGGCGCTGCGCCGGGCCGGTCTCAAGAGGGTCAGCGTCAGCCTGGACTCGCTCGACGAGGAGGTCTTCCGCCGCATGAACGGGGTCGGCGCCTCGGTCGGCGGCGTGCTCGACGGCATCGCCGCCGCCGAGCACGCCGGCCTGGGGCCGATCAAGATCAACGCCGTGGTCCAGCGCGGGGTCAACGACCACACCCTGGTCGAGCTGGCGCGTCTCGCCCGGAAGCGGGGCTGGATCGCGCGCTTCATCGAGTTCATGGACGTCGGCAACACCAACGGCTGGCGCCTCGACCAGGTGGTGCCGGCGCGCGAGATCGTCGCCCGGATCACGGCCGAGCTGCCCGCCGAGGCGATGTCCGCGGCCTACCGCGGCGAGGTGGCCGGCCGCTGGCGATACCTCGACGGCGGCGGCGAGTTCGGGGTGATCGCCTCGGTCAGCCAGCCTTTTTGCGGCGACTGCACCCGACTGCGCCTGTCCCCCGAGGGCCACCTCTTCACCTGCCTGTTCGCGGCGAGCGGCTTCGACCTCAAGACACCACTGCGCACCGGGGCGAGCGACGCCCAGCTCCAAGAGGCCGCGCGGCAGGTCTGGCAACTCCGCGACGACCGCTACTCCGAGCGCCGCACCGAGCTGACCACGATCGCGCGCCGGGTCGAGATGTCGCACATCGGCGGCTGAGCCAGGCGCGCTAGAATCGACGCCAATTCGAAACCACAGGAGAACGGCGATGGATTCGCAGCAGAGTTTCTCGAATCACGCGCGCACCGTGCCTCTGTACCACTACGTCACTTACGGCCTGCTCATCCTGAATCTGGCCTACAAGACCCGCAACCTCTACCGCTGGCCGTCGATCGGCGCCGGGATCGAGCTCGGGGTCGCCATCGCGTTGATCCTGGTCGCCTACTATGCCCGCGTGTTCGCCCTGACCGTGCAGGATCGCGTCATCCGCGACGAGGAGCGCGAGCGCCTGGCCCGTCTGACCAAGGATCCGCTGCGCGCCCGGATCATGGACTTCAGCCCCGGCCAGCTGATCGCGCTGCGCTTCGCGAGCGATGAGGAGCTCCCCGAGCTGGCGCAGAAGGTGCTCGACGGCAACGTCCACGACCGCAAGGCGATCAAGCAGATGATCCGCAGCTGGCGGGCGGACACGCTGCGCGTCTGAGCGCCGGCGCCGCGTCACCGCGGCGCCTCGTATACTTTTCGACCATGACGACGTCTCTCGACGCGCCGCGCACCGACGCCGCCTCCGAGCTGCAGCGCGACCTCCACGCCTTTCTCTGCCTGGAGGCGCCATTTCTCATCCATCTCCTGCCGCCGGCGGGCTCGCTCGACGAGATCGAGTCCTCCCTGCTGCAGTCGCTGGCCG
>JBLMYC010000045.1:0-8890 GCA_050258075.1 Acidobacteriota bacterium
ACGCCGGTCACCGTGTTGTTGCTGACCGTCGGCGCGACGTGCGGCGCGAACACCCAGAAGGCGTAGGAGTTGGCTCCCAGGTTGGAGGCCTGATTGCTATCGATCACGTCCGCCGTCGGACCCTGCGCGTTGTCGGTGTGCACGGCCGAGAGCGAGCTCGAGATCACGTTGTTGCGGAACTGCACGCCGGTCGACCAGTTCGAGGAGAGCCCGTCGCCACAGCCGGAGACGTTGTTGAACGACATCACGCCCGAGCCGCCGAAGTTGAACATGCAGATCGACATCGGATCGGCCTGCACGTTCTGGACGGTGTCGTGGGTGAACGTGAAGGTGCCGCCGCTCGAGGCGTAGATGCCGCGCAGGTAGACGTTCCTGACCGTGGCGTCGTGGACGTTGAGGCCATTGAACACGCCGGCGGCGTAGTTGACGATGATGCCATTCCGGGCCTCCAGGCTACCGCCCGCCGGATGGTCACCGTCCACCGTCAGGTCGTGGATCTCGACGTTGTTCGCTTGCACCAGCAGCACGTTGCTGGCGCTCCCTCCCGGCAGGCACAGCGAGCCGCTGTCGCCCACGGCGCACGTAGGCGCCGCAAGCGCCGGCACGATCGTCGTGCTCGCCTGTCCGGCCCCCGCCAGGATGACCGACTTGTTGATCACCACGTTCTCGACGAAGGTCCCAGCCCCCAGGGAGATCGTGTCACCCGCCGCTGCCTGGGTCAGGGCGTACGTCATCGTCAGGCAGGCTGAGGATTGGCAGTTGCCGGAGTCGGTCCCGCTCGTCGCGACGAGCAGGGTCGCGGCCTCGGCCCGGAAGCCGCCGAGCAGGAGCATCCCGAGGGCCAGAAGCGTTCCGGTGTGGCGAACGAACCGGCGGTGCGAATTCCACGATGAACCAGCCATGTCTCTCCCTCCATGTCCATGCGCGCGTCCGCTCTCGACCGCGGAAGGTCGCGAGCGGCTCGCCCGCTCACCAGAAACTGAAATTACGTTGGGGGACGAGGCGGTGCCGCGTTGCTACCCACCCCGCCTGACCCGTACCGGAGCACGGGCCGGGCTCCACATGGCCTCGCGTCGCGAATTGTACTCCTGGCGACCCGGTCCCCACCCTGCCGGGCCGGGTGACTCAGAAGGCGGCCAGCTCGCGGGCCACCGCCACGACCTTCTCCCGGGTCGGCAGCAGGAGCTGCTCGAGGGTCTTGGCGTAGGGCACCGGAGAGTCGGGGTACGCGACCCGCCGCACCGGAGCGTCCAGCCAGGCGAAGGCGGCGTCGGCGATCCGGGCCGCGACCTCAGCCCCGAAGCCGGAGGTGAGCTGGGCCTCGTGCACGACGAGCGCCCGTCCGGTCTTGCGCACTGAGCCGAGCACCGTCTCCGCGTCGAAGGGCACCAGGGTGCGCAGGTCGACGACCTCGGCCGCGATGCCTTCCTGGGCGAGGTCGTCCGCCGCCTCGAGGCAGGTCCAGGTCGTCGCTCCGTAGCCCAAGAGCGTCAGATCGCTTCCGGCGCGCCGCACTTTCGCCTTGCCCAGAGGCTCGACCAGGTCACCCGGCGGCAGGACCTCCTTGACGCGCCGGTACAGGTACTTGTGCTCGCAGAAGACGACCGGGTTGGGGTCGCGGATCGCCGCCAGCATCAAGGCCTTGGCGTCGCGAGCGGTCGCCGGGCAGACCACCTTCAGGCCGGCGACGTGCGTGAACCAGCCCTCGGGGTTCTGGGAGTGGAACGGCCCGGCGCCGACCCCGCCGCCCGAGGGCAGGCGGACGACGATCGGGCACGGCCGCTCGAAGCGGTAGAAGAGCTTGGCGGCGACGTTGACGAGCTGGTTGAAGCCGCAGGTGATGAAGTCGGCGAACTGCATCTCGACCACCACCCGGTGGCCGAGCAGAGCCGCCCCGATCGCGATGCCGAGCGTGCCGCTCTCCGCGATCGGGGTGTCGAGGACGCGCCCGGGAAAGCGGGCGAGGAGGCCGCGGGTGACCCGGAAGGCGCCCTCGAAAGCGCCGATGTCCTGCCCCATGAGGAGCAGCGACGGATCGTGCTCGAGCTCCTCGGCCAGCGCATCGTGGATGCCCTCGAGGTACGTCACCTCGCCCGCCGCCTTCTTCGCCGCCCCGCCCGTGAACGCCGCCATCGCGGTCGGTGCGGCGTGCGCATCGTCCTCCGCCTCGGCACCGCCCGGCGCCCCGGCCGCAACCGCGACCGTTGCACGCGGCGTGTAGTCCGCCGGGGCGAACACCGGCCGCGTCGCCGTCTCGGGCTCCGGCCCGCGCGCATCGAGACCGCGCGAGATCGCCTCCTCGACCAGCTCGGCGACCCGCCGCTCGATGCGCTCGCGCAGCTCGCGCGACATCGTCCCGTCGCCCTCCAGGCGCGCCGCGTAGGCCGGCACCGGGTCGGCGGCGAGGTACTGGCGCAGCTCCGTCTCCGGCACCACCTTCAGCGAGCCGTCGCCTTCGGCGTGGCCGCGCATGCGGCCGAGCATCGCTTCGAGCAGGGTTGGGCCCTCGCCGCGCCGCGCCCGTGCGACGGCGCGCTCGAAGGCCGCCGCCATGGCGTCGGGATCGTTGCCGTCCACCGTCTCGCTGGCGACTCCATAGCCCGGTCCGCGGTCGGCGAGGCGCTCGGCGGCGTACTGCAGTCGCGCCGGAGTGGAGAACGCGTAGCGGTTGTTCTCGATCACCAGGACGAGCGGCAGCTTCCACACCGCGGCCATGTTCAGGCCCTCGTGGAAGTCGCCGGTCGAAGTGCCGCCCTCGCCGATGAAGTTGACCGCCACCCGATCGCCGCCGCTCTGCTGCAGGGCCAGCGCGCAGCCCGCGGCGACCGGAATCATGGCGCCGAGGTGGCTGATCATGCCGACGTGCAGAATGCCCTCCGCGGGCGCCAGGTAGCCGTAGTGGAATGAGCGCTCGACGCCGCGCGAGAACCCGTGGTGCTTGCCGAGCAGCTGGCACGACAGGCGATAAAGCAGGTCGCGCGGCTCGGGGCGGCGCCGGTCGGACTCGCCGAAACCGAGGCCGGGAAAGGTCCGCGCCGGGTCGAGGTACACGGCGAGGATCGCGCCGAGGTCGCGGTGCAGCGTCGCCAGCGCGTCGCCCGGGCCGAGCGCCAAGCCCGCCGCCACGGTGGTCGCCTCGTTGCCGACCTCGCTGTACCACTTCGACACCCGCCCAGTCAGCAGCAGCGACTCGAACCGCGTGTCGAGGTCGCGGGTGAGCTTCATGAAGGCGTAGCGCGCCAGGCGCTGCGTGCGGGCGTCCATGGCCGGCGGGCGGGCGGCGATCGCGAGCTCGGGCCGCATCAGCCCTTCCACAGGGCGGCGACGGCCTTCTCGAGGCGCTTGCGGTGGGGATTCTCGGGGTCCATCTGCAGGAGGATCTTCAGCGCCAGCTCGGCGCGCGTCGGGTCGTGGGCGGCGACGAAGGCCTCGACCTGCTGGACGCCCTGCTCGATCCCGGCGCGCCGGCGCTCCTCCTCCTGCAGGCGCGCCACCTCGGCGAACATCTGGGCCGGACGCGGGCTCTGCGGCAGGGCGCGCTCGAGCTCCTCCACCACCTCGCGCGCGCCGATCCAGTCCCGGGCCTGCACGCGCTCGCGGAATCGCTGTTCGTACGGCGCCGCGGCGACGCTCTCCTGGGCCCGGTTGCGGGCCTGGGCGAGCTGCGCCTCGTACAGATTGAGCGTGACCTTGGTGATCTCCAGCTCCTGGAGATTGCGCAGCTCGCGCTCGGCTTCGCCGACGCGGCCCGCCCTCACCGCCATCTCGAACGCCTCGCGCCGCTCGTCGACCGTGGCTCGGCGGCGCTCGCGACCCTCGGCCTCCTGGATCTCGGCCTGCAGGACCTGCATCGACTCGCCACCGCGGTCGATCTGCTGCAGGATCTCCATCTGCTTCCAGGCGCTCCTGCGATCGTTGCGCGCCAGCGCCTCGCGCCCCACCTGCAGCGCCTGCTGGGCGCGCTGCAGGCGCATCGCCTCGGCGCCGATCGCGTTGACGCGCTCCTGGTACTCCTGGCGCCGCGCATGCTGCGGCCGCAGCTCGAGCAGCGTCTCGAGCGCCAGCTGAGCGAGGTTCTGCTTGCGCTCCTTGAGGTACTTCTCGAGCAGCGCCTCGGCTTCCTGGACATGCGCCGAGTCGGCTGCCGACTGCTCCGCCTCGTGCAGGCGGACGAACAGCTCGTCGAGACCGCGCGGCCGCGGCGACAGGCTGGCCAGCTGGTTGGCGAGCTGGCGCGCCTCGTCCATGCGCCCCGCCTGCAAAGCCTGCTCGGCGCGCTGCAGCACCTGGGCGGAGCCCTCCTGCTTCTTGGCCGCGCGGTCGATCTGCGCCAGCAGGTCGAGGCGCTCCTCGCGCGACAGCTCGCGCGGGAGCGGCGCGCCGGCGCCGGGCGCGGCCGGCGCCGGACTGGCGGCGGCCCGGCTCGCGGTCGCGCCGGGGACCGCGACCTCCTGGGTGGCAACGCCGCGCAGGCGCTCGGCCATGCGCGCCAGCGCCTGGATGAAGGCCACCGCGTCCGGATAGCGCTTCTCGCGATCGCGCTCGAGGCCGCGGCGCACGATCAGATCGAGCTCGCGCGGGATCTGCACCTGGGCGTTGCGCCCCACGAGCGGCAGCGGGTCCTCGTTCATGCGCTTGAGCAGGAACCCGTGCTGGTTCTCCGAGTCGTAGGGCGGCAGGCCGCACAGCATCTCGTACAGAACCGCGGCGAAGGAGTACAGGTCGCTGCGGTGATCGAGCCGGGCGCCCTCGGGCAGCGCGCCCGCCTGCTCCGGCGAGCAGTAGCGCAGCTTGCCCATGAACATGCCGGCCTGGGTGATCTCGAAGTCGGGGTGCTGCGACAGGTTCTTGGCGAGACCGAGGTCGATGATCTTGAGCAGCGTGCGACCCCGCGCATCGCGGGTGATCATCATGTTGTCGGGGCTGACGTCGCGATGGATGACGCCCGCCGCATGGATCGCCTCGAGACCGCGCAGCGCCTGGATGCCGAGGTCGATCCCGACCGCCAGAGGGAAGGGGCCGCGGTTGCGCAGCCAGGTGCCGACGTCCTCGCCCTCGATGTGCTCCCACACCATGTAGAAGCGGCCGTCCGGCAGCTGCGAGTAGTCGTACAGGATGGCGACGTTGGGATGCTTGATCTGCGTGGCGACCCGCGCCTCCTGCAGGAATCGCTGTGCGGCGAGAGGGTCCGTGGCGCGCTCCGGACGCAGGATCTTGATGACCCGCTGCTCCTGGAGATGGAGGTGACGG
This sequence comes from Acidobacteriota bacterium, assembly GCA_050258075.1. Classification (GTDB taxonomy): domain Bacteria; phylum Acidobacteriota; class Thermoanaerobaculia; order Multivoradales; family JAGPDF01; genus JBLMYC01. Next base: position 5,251 of record JBLMYC010000045.1, read on the forward strand.
ACGAGGTAGACCTCGCCCATGCCACCGCTCGCCAGCCGGTCCAGGATCTCGTACTTGCCGTCGAGGACGGCGCCACTGTCTTGGGAGGTCACGTCTCGTCGGTCCGCAGGTTCGCCGTGATTCTAGAGCAAGCCGGGCCCGCTTCGCGCGGCCGGCGCCATCAGCCCGCCAGTCCGAACAGGGCGTCGACGCGCCCGCCGGCGGGGGTCAGGACGAAGGGCACGCCGAGCAGACGGGGCGGCCCGAAGCGCAGCTCGTAGCGCAGCCCGGTCAGCGTGTCGGGCTTCTGCGCCTCATCGGCGATCAGCACGTACTCGGCGAGCTTCTGCGCATCCTCGACGGTCAGCCGGCCGCCGCGCAAGCGCTCGCCGAGACGCTCGCCGAGGGTCGGCAGGGCCTGCGTGTAGCGCTGCGCGAGGGCGAGGAGGCTGCCGAGCGGCAGGTCGTAGGCGGGCAGCGCGAAGATCCCCTGGCTCTCGGCCCCCGGCACCGGCTCCCCGCCGCCGAACAGGGCGCGCATCACTCCCGCACCACCGCTCGTCGGGCGGGCCAGGATGCGCACCGTCGCCGGCAGCAGCCAGAACGGCAGATAGGTCGAGATCGCCTTGCCGGGCACGGTCACGAACGCGACGTCGACCGGACGCAGCGGCGTCGTGCGGTCGCCGTACAGGTAGCCGTTGCGGCAGGCGCTGCAGTAGTAGACGACGTCGGCGGCCCCGGCCTCGACGCCGGCGCCGCAGCTCGGACAGGCGAGTGGCACCAATTGCAGGCCGCTCACTTCCCGCCTCCCAGCAGGCGCTCGACGCTCTCCGGCAGCAGCGGGGTCTTGTCGAGGCCGCTGCCCTCCTCCACCTCGGCGCCGTAGCGAAAACGCCGCCAGCCCCAGAGCAGGGCGCCGAAGATCGCCAGCCCGGCGAGCGCCACCTCACCGAAGCGATCGGCGTGCTGCAGGATGGTGGTGCCGACGAGGCAGCCGCCCGCTTCCGCCAGGACCAGCATGACGGCGCGATACAGATCGTTGCCCGGCGCCTTGCCGTAGGCGAGCGTGCCGTCGGCGGCGTCGATCAGCGCCTGATAGGAGCGCGCCCGGTAGCGATAGCGCACCACCCACAGCGGCACGTAGAGCAGCGAGGTGCGCTCGCGCAGGGTGGCGAGGAAGCGGAAACGGGTCTCCTTGAGACGGCGTGCGGGATCGTTCTCGCGCCGGAACGCCTCGAGCGCCGCCCGCTCGACGTCGACCTCGGATGCCGTCGGGGCGAACACCATGCCGCGGCGCTGGAGCGACTCCTCGTCGAAGGCGAGCAGCTTGCGGCCGCCGGTGCGCACGTGCTGCACCCCCCACTCCGCGACGTTCAGGGCGGCGTACGTGCGATCGCAGCTCGCCGCGACCGGCACCTCGACGTCGACGGTGTAGGTCTCGGTCCTGCCCCCCGAGGTGCGGGTGTGCTGCTCGGTGCCGAAGGCATAGCCGACGACGTCGGCCTGCACCCGGAAGAAGGGCAGGAAGCAGAGCATCGGCTCCTGGAGCTCGGCGCCCGAGGCGAGGCCCTGGTCCTTGTTCCAGCCCGAGCGCAGCCAGTCGGCGGCGCGCTGGCGGGCCTGCGCCGCAGTCACCGTGGGCTCGACCGCGTAGCGAAAATCGCCCACCTCGCCGATTGCCAGCAGCGGCGTCTGGCAGAACGGGCAGGCGACGACCCGCGCCCCCTCCTCGGCGGCGAGCGCGCCGCCGCACTTCGGACAGGAGAGGCCGGCGACCTCGAGCTGCGGGGCAGCGGCGGGCGGCGTGCTTGCGATGGGCCCGGTCAATCTCGAACTGCCTCTAGACCTTGCGCGTCACGGCGTAGGCGGCAGCGAGCAACGGCGCGGCGGTCACCGCGTAGAGGACGAGCTTGAAGAACACGTTGCTCACCGCCAGGCCCTCGACCAGGAAGAGCACCAGCCCGATCGCCGCCACCGCCATGTATGGCGCCTCGGACTTGGCCGGGAAGACCGCTGCCACCACTTCGCCGGTCGCGCCGTCGACGTAGGCCAGGTAATCCCGGTCCTGATAGCGGTAGCCACAGCGCCACAGCGGGACGTGAACCAGCGCCTGCTCGGTCAGCCCGGCCCCGCCGCCGCCCAGCCAGGTCCGCGCCGTGTCGAGGGGCACTGTCGGCACGGTCGCCGCGACGCCGGGCTCGCCGGCGCCGAACGCGATCAGCTTGCCGGCCGGGATCTTGAGGTCGGCGAGGGCGTGGATCGGCGTCGCCGCAGCGGGCTCGACCAGCGACCGCTCGCCGCCGTTGTCCTGGGGCCCGCGGCTGCGGAACAGCCACATCGGGAAGAGCAGCGGCTCGACCTCGCCGATCGTCGCCAGGCGGTCGAGGTCCTTGACCGTCTGGTTGCCGGCCATCCAGCGGCGCAGCGCCTCCTGCGCCTGGCCCTTGTCGACCAGGCGCGGCAGCAGGTAGTGACTGACCACCCGCGAGCGGTCGATGTACAGCGATACGCCGCAGAAAGCGCAGCGCAGGATGGCCTCGCCGGTCGACAGCGGATTCTCGCCGCCGCACTGCGGGCAGACGACGACCGGCTTGGCGAGCGGATCGCTCACGCGAGCTTGTTGCCGCAGCTCGGACAGAACCGCGCCCCGGCCGGGAGCCGGGTGCCGCACTGCGAGCAGAACGCGGCCCCGGTGGCAGCGGCCGGGGCCGCGGCGGCCGGCGTCGGCGGCGCGCTGCCGGCTGCGGGCGCCTGGCCGCCCTGCATGGCGTCGCGCATCATCTGCGGCAGCATCATGCCGAGGCCGGCGCCCATGCCGACGCCGACCCCGGCGCCGACCGTCCCACCGGCCCCCTCGGCCTTCGCCGCGTCGCCGATCGCCTGCGCCGTCTTGAACTTCATGTAGGCGTCGAGGTTGCCCGCCGCCGCCATGCCGGCGCGCTCGTCGATCACCTTCTGCACCTCGTCGGGCGGCGTGATCGCTCCGAGGTAGAGGTCGGCGAGCTCGATGCCGTACTTCAGGAAGTCGTCGGCGACCCGCGCCTTGAGCGCCATCGCCAGGCCGTCGTAGACCTTGGGCAGGTCGAAGATCGTCTTCAGCGAGTCGCCGAGCAGATCGGTCAGCCGCGCCACGATCACGTCCTTGAAGTAACCCTCGATGCCGTCGGTCGTGTAGACGTTCATCGTCCCCACCACCTGGTTGACGAAGGCCTGCGCGTTGGTCACCCGGATGGCGAACTTGCCGAAGGCGCGCAGCCGCACCATTTGGAGCTCGGCGTCGCGGTAGATGACCGGCTCCTTGGTGCCCCACTTCAGGTCGAGGAAGGTTTGTGTCGAGACGAAGACGACCGCCGCCTGGAACGGCGACTTGCCGCCGAACGGCAGGCCGACAAGGCGGGTCAGGAGCGGCAGGTTCTCGGTCGCCAGGGTGTGGCGGCCAGGGCCAAAGGTGTCGAGCGCCTTGCCGTCGCGCAGGAAGACCGCCTGCTGGCTCTCCTCGACGATCAGCTGGCTGCCGAGCGGGATCGCCGCGCGGCCGCGGGCCGGCCAGCGCGCGACCATGGTGTGCCCGGTGGGGTCCTGGAACTGGATGACTTGCATGGCCTTGGTCCTCTCCGTTTACGGCGTGTGCTGACGGGCGATCGTGACCACGGTGCGCAGC
>JBLMYC010000046.1:0-7030 GCA_050258075.1 Acidobacteriota bacterium
CCGGTCGGTCGGGATCCTTCGCTTCGCTCAGGATGACAGAGCACACTCGGTGAGAAGCGGTGCTGTGGCTACAGCGCACGTCTCCTCGCTGTCATCCTGAGCGCAGCGAAGGATCCAGGAGCGGAGCTGACGGGCCTTTCTGGATGGCGTGAGCGAGGGATGACAGTGGGCCGAAGGCTCGCGGCGACGGGCTTGGTGCTACGGGACGGAGGCTCTACCGTTTGTTGGCGAGCAGCCAGAGGCCGGCGTACTCGCGCAGCATGCGCATGCGCAGCACCTGCAGGGCCTGGGCCTCGGCGAAGTTGCCCTGCAGCACGGCCTGGTCGATCCAGTGCGAGTAGCGGCGCTCGACCGAGTCCGCCATGCGGCAAGTGGTGCGGGCCCGCGCGAAGACCGGGGTGTCGCGGGTGATCGACGTGTCGTCGAGGATGCCGGTGATCTCCTCGGCCTCCTCGCTCAGGCGCACGCGGAGCGCGGCGCCCTCGAGCACGAAGCGCTCGAGGTCACCGTCTCCCGCGGGTTCGTGACCGTGCTGGCGGCGGAAGGCCACCACCTCGCGCGGCTCGAGGCGGAAGGGGAACACCTCGCGCTGGATCGACACCGCCCGCGGCGCCTCGTCGGGGCTCGAGCCCTCGAGCGCGGTGATCATGCGCCGCAGCGGCGTCGCGATCAGCTCCTCCAGAAGCGCCACCTCGCCGCTCGGGCTGGGACTCGAGCTCAGCGCGGTGGGTGACGGCGCGTCTCTCTTCCCGGCCGCGCCGGTCAGGCGGGGCATCAGGCTCTTGACCTGCGAGCGCAGCGAGCCCACTTCCTCGAGCCGCAGGTTGTCCTGCTGGAGCTGGCTCTCGAACTTCTCCATCTCGCGCCGGAAGCTGGCCAGCTCCTCGTCGAGCTTGGCATCGAGCGGCACCTCCCGCTCGAGCTCGAAGATGCGCTGCGACTCGGAGAAGATGCGCCGCTCCTCCTTGGCGTAGAGCTGGCGCACCTTCGACTTCATCAGCAGGTTGATCTCCAGGATGCCGAGCGTCATCTCGGGCTCGAACAGCAACGAGCCCAGGGCGTGCTTGAACTCGCGGTAGCGCCGCACCAGGCGCAGATCGGCGAGCTGGTCGAAGTCCTCGACCGCCGCGATCTCGCTGCGCAGCCGCTCGAGCTCGCCGCGGCGCTCCGCCGCCGCAGCTTCCAGCTGAGGTCCGCCGCTCACCGCCGCCCACAGCCCGCGCAGGATCTCGCGCAGGCGAGTGCGATCGCGCATCGCACCGCTGCCGGGACCCTCCTCGCCGAGCTTGGTCAGCAGGTAGTCGACCTTGTCGATGCGATCCGGCTCCCAGTGCGGATCGCGCTGCGAGTAGATGTAGAACTTCACCAGCTGGGTTAGGATCTTCTCGTCGTAGTTCTTGACGCGCTGGAAGAACTGGCGCAGCAGCGACGGCGAGATGCGGGAGTCTTCCTGCAGCAGCGACGCGGTGAGATGGCTGAGCTGCTTCTCGACCCCGTCGAGCTGGCCGCGGATGCGATCGATCTCGGTCGCGTTCAGGTTCTGGGAGATGTCCTTGAGGACGCCGTACGCAGTCTGAAAGTCGGCCGGGTACTTGCCCGGTCCGGACTCGAGGAAGACTTTCTGGAGGCCCTGCAGAAACTGGTGGAACGTCCACGCCGCGCGGAACCGATCCGAGAGGTCGATGTAGCGCTGGTGCAGAACGTTTAATTCCTGAACAGTCATAGGTTTCCGCGGATATCGGGGGGTATTCTAAGGCATGGCCGAAGCAAAGCGAAACGGGAGAGTGCGCACGCTGATCTCGCAGGCCGACCTCGAACGGCGGGTCGCCGAGCTGGCGGCGGAGATCGATCGCGACTACGCCGACGTCCAGAATCTGCTTTGTGTCGGCGTTCTCAAGGGCTCGGTCTTCTTCATGGTCGACCTGCTGAAGCGCGTCCAGGTCCCCGTCACCATGGATTTCTTCCAGACCTCGAGCTACGGCTCAGGGCGCACCGCCGGGGAGATCCGCATCCGCAAGGACGTCGATCTGGCGCTGCGCGGCCAGCACGTGCTGCTGATCGAGGACATCGTCGACACCGGCTGGACGCTGCGCACGATCCTCGACCTGCTGAAGTTCCGCGGCGCCCGCAGCGTCCGGCTCTGCGCCCTGCTCGACAAGGCGGCGGCGCGCGAGACCGAGGTCAGGATCGACTACCGTGGCTTCGCGATCGACAACGTGTTCGTGGTCGGCTATGGGCTCGACTTCGACGAGCGCTACCGCAACCTGCCGTACATCGGCGTTTACGAGCAACAGGACTGAGGGGAGCCATGCCCGAGAAGATCGCCGCCCACCACACCGACTCCGCGCCCACCGCGATCGGCCCCTACGCGCAGGCCGTCTCCTGCAACGGCCTGCTCTTCACGTCCGGCCAGATCGGCCTCGACCCGAAGACCGGCGCGCTCGCGACCGGCGGCTTCGAGGCCGAGGCCCGTCAGGTGCTTGCCAACCTGCAAGCCGTCCTGGCCCAGGCCGGCCTGGGCTTCGAGGACGTGCTGAAGGCCACCGTCTTCATCGTCGACTTCGCCGACTTCTCGCAGCTCAACGTGCTGTACGGCGAAGCGATGGGCAGGCACCGCCCGGCCCGCACGACAGTGCAGGCCGCCGCCCTGCCCAAGGGCGCCCGCCTGGAGATCGATCTCGTCGCGCGGCTGCGCTAGCCGCGATCTCTGCCCTCAGGCGGCGAGGCGGCGCAGCACCGCGACCGCCTGCTCGACCTGAGCCCGGCTGACGTCGCGGTGAGTGACGAAGCGCACCCGCTCGGCGTCGACCGGTGTACCGAGCACGCCCTCGGCGCGCAGCCGGGAGAGCAGCTCCGCGGAAGTCGAGGCCGGCGCCTCGCCGCGGAAGAGCTCCGGTCGCACTCCGAAGATCACGATGTTGGTCTCGACCGTGCGCGGATCGAGCGTCAGGCTACTCAGCCCGGCGATCTCACTGGCCAGCCAGGCAGCGTTGCGGTGGTCCTCGGCCAGGCGCGCCGGCCCCTGGCGGAGAGCCACCAGGCCGGCCGCGGCCAGCACGCCGACCTGGCGCATGCCGCCGCCGAACATCTTGCGCACCCGCCGCGCCTCCTGCACGAAATCGCGCGGTCCGCAGACCAGCGAGCCGACCGGCGCGCCGAGGCCCTTCGAGAGACAGAACATCAGGGAGTCGAAGCCGGCGACGAGCTCGGGCACCGTGGTGCCCAGCGCCAGCGCGGCGTTGAAGATCCGCGCGCCGTCGAGATGGACCGGCAGGCCATGGTGCCGCGCGACGTCGAGCACCGCCGCGAGCCGAGCGCGGTCGTAGACCCGGCCGCCGGCCATGTTGTGGGTGTTCTCGAGCGCGATGAGCCCGGTGCTCGCCCGGTAGCTGACGTGGGGCGCGATCGCCCGCTCGACGTCGGCAGGGGCCGGCAGGCCGTCGACGCTTGGCAGAACGCGCGGCAGCAGACCCGACAGCGCCGCCATCGCTCCCATCTCGTAGTTCAGGATGTGGCACTGCGCCTCGAGCACCACCTCGCTGCCGGGCCGGGCGTGCACGTGCAGGCACACCTGGTTGCCCATGGTGCCGGAGGGCACGAACAGCGCCGCCTCGCAGCCCACCGCCTCCGCGGCCTCCTCCTCAAGCAGGCGAACCGTGGGGTCCTCGCCGAACACGTCGTCGCCCACCTCGGCCGCCGCCATGGCGCGCCGCATCTCCTCGTCGGGCCGCGTCACCGTGTCAGAGCGCAGATCGATCATCGCTTTCTCCCCTCGCCTCAGAACCCGATGCCGATACGGGCCGCCGCCTGCCAGGTCTCGCCGCGCTCGACCTCGAGGTGGATCTTGGGCACCAGCAAGCTGAGCGTGACGCCGCCGAACACGATCGGGCGGTCGGTCGACGTCGATAGATCACCGCCGGCGCGATGGAACGTCCCCTGGCTATGCACCAGGCCCACGCCGACGTAGGGCGTGACGACCGGGAACCCCTTGCTGAGGACCGCCTCGAAGCCGAGTTGGCGCAGCTCGTACACGTCGTCGCCCTGCGACTTCGCGCCGGTCAGGCGGAAAGCGAGCGCCGGGCTGGCGAGCCCGCCGGCGAGCGGCGCCCACTGAATCGTCCCGGCGACGACCTTGAGATCGCTTCCCGCCACCTTGCCGTACGAGGCCTCGAGATCGATTCCTCCCGGCAGTCCCTTGCGCACTCCCACCCGACCGATCGCCAGGACGTCGCTCGGCAGGTTCCCCGAGACGGCGCTGACGCGGAAAGGCTGGCGGTCGAACTCGCGGTTGTAGCTCGAGTCGGCGAAGACCTCGAAGCCGGTGATCCCGAGCGGCGCGGCCTCGTGACGGGCATAGGGGTAGACGGCCCCGGCGAAGTGGCGGTGGAAGTCCTCGAGGTCGCCGCTCGGCGCGGTGGGATCGACGCTCCAGGCCCGCGCCGGCACGACCGCGACGGCGTACAGCGCAATCAGGACAGCGGCACTACGACGAAAGATTCGCGACATGCGGTTCTCCGGAGGAAAAGGGGGCCGGCGTGTCCGCCAGGAGCTCGGCCAGCACGGCATTGGAGACCAGGAAACCCTCGCGCGTCAGGCGCAGTCTGCCCCGTCGCGATTCGACGAACGGTGCCAGACGCGAGAGCCGCCGGCCGAGCTCGCTCTCGTCGAGCGCGGCGCCGGCGAGCACGTCCGCCTCGCTCACCCCTTCGGCCAGGCGCAGGCCGAGGAAGACGCGCTCGCTCGCCGGATCGCTCTCCAGCTCCTCCACCGCCAGCGGGTCGGCGAGGTAGGCGGCGAGGTCGGCGGCGTGGCGGAAGCGCCGCCCGTCGACCGCCGAGTGCGCCGCGGGCCCGAGCCCGAGGTAGGGCTCCCGGCGCCAGTACTTCAGGTTGTGGCGGCATTCGCGGCCCGGGCGCGCGAAGTTGGAGATCTCGTAGTGCGCGAAGCCCGCGGCGGTCAGGCGCTCGGCGGTGCGCAGGTAGCGCCGGCGATGGGCCTCCTCGCCGGGGAACAGACGCGGCCGCTCGCGGCGCAGGAAGTCCATCTCGGACTGGGCATGGACCTCGAGCAGGTAGAGGCTCAGGTGATCGGGCTGGAGCGCGACCGCGCGTTCGAGCGAGCGCGCGAAGCTCGCCTCGGTCTGCCCGGCGATCGCCAGCATCAGATCCAGGCTGAGGTTGTCGAAGCCGGCGTCGCGCGCCCAGTCGACGCAACCCGCCGCGCGCGCCGCATCGTGGCGACGGCCGAGCAGCTGCAGCTCGCGGTCGTTGAAGGACTGCACTCCCACGCTCAGCCGGTTCACGCCTGCGGCGCGCAGAGCGCGAAGCTTCCGGGCATCGAGATCGGAAGGATTCGCCTCGAGCGTGACCTCGGCCCGGCGGTCGAGCGCGAAGCGTCCGGACAGGCGATCGAGCACCGCGCCGACCTGGCCCGCGTCGAGCAGCGACGGCGTGCCACCGCCGAAGAACACCGTGTCGACCGGCCGGCCGGCATACGCCTCGAGCCCGTCGATCTCGGCGGCCAGGGCGGCGAGGAAGCGCGCCTGGCGCTCGCCGTTCTCGCCCACCCGGTAGAAGTCGCAGTAGCGGCAGCGGGTGCGACAGAACGGTACGTGAACGTAGATGCCGAGGGTGCTCGTCACCGGCGGGCTCCGACGTACTCGGCGAGCAGCTCGTCGAGCAGGCGCGAGCGCCCGTGCTCCAGCATGTCCTCGACCACCCGTCGGCTCTCCGGATCGAGCCACGGCAGCACGCCGAGATTGCCCTCGCGCCGCAGCGCCTCGACGTCGCGTGGCGAGCGATCCAGCCAGCGCATGGCTCGGTAGTAGGCCTGGCCACGCCCCACCGGCCGCCCGAGGCGCAGCCACAAGTCGGCCACCAGCCCGAGCGCCGCCGCCAGCCAACGGTTGGCCGCTCCGCCGAGCGGCGGGCGGGGCAGCGGCCGCGGCACGAAGGGCTTCAAGCCGAAGCCGTGCGCCACCGCCGCGAAGTCGCGCTCCGGGGGCGGCGGGGCATGGAAGAGACGGGCGAACGCGCGCTCGTCGAGGTGCGAGGCGAGCAACCGGCGGTCGGGCGGCGAGAGCTCGAGCGCCAGCGCCTGCACGCAGCTGGCTCCGGCCGTCGCCAGACGCTCGCAGGCGGCGCGCCAGAGGCCCGGATCGTCGGTGACGCCGGCGATCAGGGGCCACACCGCGGTCGCTCCGGCGGCCACGCCGGACAGCCGCTCGAGCTCTCCCGCCAGCAGCGCTGGCAGCAGGTCGTAGACCGCCACCGCGCCGCTGGGCGGCGGCGGATCGCCGGGCGACGCCTGCCAGACGATCGGCGTGCCGCCGGCGAGCAGACGCTCGGCCAGCGCGCGCCGCTCGGCGCCGCGGGCGCGCTCGATCGGCGGCAGGTACCAGACGTCGTCGGAGCGCAGCGCCGCCCAGGCGGCGAGATCGATCGGCTGCCGGGTCGTCGCGCCGAGCCCGCCGCTCGCCAGGTCGACCCAGGCCCCGGCCGGCGCCGGCCACGCGCGCGGGCTGGCACGAATCCAGAAGCGGCCGGGCTCCGGAAGCTGCAGACGCGGGCGCGGCCGCGCCGGTGCCGCTGCCCGGCCCCCTCCACCCAGCGACCCGAGCGGTGAGCTCACGGGGCGACCAGGCCGCGCGCCGCGAGCGCTTGGTGGATGTACTTGGCGAGCACGTCGATCTCGAGATTGACCCGGCTCCCCGGGCGCGCCTCGCCGAGCGTCGTCGCCTCCAGGGTGTGCGGGATGAGCGCCACCTCGAAGCGGCCAGGCCCGACCGCGGCGACGGTCAGGCTGACCCCGTCGACGGCGATCGAGCCCTTCTCGACCACGAATGGCTGCAGCTCGGCGGGGAGCGAGAAGGCCTCCACCGAGTGCTCGCCGAAGTCGCGCCGCTCGAGCACCTCGCCGGTCGCGTCGACGTGGCCTTGCACCCAGTGCCCGCCCAGCGGATCGCCCATGCGCAGCGCGGTCTCGAGGTTGACCCGATCGCCGGCGCGCAGCGCGCCGAGCGTGGTGCGCG